>NZ_JBFUDG010000012.1:0-136527 GCF_056404835.1 Allobosea sp. P2_B12 | reverse complement strand
GCGTCATATCGGGAATAAATATGGGCTGACGCCGCAGGAGTACCGCGTAAAATGGGGCTTGCCAGCCGACTACCCGATGGTCGCTCCCAGCTATGCCGAGGCGCGGTCAGTATTGGCAAAATCGATTGGGCTTGGGCGCAAGCCAGCGGCGGCCCCAGTCCCGGCCCCCGAGCCGGTTAAGCCAACCAGAGCGAAGCGTGTGACGAAGGCCAAGGCGTCAGCCTAACGGGCCCTATGCTGCCTTGCCGCGATCGCATTGCGCTCTGCGGCCGGGCCCTTGTGTCATTTCATCCAATTCGATCCGCGAATCCGATCGGACGGGTTGGACGGCACACCGCCAATGCGCTCTCTGAACCATGCAGCAGGGCGTGATGAGCACGGTGTTCTATTCGCACTGCACGAGAGCGTCGCTTAGCGCGGCGCGGCTTTTTGGCTAGAGCGCTGCGATCAACTGAAGCCATGAGATGCTGCCCTCATTCTCGGCCAAGCTGCTCGCCATGCATCGCCCGCCTTTAGTACTCGTGGAAGATCGCCTGGACGCCGCGGTCCCGGCACTTCTCTATGCCCATCCGGAGGCGGTCGTGCAATGCGACGACGCAAAGGCGTGCAGTTTTTCCGCCGCCAACCCTTGGGCCTCACACTGATCTATCATAACGCCGAGCGCGCCGAGGATGATGTCCTTCTTCTTAGCGTTGGGATGGACGGCCCTTACCGACTGATACAGCTCGTCGGATGAACCGGCGCTGTGAACCAAGCGCTGGAGCGTAAGGCGGATCTGAAACGGGCTATCTGCCACTCGAAGCTCCAATTTTCTCTGGCGACTCCGCAATTACAGGTTCGACGCCGCACTGGCATTCGATGCCAGGAAGCGCTTCGCTTCATCGACAAAGAGCAGCCACGTCGGCGTCTCCAAGCAGTTAACCCCTTGGAGATATGGCTCTAGCCCGACCCGTTCGGGAATGGAAAGATCAATCGGGCTATCAGGGTTCAGGCGACGCGAACGGCACATGGCACGCGCGATGCGGATAATCCGCGCCTGTTCAATGTGCCCGGCCGGAGTGTCCATTAAGCTGCCCGACAAGTTTGCGGCTTCTCGCATGTTACCCTGCGGCATTCTTTGGGGGGCGACTCCTGCGATATTTTTCGGACGGTTTTACGACATCGGCCGGTTTCATGGCCAGCTCGGCGGACTTCCAACAACCTTTCGAAACCGCTGGGCAGCTCGGCGGGCCAGATCGTGTTCGTTGTCAGCAAATTGAGCATGCTTTCGACGATCAGCTCAAGCCGCTCTTTGGCGGCCGTCTCGCCCCAGACCGCAAGGCCTCTGCTCGCCTTGACCCTCTTCCAGGCAAGCTCAAACGCAGCACTGGCACGGGCTACCTCAACAGGATCAGACAACGTCACGAACGGCATCTGCAGAACCTCCTTTGCTGTTGAAAGCTAACGCCGTTGAGCTTCCGGCTGACCGAGTGGGTGTCGTTGCCCGCTCGTCGGCACCAGCAAAATGTTCAGCGGCACGAATAAGCCAGTTGCTGATGAGCGCGCAGTGGGGCCTGCCGCTACTTTTGCTCACCGTCCTGAACAGCCGCAATTTCACGGGCAAGCGTCAGCACACGGCTGTTGGCCACCGCGAACGCCTTCGATCCTAGGCCGCCCTCTTGCGCATCCAGTGCCATAACAGCATCGCCGGCCGCCGAACGCAGCGCTTCGAACAGCTCCCGCAGATTCCGGTGCTAAACGACGTGACGTCGGACATAGACGCTCCAAACCATAAACCCGTCTCGCTGCCACGGACCTCTGACACCAGGCAACTTCACGGATCCGGGGCTGCCGGGAATTCCTTCGGCTCTCCCGCGGGTGCGACCGGTCCATCCGCGGCACGCATCCAACCGGAGAGCAGGCAGGCGCCGTTGCCGACGCCGGGCAGTCAACATGTGGGGGGCCGGTTGGTTCCGGCAATGGAAAGCCAAACTCCGTCCTTACATCAGGACAGACGCCGCAGGATCTCCGCATAGCGTTCAACCTCGGCGCGCAATGCCGCGACGGCGGCCTCGCCACGAACGCCCTTGACCCCGCGCTCCTCTCGATCGGAAGAGCCGGCCACCCCATCGAGAAAGGCGTTCCGCTTCGCGATCGGCATGGCCGTGATCGCCGCAATCTCGCACTCGTGCTTCCACTCCTCCGAAGAGATCGACACTTCGCGGCCAGCGAGATGAGAGAACGCTGAAGGCTGGTCGGCGCGGCGGGCGGGCATAAACACGATCTCCGAATCTGCCGGCAGCCAATCGCGGGAGGCGATTTGACTCAAGACGAATACCCGCGCTTTCCCCTGAATCTCTCACAGGCCATTCCCGCAACGGGTTGACTCGATCCCGGCATATGTTCTCATTATGTTCTTATCATTGGGAACGCAGTCATGTCAGCGCAGCCGGCCGATCAGCACGTCGATGACACATCGCTCGATGCCGAGATCACGGCATTGATCGGAGATCTGTTGGAAGAGCACGAAGGCTTCGAGCGGGCGGCGCTACGGGCGCTGGCGCGCAGCTATCTGTTCCTGCTGGCGGAAAGAGAGAGGCTGACCTTCGACGCCGATCGGTCGTGCTCGCGCGGCTTCCTGCGAGAGGCCTCTTTTCGGAAGGCGCGCGGCCGGAGGACGAAGCGTGATGGTGCAGCGATGCCCTATTCGCTCACGGTGCCGGCAAGCCGTTTCCGCCCTGTGCGGGGTGCCGGTCCCTCGCTGGCGATTCAGGTTGTCTTGGTTGACAGTGTTGACCGCATCCTCCATGTGTATCCTAGGAGAGAAGCGGAATGGTAGGTAGCCGAAGCACTGGCCTCAGCGGTGATCGGGCCGACAAGAAGATCCCTCAGGCCCAGTCCACCCAAAAAACGACCCTTCAGGCTCACACGGCAACGAGCGGGCTCTCGGTTCGCGAAAAGCGAATCCTGCAATGCCTCAAGCGAGGGCAGTCCAACAAGGAGATTGCCCGCAGCCTCGCAATCGCCGAAGTTACGGTGAAGGTTCATATCAAGCACATTGTGCGCAAGCTTCAAGTGCGGAACCGCATCCAGGCCGCAATCTGGGCGGCCAACCAGCTGGACTCACCGGCTTCACAGAAGACGTTTTCGGGATCGTTCGATACGGGGACCGTCATCAAAGTGGGCCCTATCGAATTTGTCGAGGCCACTGCCAGCACTATTGCCAAGAAGCTAACGGGAGTGCCTTCCAAAGAGCGCTTTGTCGTCGCCGCCGACCCGAAAGGATCGGTCACGCGATACCTTCGATACGGCAATGCAGCTCTTCTCAAGGGAACGCGACGACGCGGCATGCGACGTTATGCGATCGACGCTGCTGCCGACTTGTCTGAATTAACGTCTTCCTCTGCCGCGGCGGCCCCATCGGCCAAGCCCAGTGAGGACGCATACAAGCCGGACGGTCGGGCGCGCGCGATCCTAAGGTTTGCACGGATCGCCGAAGACACACTGCGACACGCCGGGGGCGCCTACGCGCTCGACGAAGTTATCGACCTGCTGAAAATCAGCAAGCAGGCGATCGCGAAGCGTGTCAAAGAGGGCACTCTGGTCGCGGTTCCAGGTCCTCATAATATGCGGTGCTATCCCACGTTCCAGTTCACTGGCGATGGCACTGTCGTGCGCGGGCTGAAGGAACTTCAGGAGGCGCTCCCGACGAAGAACGCCTGGACCGTTCTCAACTTCATCGTGACGCCCGATGACTACCTCAATGGCCGCAAGCCGATTGAGGTGCTCCGCGAAGGTCGCATCGAGGCTGCCGTTGCCGCCGCACATCGATACGGCGAGCAAGGTGCGTGAGCCCACTGCCGCCTGGAGATCTGGAAACTCGCAAGCCGATCCTTATTCAGGTCGCGGCGGCGACGCGCATCCATCGATTTTACACCGCAGCATACGAACCGATCTATTTCGACCGGTCCGATGCCGGCCGGCTCAATGACTGCGAGGGCAAATTCGGCGTCCTCTACGCCGCCGCGCGGCCAGACGGAGCGTTCGTAGAGACCTTTCTTCGAAAGCAGCTGCGCATGCTCGACGAGGGCTTCATTGCCAAGAAGGGCTATGTCGAGCTCGAGGTCCTGAGCGAACTCACGTTCATCAAGCTAGCCGGTCCAGGCTTGGCCCGGCTCGCCGCGACTGCCGCGGTCACGCATGCCGGCGAGCCATACGACATCCCGCAGCAATGGTCGCGCCGGCTCCATGACCTTCCACTTGCAGCAGACGGTATCGCCTACAATGCTCGTCACGATGACGAGGAGCTCTGCTACGCCATCTTCGAACGGGCCCAGCCGAAAGTAGCTGAGGCGCGCCGCGAACTCGACGTTCGGCAGGATTGGTTCTGGGATCTCATGGACAAATATGACATCGGCTACGGCACAGCCCCATAGCACCTAGGGGCATCGGCATGGCAAGAGCATTCACGCGCTAATCTATCGCCACGACACTTGGCCAAGCGCCACCTCGTGGCGCTGTCGGATCTGTTCGTACAGGTGCTGCGCCTGTGCCGGGTCGCGGGCCTCGTGCAGTTCGGGCATGTTGCGGTCGACGGGACCAAGCTCAAGGCCAACGCCTCGCGCCACAAGGCGATGAGCTATGGCCGGATGAAGACGACCGAGCCGGCGCTCGCTGCCGAGGTCGCGAACTGGCTGGCCCGCGCGAAGGAGATCGACACGGCCGAGGATCGTGAGCACGGCGAGAACCGGCGCGGGGACGAGATGCCGGGCTGGATGGCCGACAAACAGAGCCGGCTCGAGGCGATCCGCGCCGCCAGGGCCGCGCTCGAAACGGAAGCCGCCGATCCGCCCGATCCCGATGACGAGAGTGGGCCGGGCGCGTCATCGGGCATGCGCTGGCAAGGTCGTCCCCTGCGGAGGGAGGACGGCGGGCCGCCGGACCGGGCGCAGAAGAACTTCACCGATCCCGACAGCCGCATCCTGCCGACGCGCGATGGATTCATCCAGGGCTACAACGGCCAGATCGCGGTCGATGCGGCCCATCAGATCATCGTGGCGCATCGGCTCGTGACCACCTCGGCCGATTACCGGGCACTCGTTCCGCTCGTGGACGACGTCTCCGCCCATCTTGGACGCAAGCCGCGCGAGGCCTCGGGCGATGCGGGCTTTGCCACCGAGACCAACCTTGCCGCCCTGATGGAGCGCAAGATCAAGGCCTATCTGCCGCCGGGCCGGGCCCGCCATGGCGAGGCGCACGCCGCAGGGCGCCGCAAGCTCACGAAGATGCCGCTGATGAGCGCCATGGCGCAAACGCTCAAGCGGGCCGGGCGACGCAGCCGCTACCGCCTCAGAAAGCAGGTGGTCGAACCTGTCTTCGGTCAGATCAAGCAGGCCAGAGGCTTTCGCCAGTTCCTGCTACGCGGCCTCGTTCAGGTCAGAGCCGAGTGGGCCATGATCTGTACAGCACACAACCTCCTCAAGCTCGCAAAGGCGAGGACCTGAGCCAGATGGCTGCAACGATCCCAGCCCGCCAGGCTCAAAAATCCCGGAAATCGATTACTCGGACAGGCTCCTAGGTGTCGCTTCGGCGCTTCGGAGCAGAGTCGGCCTCGAGCTGCGCGATCAAGTGCTCACCCCAGCGAATGTCTTCCGCCATGGCGTGTCTTGCGCCGGCGGGATCGCGCCGCCGCAAGGCCGCCAGCACCTCGTGATGGCGATGCTCGCCTTCGCTGAGCTGGCGGCGCGGCGTGCGGTCGTGAAAGAGGCGCAGGAACGGTCCCATCAGGACCCACATGTTCTCGACGATCCCCTCGAGGATCGGCAGGCGGGCGACCCGCAGCAGGCGGAAGTGAAAGTTCCTATTGAGTAGGCTGGCGCGGCGAGGATCGTGTGCGGCAGCCGCGATGAATTCACGCTGCAACGCCGTGAGCTCTTCCAGTTCCTCATCGGTGATGATCTCCGCGGCGCGCTCGACGGCCGACCCCTCCAGCTCGATGCGGATCCGCTGGATTTCGCGCAGGTCGGTCGGGCTGAGCTGGGGCACGGAGATCGAGGTGGCAGCCCGCATTTCCAGCGCCCGCTCGCTCACGAGACGGAAAATCGCCTCGCGCACCGGCGTGATCGAGGTGCCGAAGGCTTCGGCGGTGCCGGCGATGGTCAGTCGCTCCCCGGGCGAGAACAGCCCCTCCATCAGCCCGCTGCGGAGCTGCGCATAGAGCTGCTCCGAGAGGTTCTTCTTCGCGCCCGGAGTTACCTGCATGGCTTTACTTTCCGGTCCTTCAGCCGGCCTCGACGAGTTCGATCATGATGCCGTTCGGGTCCCGCATATAGAGGCCCCTGAGGCCTTTAGCGATGCCTTCGGTGATCTCGGTCGTCTCGCCCTGTAGCGTGCCGCCATTGGCGAGAATCGCGGAGCGGATCGGCCCCAGCTCCTTTACGCGGATGCAGAGATGTGCGGCGCCGGGCGCGTTCGCGGCAGGTCTGACCGGATCCCCTTTTGGGGAGGCGAATTCGATGAACTCGATATGCGTGCCGAGACCGTAGAGATGCACCAGCCGGACGTCGGCGCCCGGCACCCCCATGAAACGGGCGATCCAGGGCTCGCTGCGGGTGCCGACCGGCCTGGCTTCGAAACCCATCACGCCTTGCCAGAAAGCGACCGAGGCTTCGATCGAGTGCGTGATGAAGCCGACGTGGTCGTAGCGCGCATTGTCCTCGGTGAGGCTCATTGAAAGGTTTCCTGGCGTGTCGCAAGAGCGGCGAGCCGCTCCCAGTCGAGCATGGTCGAGGCACCGGGGCGGTCGCCTGCGAGCGCCATGCCGCCCTCGATCGCCGGCCGGTCGAGCTCGAAGGCGTCGATCGGGTCGGCCCCGGTCTCTGGGAGAATCATCTCGATCGCCTGCACGGTCTCGAAGGCGAAGCCGAAATGCGCGTGCAGGGCCGGGAAGACGTGCGGAATGAGCGTGCGGTCTCGCATCGCCGCCAGGCTCGCGACTTCGATCAGTCCGTCCACGCCACCGCTCGCGCTGGCGTCCGGCCTCAGGATCGGCGCGATCTCGGCCAAATCGAGGAAGCCGTGCCGGTCGATCACGTCCTCGCCGACCGCGAGCGGCACGCCGAGCTTGCTCTGAAGGGCAGCGATCGCGCGCCACTGCGTGGGGGAGAACGGGTCTTCGACGAAGGTAGCGCCCATCGCCTCCGCGATCCGGCAGGTCGGCAGCGCCTCCTCAGGCGTTCGCCAAGACCAATGCGCGTCGACGCCGAAGCCGTGACCGGCTGGCAAGGCGTCGCGCGCCGCCCGCATGAGCGCCGCATCGATCGCGAGGTCGGTGCCGTCGATCATGATCTTGATCGTGCGGAAGCCTTGCGCCGCGAGCTCGGCGCATTGCGTGGCGATGCGTTCGGGGGTCGCGCCGTAGCCGATCACCGGCATCAACGGCACCTGCCGGCGTAGTCCGCCAAGCAAGGCCCAGAGCGGTTGGCCGAGCTGCCGGCAGAACGCGTCCCACATCGCGATGTTCACGAGGCTGACGCCGCGGATCAGGGCAGGCCGCCCGGCCGGCGCCGGACCGAGTCCGGCCTTGCGTACCGCCCCACGCATCGCCGCCTGCTGCCCGAGCGCAGAAGGAACCACGCGCGCGACGAGGTCGAACAGCGGCAGGCCACGCTCGAAACCGGTCGCGTGTCCCTCCGACCCGTCCGAGAAAACGAGCCGCAGCGAGACGTAGTCGCGAAAGCGGATTTCGTTGCGCCCGAGCGTGACCGGCCTGGGAAGAGGCACCCGGCACTGCATCAGCTCGGCGCGGGCGACATGGGGCGGCGTCGACAGACTCATTGCACGAGGCCTTGTCACATGAAGAGCCGTGGCACGATCAGCACGACCCAGGGCACGTAGGTGATGAGCATGAGGACGGCGACTAAGGCCAGCAGGAAGGGCCAACACTCGCGGACATACTCTTCCATCCGCGTCTTCGTGATCGCGAGGACGATGAACATCATGGTGCCGACTGGCGGCGTGAAGCCGGCAATTGTCAGGTTCACCGACATCACGATGCCGAAATGGACGAGATCGATGTTCATCGCCTTCACGGCCGGCACGAGGATCGGCGCCAACAGCACCATCGCGGCACCGCCCTCGAAGAAGAAGCCGACGATCAGCAGAAAGACATTGATGACCAGCAGCATCAGCCACGGGCTGCCGATATCGTGCACCAGCATATTGGTGACGGCGCTCGGGATCCCCTCCCAGGTCAGATAGGAACTGAACGCCATGGCGCCGCAGACGATGAACATGACGCTGGCGGTCGCTTCGACGGATTCCACCAGGATCGGGCGCAGATGCTCCCAGCGCAGCCGGCGATAGACGAAGACCCCCACGGCGAGCGCGTAGAGCACCGCGATCGCCCCGGCCTCGGTCGGCGTGAACACGCCGTAGCGCAGCCCGACCAGCAGGAAGATCGGCAGCATCAGCGCCCAGACGGATTCCCGGCAATGCAACCCGATTTCCGCCCAACTCGCCGCCGTGGTCCGTTCCGCGCCATAGCCGCGCCGGCGGGCGATGATCGAGACGGTGATCATCAGCGCCGCCATCAGGAGCAACCCCGGCACATAGCCGGCCAAGAACATCCGCGCGACCGAGACGTCGGCCATCAGCGCATAGAGGATCAGGATGATGCCGGGCGGAATGATCGGCGTGATCACCGAACTCGCCGCCGTCACGACCGTGGCGAAGCCCTTGGAATAGCCGTGCCGGATCATCTGCGGCACGATCGTCTTCGCGTCCATCGCGGCATCAGCGTTCGCCGAACCCGACAGGCCGCCCATCATCGCGCTCATCACGACGTTGATCTGCGCGAGCCCCCCGCGGACATGGCCGACCAGCAGGTTGGCGAGGCCGTACAGCTTCTCGGATATCCCCGAATAGTTGAACACCACCCCGGCGCAGGTGAAGAACGGGATCGCGAGATAGGGGAACGATTCCGTCGGCGACATCATGCTCTGCACCACGATCTCGATCGGCATCGTGTTGTTGATGAAGGTGTAGTAGATCGCGGTCGGGATGATCAGCGAGAAGCCGACCGGCACCCGCAGGAGCATCAGTGCGAACATCAGGATGACCGGGGCGAAGGACAGGAGCGTCATGGCGGCGATCCTTCAGATCTGGTCTGCGGCTTCGGCATAGTCGAGATCGCCGCCCGACAGGATCCGGCCGATGAAGATGGCGGAGTAGACGGCCATCAGCGCAAAGCCGACGGTCGAGGCCGCGTGGATGTAGGCGTAGGGCATCTGCAGATAGGCCGTGCGCCGTATCCAGCCGTCATCCACCAGCAGGATGCTGATGTAGACGAGGTAGCAGTTGGCCGCGAGCAGCAGCAGCAGCGTCAGAAACACCGTGGCGCGACGCAGGCCCGGCGGCATCATCTGGATGACGAAGTCGACCGCGATCATCACCCGTTTGCGGTACAGATAGGCGGTGCCGAGGAAGATCGTGTAGGCGAAGCCGAGATAGGAGATTTCCTCGGAGAACAGCAGCGATATTCCGGAGAGATAGCGCAGCAGGACGTTCGCGGTGACCATGACCAGCGTCAGCGCGAAGCCCGCGCAGGCGATCTTGAGCTCTAAGTCTCTGAGAATGACGGACATGGCGCCGATCCTGTCATAGCGAAGGAGATCGAAGAGCCCGCGGGCCGCGCCAGCGCGGCCCGCGGGAGCGCGGTGATGGAACGCTACTGAATGGCCTTCAGCATTTGGTCGTAGAGGCCGGGCGTCCACTCCGGAAAGGCCTTGGAGACATCGCGCGCCGCCTCGACGAAGGCCGTCTTGTCGACTTCGTTGAACTTGACGCCGTTGCTCTCGAGCTTGGCGCGGAATTCCTTCTCGATCTCCAGGATCTGCGTCGCACGCTGCTCCGGATAGGCGCGTCCTACCGTATCGATCGCCTGTCGCGCGACCTCCGGCAGGCCATCATAGACCTTCTGCGACATAACGATGGTCGTCGTCGCGACGAGGTGTCCGGTCAACGCGACGCGCTTCTTAGCCTCGTAGAGCTTTGCCGAATAGAGCAGCGACAGTGGCGATTCCGCCGCATCCGCGACACCTTGCGAAAGCGCCGAATAGACCTCGCTCCAGGCGGTGTTGGTCGGGTTGCCGCCGAGGGTCCTGGAAACCTCGTTCCACATCTTGGTCGGGGCGTTGCGGATCTTCATCCCGGCCGTGTCGGCGCGTGACCTGACCTCCTTGTCGGAGATCAGGTAGCGCGTGCCGAAATAGACGGCCGTGACGACCTTCAGCCCCTTCTTGTTGAGTTCGCCTTCGAGCTTGCGGCCGAGTTCCGACTTCCAGGCCTTCTCGATATCCTCCGGCTTCCTGAAGAGGAACGGGTGCATGAAGACTGCGTAATCCGGCACATAATTCGACAAATGGCTCGGGTCACAATCCTGCAGGATCGGCGCGCCGCGCGAGACCGCCTGGATCATGTCGGTCGTCTTGCCGAGCGCCTCGGAGGGCATGACCTCCACCTTCAGCGTCCCTTTCGAGGCGTCCTCGAGTTGCTTGGCGAATTGCTGCCAGAGCGGGAAATGCGCGTCCTGGTTGGAAACCACCATGTTCATGCGCAGCAGCGTCGGGGTCTGCGCGATGGCCGGCAGGGAGATCCCTGCCGCTCCGAGCCCGGCGGCAGAAAGGCCGGCTTTCAGCAGCATGCGCCGGGTGTTTCCCTTGGTATTGTCTGTCATTTGTCCCTCCCGTGGTCTGTTTTCTTGTTGAAGATCAGCTCGCCAGGCCGAGGTCGACGCTCTCGGTCTGGAACAGTGTGGCGGACATGCCGCCGTCCACCATCAGGATGTGGCCCGAGACGAAGGCCGCGCCCGGCGACGCCAGGAACACGGCCGGCGCTGCCAGCTCGTCGGGCGAGGCCCAGCGGCCGAGCGGCGTGCGGTCTACGACCTGCTTGTGGAACTTGCCGTCCGCGAGCGTCGCCTTGTTGATCTCGGTCTCGACATAGCCGGGGCCGATGGCGTTCACGGTGATGCCGAACGCGCCGAGTTCCGCAGCGAGCGCCCGCGTCAGGCCGACCACGCCATGCTTTGCCGCCACGTAAGAGACGACGCCGGGACGCGAGGAGATTCCCATTAGGGAGGCCGTGTTGATGATGCGGCCGCCGCCCTGCGCCTTCATCACCCGCGCCGCCTCGCGTGCGAGCCCGTAGAGCGCAGTCAGGTTGATGGCGATCACCCTGTTCCAGTCGTCCATGTCATGGGTCTCGACCGGCTTGCGGATCAGGATGCCGGCATTGTTCATGAGGATGTCGAGCCGCCCGTGCCGCGCCACAATGGCGTCAATCGCCCGCGCCCCGGCCTTGTGATCGGTCACGTCGAACGGCATCGCCTCGGCCTCCAGGCCCGTGGCACGCAGGTCCTGCGCGGCGGCTTCGGCGGCCTCAGTGCGGATGTCGTTGACGATCACGCGGGCGCCGGCCCGGGCGAAGCCGCGGGCGATGGAGAAGCCGATGCCGCGGCCGGCACCGGTGACCAGCGCCGTCTGCCCCGCTAACGAGAAGGCGTGGGGCGGGCTGGGGATGATGCCGGTCATCGTGCCGCCTCCTCGACCGACTGCATGGCGGCGACGATCTCGACGGGCGTCAGCGCCCGCTCGAAATGCTTCATGTGCGGAGCGGCGTTGGTGAGCTCCGCGATCGTCGCGAAGTCGCCGGCATCGCCGGCGAAGCCGAGTTCCGCGAGGCAGCATGGTAGCCCGGTCTGGCGGTAGAAGCCGCGCATGTCCGCCATGAAGGCGGCGTCCCGGCCCTCGAGCTGCAACTGCACCAGCAGGCCGTAGGCGACCTGCAGCCCGTGCAGCGCCTGCGCCGGCCCCTTCACTGCCGACAGCCCGCGCGTCATCGCGTGCGAGATCGAGAGGCCTCCACTCTCGAAGGCGAGGCCACTCATTAGCACCGCCGCCTCGACCACGCGCTCCAGCGCCGGGTCGGGCGTGCCGCGCGCCACGGCGGCGAGTGCGGCCACCGCGTCGGCGCGCAGGATCCCGTAGCAGGCCTCCGCCAGGGCGAGCGCCGTGCGTGGCGACCTGCCGCCGAACATGTTGCTGCCGTTCTGGCCGACGCATTGGCCGACCTCGAACTTCTTCACCAGCGCGTCCGCAATGCCGGCGGACAGGAGGATAGCGGGCGCTCGGGCGATGACCGCGGTGTCGACGAGCACAAGGTCGGGATTGCCCGAGAACTTCTCGACTCCGACCAGCTTGTGGGCTTCGTCGTAGATCACCGCGATATGGCTCGTCGGGCTGTCGTTGGAGGCGACGGTCGGGACCGTCACGATGCGGGCGCCGAGCTTGTGCGCGGCGGCTTTGCCCGTATCGATCGTCTTGCCGCCGCCGGCTGCGATCAGAACCTCGATCCCGCGCCCGGCCCAAGCGGCGGCGATGCGAGCGATCTCGGCATGCGTGACCTCGCCGCCGAACATCTCGTGCGCCAGCGTCACGCCGGCGGCTTCGCAGCTGCGCGCAGCCGCCTCGCCGACGATGCCGCCGACATGCGCATCGGCGAGCAGCAGCGCCGATTTGCCGATGCGCGCGATCTCGGCGCCGAGCCGGTCGATGGCGCCCGCTCCCTGGATGTAGCGGCGTGGCGAACCGAAAATGATCATGTCGGGAGGTCTCCGGGCTCGGAAGCTTCCGCGACGCCGGTGTCCGGAAGCAGGAAGCGGATGAACAGGTCGATCTGCGCCGCGAGCATGTTCTCGCCGAGATGGACCGGCGCGCCGCGCGCCTTGGCGGCGCGCAACAGCGGCGTCATGGCGGGCTGCATCACGATGTCGGCGACGAGCGTTCGCAGCTCGATCGACGACGGGTCGAGCGGGGTGTTCGGATCGCCCGATAGGCCGACGGAGGTTGCGTTGACCACGAGGTCGAAGCCGCGCGCATCCGCAATGCCGCTCGAAATCGCCGCGCCCGGAAAGAGTGCGCGCAGCTTGTGGACCAGGGCGCCTGCGCGCGCCGCACCGCGGTTGGCGATCAAGACCTCGCCGGCGCCTGCCTCTGCGAGTCCATGCGCGATCGCGGCCGCCGCGCCGCCGGCCCCGAGCACCAGGGCGCGCCGGCCCTCCGGCGCGAAGCCGTTCTTGCGCAGCCCGGCGACGAAGCCAAGACCGTCGAACATCGCGCCGACGAGCGTGCCGTCGCGGTCGCGACGGACGATGTTGGCGACCTGCATCATCGCGGCCGCGCCCTCCAGGCGGTCGCATAGCGGCGCGGCCGCCTCCTTGTGAGGGATGGTGACGATCATGCCGGCGACATTCGAAACGCCGCGCAAGGCCGAGACCGTCTCGGCGAGGCGATCAGAGGGGACCTCCCACGGAACAACGACCGCGTCGACGCCGAGCTCAGTGGCGCGCGCATTGAAGAGGCGAGGCGTCTGCAGATGGGCGGACGGCCAGGCCAGATGCGGAATGACGCGCGTGCGACCGTCGATCATGCGTCCTCCCATCGTTGCGCGGCTTCAGCCAGCCGACTTTGCTTGACAGGCATCATGCATGATGCATGATGCCTGTCAATTGGCGACCGGCCGGCACGCTGGAGCCCATCGGGATATCCGGCGGCAGCCGAGCCCCAACAGGGATGTTTTCTTGGTCATGCAGTCTCACCCCGCACCGGAAACGCTCCGGAATTCATTCGAGCTCGCGGCAGGCGAATTGGCTCGCCTGCGCGAGAAGGCGCGGTTCATCCGCCTGGAGACGATCCGGCTGATCGAGATCGCCAAGGTCGGCCACTATTCCTCGGTGTTCTCGGCGGCGGAAATCTTCGCGACGCTCTATTACGACGTGATGCGCCTTCGCCCGAACGAGCCGGGTTGGGCCGATCGGGACAGGTTCCTGATGGGCAAGGGCCACGCCGCCGTCGGGCTTTTCCCGATCCTCGCCGAGTTCGGTTATATCGACCGCGAGACCCTCGACGGCTACACGCGGCTCGGCAATCCGCTCGGTGACCATCCCGACATGCGCAAGGTGCCAGGCATCGACTTTTCGTCGGGCTCGATTGGACATGCGCTGTCGGCCGGGGCCGGCATGGCCTGGGCCGGGCGCTTCGAGCGGCGCGACTTCAAGGTCTTCGTGATGCTCGGCGACGGCGAGATGCAGGAAGGCCAAGTCTGGGAGGCGGCCCTGTTCGCGGGCCACAACAGGCTCTCGCGCCTTGTCGCGATCATCGACCGCAACGGCTATCAGCTCGACGGCAAGGTCGATGAGGTCATGGCGGTCGAGCCGCTTGCCGAGAAATGGCGCAGCTTCGGCTGGGAGGTCCACGAGGTCGACGGCCACGACCTGACGGCGCTCGCGCCGCTGCTACGTGCGGTGCGGGCCGACGAGCGTCGCGAGAAGCCCTGCTGCATCGTTGCCCGCACGCTCAAGGGCAAGGGTGTCTCCTATATGGAGACCGAGCCAGGCTGGCACCTCGGCTATCTCGATCCATCCGATGCCGAGCGTGCGGTCCAAGAAATTCTTGCGAAGGAAATCTAAGTCATGAGCGGCCCGCTCTCTCCCAATTCCTGGCAGTATCGTGCGCTGAACAGCACCAATCCGGGGCTGAATTTCCTGTCGGATGCGCTGATCGATCTTGTCCGCGACGGTCACAAGGTAATCGCCGGCTCGGCCGACCTGCAATATTCCAATGGCCTCAACAAGTTCGCCCAGGCGCATCCGGACCGTTACATCTCGTTCGGCATCTCCGAGCAGAACATGGTGACAGCGGCGGCCGGCATCGCGACGACCGGAATGATCCCCTTCGTGGCGACCTTCGCGTCTTTCCTGGGATTGCTCGCCTGCGAGCAGATCCGGATGGACTGCGCCTATTGCGCGCAACCGGTGCGGCTGATCGGCCATCACACCGGCATCTCGCTCGGCTTCTACGGCACCTCCCATCACGCCACAGAGGATATCGGCACGATGCGCTCGATCGCCGACCTCGCGATCGTCTCGCCTGCCGATGGCCCCCAGCTCTACGCGGCGCTCAAGGCGACGATCAGCCATCCGGAACCGATCTATTTCCGCATCGGCCGCGGCCGCGAGCCGGATGTCTATACGAAGGACATGCCCTTCATACTCGGCAAGGCAATCGAGCACGGCATCGGCGAGGAGCTCACGATCATCGCTTGCGGCCTGCCAGTCCACCCCGCGATCGAGGCCGCCAAGCGCCTGAACGCGGCGGGCCGCTCGGTCGGCGTCATCGATATGCATACGCTGAAGCCGCTCGACCGCGACGCCGTCCTGCGCGCCGCCGCACGCTCGAAAATCCTGATGACGGCCGAGGAGCACAATGTCCTCGGCGGCCTCGGCTCGGCCGTCGCCGAGGTGCTAGCCGACGAAGGCTGTGGCATCAAGTTGGTCCGGCATGGCATCGACGACGAGTACAGCCTCATCGCGCCGCCGACGCATCTCTACGCCCACTACAAACTCGACGCTGATGGAATCGAGCAAGCCGCCACCGCGGCGCTGGCACGCATCTGAAATCGGCCTTCGCATGACCCTCATGCCAGAGCCTGAGGGTCATGCTCTGGTTTCCGCGCAGAGGCGCATCCAGCTCTTGAACGCGATCCGAGGCCACATGGCGGAGCTCGGGCTGGCCGCGCCGATCGGGAGGGTGGGCCTGGGCGCTCTCATCAGGTTCATCTCCGAGGGCGACGAGCGGGTTCCGGCCGAGGCGCGGACATTTCTCGGGATGTTGGCTGCTCAACTCGTTCTCATCAACGATCAGATCCTGGAAACAGATCGCCGGATCAGAACCAACGCCCGCGCGACCGAGACCGGGCGCAGGCTGATGGATGTGCCGGGCGTCGGCCCGCTCCCGGCGAGCGCGCTCGTGGCCAGCATACCGGATCCCAAGGCGTTCCGCTCGGGCAGGAACCTCGCTGCGTGGATCGGCCTCGTGCCACGGCAGAACTCGAGCGGCGGCAAGGAGCGCCTGGGCGGCATCACCAAACAGGGTGACCGCTACCTGCGCCAGCTGCTGGTCGTCGGGGCTCTGGCCGTCGTGCGCTATGCGCAGCGGAACGGAACATGCCGGCCATGGCTGGTGCAACTGCTGGCCCGGCGAACGACAAAGGTCGCGACCGTGGCCTTGGCCAACAAGACCGCCCGAATGGTCTGGGCGATCATGACCACTGGTGAAGCCTATCGCGAGCCGGCCCTGCTGACCGCATGAGGATCGGACGAATCTCACCGACGAGCTTGGGAAGGGCGAAACGAACGTAACGCAGCCAGCCGGTCGAACCGAAGAACGGGAAAACCCACTCGCGCCACAGCGCCTTCAAGCGCGTGCTTTTGGTCGGGACCCGTCCTCGCGGAAGGCATTATGGCCAGCGACTTGATGTGGCGCACCAACAGGTCGAACATATGGCCGCACCGACCAGCGCTGCCGCAGTCCAACTAAACCCTTGCCAACGGAGAGCCGTCCACACATGGCCCATTTGGACCGTGCGACGGCTGCATGGCCAAGATCAGATCGTTTTAATAGTGCCAATGGACGGGCGCAGCACCTGTCACCGGGAGTCGAGCCTGGGCGATATGGTCACCCAGCAGGCATCCTAGATAGCCGGTTCGAAGGTCGGGGCCACCGAAGGCGATGCTCGACAGGTTGCGCAGCTTCGTAGCGGGATTGTTGTCCATATGAGGGCGGCCCAGTTCATTGGCCAGGAAAGCCTGCTCGACCCACGCGACGTGCTCGGCGTCTGTTTCGCTGAGCATGGTTTCGACAGTGCCGCGCTCCGGATCAATCCGCAGGAGCTGGTTCGAGATCACTCCGGCGATCCAGACCATGTCCTCGCTGTCGAACGCAAGTCCGTCGGGAAACTGGCCCTCGCTGAATTCATGAACGATCTGCTTTGACCCCAATCGCGCGCCAGGGCTGATCGGGAAGCGGCTGAGCCGCCTCCCATAGGTTTCGTTGACATAGAGCCAGCGCCCGTCAGGCGAGATCTGGCATTCATTGGTGAAGCCGAGGCCGTCGGCGACGATGCGGGCGCCGCGCTCGTCGAGGACCGCGACGAAGCCGGATGCCGAATCCAGGCGGTAGTCGAGCGAGCGCGGCTTCACTCGCGTCGAGACGGTGAGCCAAAGCCGGCCTTCGCGGTCGCGCACGACATAATTCGAGGGTGGCACAGGCCGACCGTCGATCTCGGTCAACACGGGCGCGACCTGGCCGTCGCGTGTCAGCCGCCAGACGCCGCCGAGTTCGCTGCCGAGATTGGCGATCAGGAAGGAGCCGTCCGGCTCCAGCGCGATGCCATTGGGCCGCAAGCCTTCGGGCAGGTCGGCCGTCGTGCCGGTATAGAGCGCCTGCGTGCCGTCAGGCTTCAGATGCGCGACGCCGCCGCGCCAATCGGCGGTGTAGAGATCGCCGCTTTGCGTTACCAGCACGCATTCCGGGCGGACCAGGCCGGTGCCCAGCAGCGAGACCTCGGAGAGCGGAATCGGGCTCATCCGCGCATGAACCAGACCAGTGCCATCGGGATCGCCTCGACATAGGTGACGGTGAACAGCACGATCAGCGCGATCGCGAACATCGGGATCAGCTCGCGCGAGATCGCCACCATGCCGACACGGGCGATCTTGGCCGCGACGAAGAGCGTGCCGCCGACGGGCGGCGTGTAGAGCCCGATCACCAGGTTGAACACCATGATCAGTCCGAGATGCACCGGATCGATGCCGAAGGCCTTGGCGGTGGGTATGAAGAGCGGTGCGGTCAGCATCAGCGAGGGCAGTGGCTCCAGGAAGATGCCGACCAGGATCAGCGCGATGTTGAGCAGCAGCAGGAAGACGTATTTGTTCTCGGAAATTTGCAGGATCGCGGCCGCGAGATTGGCCGGGATCTGCTCGACCGTGATCAGCCAGGACAGGGCACCGGTGGCGCCAACGACGAGCATGACCACCGCGCTGGTGCGGAAAGAGTGCAGCAGCATGTCGGGCACCTGGCGCGGCTTGACCTCGCGATAGACGAAGAGCGCCAGGATCAGGCCGTAGAATACGGCGATCGATGCGGCTTCCGTCGGCGTGAAGATGCCGCTGAGGATGCCGCCGAGGATCACGACCGGCATGCCGGTCGCCGGCAGGATGGCGACGAAACTGCGCCAGATCTCGCGCCGGCTCGGCATGGGGGCGCCGAGATCGCAGCCGAGCGAGCGCCCTTTCCAGACGCAGAGCAGGATCAGCGCGAAGGCGAGCGTGAAGGCCGGAAAGACGCCCGAGACCAGCAATTCGCGGATCGAGACATTGCCGACGAAGCCATAGACCAGCAGCGGGATCGAGAGCGGCATCAACACGCCGATGGTGCCGGCGACTGCGATCAGCGCACCGGCAAAGGCGCGCGGATAGCCGCGCTCGGCCATGCGCGGGATCATGATCGAGCCGATCGCGGCGGAATCCGCCACCGCCGAACCCGAGACCGAGCCGAACATGGTACAGGCCGAGACCGTGACGACGCCGAGCCCGCCCGGCATGAAGGCGAGCAGCGAGCGGGCGAAGTCGATCAGTCGCTTGCCGACGCCGCCATGGGTGATCAGCTCTCCCGTGAAGATGAAGAGCGGAATCGCCGCCAGATGCAACGGCTCGACGCTGGAGATGTAGGACAGGAAGATCGCCTCGAGCGGATAGCCCTGGCCGAAGATCCAGATTGTCGAGATCGTGGTTAAAAGCAGCGCCCAGACCAGCGGCATGCCGAGCAGTGCGAGCGCGAAGAAGATCGCGCAGATGACGGCGAGAACCATGTTCCTAGTCCATGAAGGCTTCTTGAGGGATCGGTTCGCCGCGTGCCAGCAGGCTGACCTCGTAGAGCACGTAGACCAGCGCCAGACCCGAGCCGACCGGCATGGCGAGGTATTGCACCCCCATCGGCCAATGCAGCACCGTCATCTCCTGCTCCATCGTGCCCTGCGCGAGGGTCACGCCGTAGCAGACGAGGAAGCCGAGCAGGGCAACGACGCCGAGGCGCGTGGCGATCTCGACGATGCGGGTCCAGACCGGCGGCATCGCCTCGACGAATTCGGTGATGCGCATATGGGCGCCGCGCCGCGCGGCCGAGGCCCCGCCGAGGAAGGTCGCCCAAAGCAGCACGAACTCGCCGAACTCGGTGTTCCAGGCGATGTCGCTGTTGAGCAGCACACGGGCCGCGACATTGGCGAACATCACCAGGAGCAGCATGATGGCGAGCACCGTCACGACGACATCGATCGTGTCGCCGAGCACGCGCAGGGGTGCGGGTTCGGGCCGGCCGGGACGGTAGAAATAGAACGAACCGTCCGCGGCCCCGGCGTCGGACGGAGCCATCAGCCCATGCTCTTGCGGATATCGGCGGCCTCGCCGATCATCTGGTCGACGGCGGCTGCGCCGAACTCCTTGCGGGCGCGCTCATTGGCGCCCTCGGCGGCCTTGCTCCATGCGGCGAGGTCAGGCTTGGCGATGATCGCGCCTTTGGCCGTCATCTCGACCAGCAGCTTGTCGTCATTGGCGCGGACCTCGCGGCGATTCCAGTCGCCGGCCTCCTTGGCGGCCTTCATCACGCCTTCCTGGTCGGCGGCGCTCATGCCCTTGAAGCTGCGCTCCGCCATCGCCAGCCAGAGCGGCGAATAGACGTGGTTCGACAGCGTGACGTGTTTGGCGACCTCGTAGAAGCGCTGCGAGAAGATCGTGTCGATCGGGTTTTCCTGCCCTGAGACCGTGTTCTGCTGGATGCCGAGATAGACTTCGGTCACCGGCATGACGACAGGCGAGAAGCCAATCGACTCCATGATCCAGCGGATCATCTCGACGGGCGCGATGCGGAGCTTCTTGCCCTTGGCGTCGGCGGGGCTGCCGAGCGGGAAATTGGTGGTGAAGCAGCGGAAGCCCGCCTCCCAGTTGCCGATCAGCCGCATGCCCTTGGCCGGCAGTGCCGCGGCCTGCTTCGCGATGAAGGGCGAGGTATCGTAGAGCTTCCAGCCCTGCTCGTAGTTCTCGGCGAGATAGGGCAGGGCGATCAGCGACAAATCCTTCACATGCGGGGTGAAGGTGACGACGCCGGTGACGGCGAAGTCGAGCCCGCCGATCTGGAGCTGGTCGAGCGACTTGGCGTCGTTGGCGAGCTGGCCGGAGTGATAGACCTGCACCTTGTAGCGGCCCTGGGTGTATTTCTCGACCGCTGCGGCGAACATTTCCGCCGCCTGCTGGCGCGCGCCGACCGAGGTATCGGTATGGCTGAAGCGCAGCACCTTGGCACTCTGCGCCCGCAGGATGTTGGGGAAACCGGTGATGGCGAGGCCGGCGGCGGCCGAGCCTTTCAAGAGATCGCGTCTGTTGGTCATCGTATCCTCCCGGGATGTGGTGGTTCTGGCCAGCGGGGCGGCTTTGGCGCCGCCTTCTCGTGGAACTCAAAGCGAAACGAAGCGGCCCTCCGCAGCAGAGCGGTAGATCGCCTCCTCGATGTCGAGATTGCGCAGGTAGTCGCGGCCTGAATTGACTAGCGGCGTGCCGGTCGACAGATGGTCGACGATGTGGCGCGACTGCCGGTAGACGCAGTCGCCGCCATAACCGCGATCGTCCCAGTCATAGGCGTGCTCGCGTTCCTCGCCGCCGCGCGGGCGGACGAAGAGCCGTCCAAAACCGTCGAGCCGGATCACGCCCTGCGTACCCTCGACCAGCAGCACGCCATTCGTCATCCGCGTGTCCTTCGCCGGATGGTCGACATGGCGATTGCCGTCGAACAGGCCCGCCGCGCCGCTGGCGAAGTCGAAGATCACCAAACCCGCATCCTCGCCGGAGATGACCTGGTTGATCCGCCGCAGCCGTGCAAACACGCCGGTGATCTCGCCCATCAGGAAACGAAAGACATCAATGAGGTGGATGCCGGTCTCGTGGATGAGGAAGCGCGGCATCTTCTGGAAGTAGGGCTGGCGCGCCAGATAGGCGTCCGGGCCCTGGCCGTCGCCCGGGCGCAGGCGGAAACTGATGTTCAGGGGCGTGCCGACCGCGCCGTCCGCCATCAGCCGGGCGGTCTCCGCGAACCAGGGCATGAAGCGGAAGTTCTCGTGCACCGCCAGCAGCGCACCGGCTGTCTCGGCCGTCGCGACCAGTTCCTGCGCTTCGGGCAAGGTCGGGGCCAGCGGCTTTTGGCAGATCATCGCAACGCCGCGGGATGCCGCGGCGCGCACGAGGTCGAGATGGGTCTGCGGCGGCGTGACGATGTCAATCAGGTCGGGCTTCGTCTCGTCGAGCATCGCTTCCGCTTCGGCGAAGGCACGTGCCTGCGGGAACAGGGCGGCGGCGGCGGCGCGCTTCCGCGGGTCGCAATCAGCGATGCCGACGACGCGCACATCCGTCATCCGGCTCCAGGCGTCCTGATGGAAGCGGCTGAAATATCCGCAGCCCGCGATGGCGACCGCGATGGTCATGACTGAGACGTCCCGGTCATTGCGGATCCGCCTCGCCGTTGCGAATGAGCTCGGCGACTGTCCGGCCGATCTCGACCGTGCCGTTGGAGCCGCCGATGTCATGGCTGCGCAGACCGAGCGTGCCGAAGGCGTGGTCGATGCTGCGCTCGATGGCTCGCCCGGCATCAACGGCCGCCTGGCTGCCGCGCGTCTCGCCGAGCCAGTCGAGCATCATCGCCGCTGAGAGGATCATCGCGGTGGGGTTGGCGATGCCCTTGCCGGCGATATCAGGCGCCGTGCCGTGGCTCGGCTGGAACATGCCGTTGGCGTCGCCGATATCGGCGGAGGGGGCAAAGCCCATGCCGCCGATCAGCCCGGCCCCGAGATCGGACAGGATGTCGCCGAACAGGTTCTCCATCGGCAGCACGTCGAAATCCCAGGGCCGGCGCACGAGGTCGAGCGCCATCGCGTCGACATAGTGGTGGCGGGCATCGATGTCGGGATGCCTGGCGGCGGCCTCGTGAAAGACCTTCCGCATGAAGGCGAAGGAGAGGAAGACATTGGCCTTGTCGACGAGCGTGACGCGGCCGGGCGTGCCACGGTTCTCGCGGCGCCGGCGGGCGAGGTTGCAGCAGAATTCGGTCAGCTTTTCCGTCGTCGCACGGGTGATGACCTGCGTGTCGCGGGCCTCGCGATCCTCGATGATCTCGCCCCTGCCGCGCGAGACGAACATACCCTCGGTCGATTCCCGGACGATGACGAGGTCGATCGTCTTCGCGCGCTCGTCGAACAAGGCGGGGCGGACGCCGGGAATGGCGCGGATTGGACGCACCCCGGCATAAAGCGAGAAGTTCACGCGCAGATCGAGCTGCGGCGCGATCTCGGTGCCGTCGGGGAAGCGGATATCGGGCCAACCCATGGCGCCGAACAGGATCGCATCGGCCTTGCCCGCCCGGACGATACCGTCCTTGGGCAGGGTTGCGCCGGTCTCGCGGTAGTGATGCGCCCCGCCGGGGATCGTCTCGGGCCGGAAGGAGAGGCCGAAGCGGTCCTCGACGGCCGACAGGACAGCGGAGGCCGCCTCCATGACTTCGATGCCGATGCCTTCGCCAGGCATCACCGCAAGATGAAATGAGTTCGATGTCATAGACGCTGGATTCCGTGGCGTGCGATGATGGTGGTCAGTTCGTGGCCGCCGCGTTTGCGGTGGGCGAAATAGAGGTCGCGTGCGCGCTCGCCGTCACCGGCGAGGATCGCATCGACGACGGCACGGTGCTCGGCGGTCGATTGCAGTGGCAGGGGGCGCAGCGACAGCGTGAACATCCGAGCGCGATGGGCCTGATCCCAGACCGTCAGGATCATCGCGGCCAGGCGCCTGTTGCCGCATAGCTTGGCCAGGCTCATATGAAAGCGCTCATCGGCCATGGCCCAGGCGACAAGATCGGGCTGCGGACCCGCCAACGCTTCCTCCATGTCGTCACAGGCCCTGACAAGGCCGGACAACTCGACACGGTCGGGCCGGCGCGCCACCAGCAGCTCGACCGCCGTCGGCTCGAGCGACATGAGAATCTCGTAAATTTCCCGCATGTCGCCCGGCGACAACGCCGAAATGCGCACCCCATGCCGCGGCACGATCTCCAGCAACCCCTCCTGCTGAAGGCGAACGAAGGATTCACGCACGGGCGTGCGGGAGGCCTCGAATTCTGAGGCTATCTGGCTCTCTAGGATCTGGGCGCCAGGAGGATAGCGGTTGTCGAGGATCGCCTGTTTTAGCTTCAGATAGACGGCTTCGGACGAGCGCGGAGCACGGGCGCTATCCTCGGTCTCCTCGTATCCAGCCAAAGAAATCATCTACGCGTCCATTAACGTATGCATTACTGAGGACATTGCATTGAGACTGCCGTGCTGACAAGTGGATTTCGCATGAGCGGTAGATTTTCCGCGGGGACGCGATGCGCGCATGCAGCCCTGAGTTGAGTTGCATTCGAAGCGCGGAGCCATGCGCGTGGGGCGAATGAAAAAATCCGGTCCAGAAGTTTAGAGCTGGAAGCGTCCTGAATCTGCGACAGGTGGGGTAGGCTCCTCGCAAGCCCGAACGTCCGCTTCCTGGCGGGCTTCCAACGTCAGGAAGTGATGCTGTGGACGGCTCACCGCTGCGTTCTCTCGCGCTGCGCGCCGCGGACCTCGCCGACCTGATCGGAAACGCCACCCGGCAGGCCTTTGTGCGCATCGTCGACCTGTGTCTGGACGAGCAGGTCGATGCGCTGCTGCTGGCAGGCGATCTCTATGATGGTGACCAGACCTCGATGAAGACGGCGCGGTTCCTGGCAGAACAGCTCCGGCGGCTGCATGAGGCCGGCATCCGGGTCTTCGTCATCCGCGGCAATCATGACGCGCTGTCGCGGATCAGCAAGGAGCTGACCTTGCCGGAGTCCGTGAAGCTGGCCGAGGCGATCGAGGCCGTCTTTCGGCGGTGGTGAGACGCGGCATCAATCCGTCCCTTTGCCAGCCCAGATGATTGGCCTCCGGAGATCAACCGAGCTTATCGCGAGGAAGGTACCGTGTGCCGCATTGGATATCGGGAACGTACGGGCGAGTTCGCGATCTGGTCCTGTACCGGAGCACCGCGGTCGAAGGATCACGCACCATGACCCGCTCCCTGCTCCAGGAACAAGGAACCGGCACCCGCCGTGATCACGATGCGGTACTCGCGACGATGCTGGATCGTCTCCTGGTGATGCACCTTCGCCAGGGGGAAATGGCAGAAGTGCGGCCATCAACTCCAGGGCGCGAGTTGAGAAGTCCTTCCTGAGCCTGAAAGTCCCCGCTGCGTCGACCGAGTTCTTCCTATGCGCCAGCGTCACTGCTTCGACGAGCGTCGTGTTGGTGGCAAACGCTCGCACGACGTCCGTTTCAAGAGGATTTTGGCGAGCAAGATGCATAGGGGCGACGGATCATACCGACGACATCTTCATCGTGATCATACCCGATACGATGAGCATCGCCGCAACCGCCCTCATCGGCGTCAGGTCCTCGCCGAGAACCGCAACGCCGACAATGAAGGCGCCGACCGCTCCAATGCCTGTCCAAACGGTGTAGGCCGTCCCCAGCGGGAGCGAGCGCATCGCCAAGGACAAAAGCGCGAAGCTGCCGATCATGGCGACGATGGTCACGGTCGTCGGGCCGGGACGGGTGAATCCGTCGGACTGCTTCATCGCCAACGCCCAGACGACTTCCAGAATTCCGGCGATGATGAGGAATAGCCAGGCCATTTCAACTCTCTGACGGGTTGACGCCCGAGCTCCGTTGCCGCGGAGCCCAAGACGTCGGTGCCTCGTGCAATCCCGCGAAATGCGGGCGCTTCGCCGCTGTGGAACGCATCGATCCGCTGCCGCGCACCACGTGGTTGGATCGACGCACGTTCACCCGCGATTGGAAGTTTGACCTAGGGCCTGATCCAGGTCGGCGATCAGGTCGAGCGCGTGCTCGAGACCAATAGACATCCGCAGCAAGCCTTCTGGGGCCTTAGTCTGTGGACCCTCGACTGAAGCACGATGCTCGATGAGGGAATGCGTGCCACCGAGGCTGGTTGCCCGGGCGATCAAACGGAGCGCGCCCGCCACGGCCATGACCTCCTTGCGTGCCCCGGCGACTTCGAACGATAGCATTCCTCCGAAGGATTTCATCTGGTTCGAGGCGACGCCGAACCCCGGATGGGTCGGCAATCCGGGATAATGGACGACGGACACGGCGGGATGCTGGGACAGGAAGCGGGCGACCTCCATCGCATTGCTACAATGGACCTGCATTCGCGGCGCGAGGGATTGGATGCCCCGCAGCGCCAGCCAGCAGTCGAGGGGTGAAGGCACGGAACCCTTGTGCTTTTGAATTGCCCGGAGTGCGAGGTTCTGCGGGCCGGACTCGCGCGAGACGACGGCGCCGATCATGACGTCGCTGTGTCCGCCGATGTACTTGGTGAGCGAATGGACGACCAGGTCGGCGCCGAACTCGAACGGTCTCGTGAGCAACGGCGTCGCCCACGTGTTGTCGACGGCGGAGACCGCGCCGACCTCCCGCGCGAGCTTCGCTATGGCCGCTATGTCGACGATCTTCACGAGCGGGTTCGAAGGCGTCTCGATCCAAACCAATCCCGTCGGCTTCGCGCACGCCGCCCGGACGGCCTCGAGATCCGTCATGTCGACGACCTCCCACTCGAACCGATGGCCGACATCCGTCTCATTCAAAAGCGAGCGAACACCGAAGTATATGTCGTCCGGGAGGACCAAGCGCTTCGGCAGGTGGTCGGGAAGGCTCTCGATCACGGCCGTGATGGCGGCCATCCCCGAGGCGAACGTGATCGCCTCGGCGCCGCCCTCGAGGGCAGCGAGGCAAGTTTCCAGGTTGCGACGATTGGGATTGTCGTCCCGGCTGTATTCGTATCCGCTGGGAAACGTCCCGTCGGCGGATCGTTCGAAAGTGGTCGAGAGGTAGATCGGCGCAGCGATCGCGCCTGTGACGGGATCGCTCTTCTGACCGGCGTGAACGGCGAGAGTCTCAGGATGCATGGTACGTCCTCGTTTTGTGAAAATTTCTATCGAAGCTCGGCGTAGGGCTGCAGGCGAAGGCGATTTCGACCGGCGCGACAGCCCCCGTCGACGCTTGGCCTTCATCGAGCCTGATGTTGGCCCGTGGGCGAGTCTTGATCGAGCAATAGCTGCTTAGCCCGCATCTCCGGGTTCAATCGGCGTAGTCCGTCGATCAACTTGGCGCCCGCTTCGAGCAGTGACTGGATGGGCATCGGGTCCAGCCGCTCGAGCACGAACCACATCGCCGTGCTGGTTTCGGTGATCCTGGTCCGAGTGCCTTGGCGCCAGTTCCAGCGGCGGCAGGTGACCCCCTGCGCATCCCGCCAGATCACCTCGCCGCGGTCGGCGGCCTCTATCCTAGCCACGCCCTCGGCGACGGTGTCGAACGGCTCCCCGCCGGACGCCTGAACGAGCGTCGGCGCGCCATCGTAAAGGGTCGCATCCTCGCCGCCGATCGGAACCGCATATCGGACGCTCAGAGCATTGTAGAGATCCACGACGGCATTCACGGCGGGCAGCGCTCGATCCCGTTCGGCCCGTTTGCGCAACGCCTCCGCCGAGCACGGGGTGCGTTGCGGTTTAGCTCCGAACGATCGATAGGCGTCGCGCCACGAATTCAGATGGGCTTCCGCCCACGGGGCTCCATCGAGCTCGCTGCAGGCGGCGTGGAGGAGGCCCATGCTGTACACGTCGCTCGGTCCGTTCCGTACGAACTCCGCGTGGATGCTGAGGGCCGCATAATCCGGGCGGAGTGCGAAGATCTCGGGTCTGATCAAAGGTTCGACGGCCATTTCGGTCTAATAGTCCTCTGTTGACGCCGAAGGGCGCCAACGGCAGAATGCACTAATGACCGAAATAGTCAATATAATGACCGATGGCTCGACTGATCCCGATCCGACGCGTGCGGTGCATGCCGCGATCGCCACCCGTATCGCCGTGCTGAGAAAGTCGCGTCGGCTCTCCTTCGATCAACTCGCCGCCCGGTGCGGCGTCAGCAAGGGCATGCTGGTTCAGATCGAGCAGGGGAAAGCCAACCCCAGCATCGGAACGCTGTGCAGACTTGCCTCCGGGCTCGGCGTCTCGGTGGCGGAACTCGTCGAGGTGGCGGAGGCGGGGCAGCGTCCCATTAGGATCATCGCTCCGGGTGAGGCACCGATATTGTGGCAGGGCCCCCTCGGCGGTACCGCTCGCCTGCTGATCGGGTCGGACGGTCCGGAGATGTTGGAACAATGGATGTGGGAGTTGCATCCCGGAGAGCGTTTCGAAGCGCAGATCCATCCCGCGGGCACACAGGAGTTGGTATCCGTTCTTGAGGGTAGTCTCGTTCTGGAACTGAGCGGATCAAGTCACGTGATCGAGCAGGGGGGCTCGGCGCATGCCCGGACAGATTGTGAGCATGCATATGCCTGTGCCGGCGAACGTTCGACCCGTTTCGTCATGGCGGTGTTGGAGCCGTCAAATGAATAAGGCTCGCAGGCCGCACTGCATTGGCTGCGAGGCGCTAGCGAGAGGAGCGAATTGCTCCATCTGAACGCCTATTTCTGGCCATTCTCGGACAGGAACTGCGCCGTAGTCAGGTAGTAGTTGCGGGCATTGGCGTTCACCTGGCGCTCGCCCAGTTCGGTAAGCGCACGGGCCTTGATCTTTTTGGCTACCGTGTTTGCGTGGTCTAGGACGAGCAGGTGATCAGCCAGTTCGGCAGCCCATTGAAACTCTTTGGCTTCGAGCGCCTCATTGGCACGGGAAAGCATCCGTTCCAATCCACCGACCATGTCGAGCATCTTGCGTGCGCGTTCCGCAGGCGGCAGAGGAGCAAGATTGGTCGCGTTTCCGTCAAACCATCCGACATAGTCGGCATAGATGCCCCGAACGGCCCAGGCGACGCTGCCGTAATACTCCTGGAGATACGGACTCTTCGCGAGTCCTGGCGAAAGCTTGACCTCATGGACAAGTTCTTCGGGCGTCTTCCCCTGCTTGATGCCCGCAAGGGTCTGGTCGAGGACGGTCTTGATGCCGTCGCGGTAGTCGGTGAGAGCCCGGCGAACCTCGTCCTCCCCGAGGATCGGATGCATGTGACCCTGCACCATGTAGTTGGCGTTTAAGGCAAGCATCTTGTCCAGGCTGGCGATCCAGCGTTCTGGAGGCCGCAGCTTGAGGCCGCGGATCGGCGAGAGGTTCGGGTACGACTTCAGGAAGTCGTCGCCAGGGATCAGGACGCCCTTGTCGGCGATCCAGATGGCCGTGTTCTCCGGGGACTCCCCCGGCGTGTGGATGAGCTGCATGCGGACGCCCGCCACCTCGATCGTCTCGCTCTCACCACTGAAGGTGCCGGTCGGCTTGAGGAAGCCTTCCCGCGTATGCGGCGTGACACGGCCATATTCGAGCTGGGTGCCGGCGTTGATGAAGAGCTCATCCGGAAGCTTCGTTCCAAAGGCGTCACCGCCGTCCCGCAGCCCTCGTCCAAATTCGGCGCCGGACTCGATCAGCGTTTGATGGCTGTAGATCTCCGGGTTGTCGGCTCCGGCGAAAACCTTGGCGCCGCCGGAATGGTCTGGGTGGTTATGCGTGTAGATGATCGCCCGGACGGGACGCACGAGGCGGTCTCCGAACGCCTTGACGATTGCCTTTGCGTCAACAGGGTTCGCGGAGGTGTCGACGATGATCGAGCCTTTGTCGCCCTGAACCAGCGTCACGTTGCTGGCGGAGTAGCCGATGGCAGCGAACACGCCGCTCGTGATCTCGATGACGTCTTTGTGGAACTCCGCGGAGCTCGCCCGCAATTGCTCGCGCCCGGCGAACTCGTCCGCCAAAACTGGCGATGCTAGTCCAAGATTTGCCGCCACTGTCATCGCCAATCCCACCTTACGGATCCACAATCCTGACATGCTGCCTCCTTGAGAGGCGACGGCCGACCTGTTTTCGAGCCGCCGCGACTTGACGTTGTGAAGGAGGTAATAGGTCCGCAGGCGGAAGAGTATTCGCAGATTTGACAAACAGCCTCTCGTGGGCGGTAGACTGGCTGCATGGATTACAATGCGGTCCACATGTTCGTCGCGGTCGCCCAGACAGGCAGCCTATCCGCCGCGGCCGTTCGGCTGGCCCTGCCCTTGGCGACGCTCAGTCGCAAAATCGCCGAGCTTGAGGCTGACCTCAAGGTGCAGCTCCTGGAGCGGACGGCTCGCGGGTGCAAGATGACCCAGGCTGGCTCGCGGCTCTACGATCACGCCAGCAGCGGGATCGAGGCCCTGCAGGAAGCGGAGCGCGCTTTGCTCAGCGAGCAGATCAAGTTGATCGGTCGGCTTCGCCTTTCCCTGCCGCAGTCCTTCGAACCCTGGTGGGATCTTCTCGCCGAGTTTCAACGCGCCCATCCTGGCATTCAGGTGAGCGTCTACTCCACCGAACGCCGCGTGGACCTGTTGGCCGATGGCGTTGATGTCGCGCTGCGGGTGGGACCGATCGCCGACGAGACGGTCGTCGCCAGGCACATGCTGTCGTTCCGGCACATTCTCGTCGCAAGTCCGGAGCTGGTGAGCCGGCTCGGCGGGCCCCAAGAACCCAGCGACCTCGAACGCTATCCTTGTGCTGCCTGGGGATCGACGCTGGATGCCCGTCCCACTTGGACGCTCGGCGGGCAGATTTTGCAGGTCGGGGCCGCTTTCACCGTCAACGACTACGTGCACCTCAGGACGAGGGCGCTAGCGGGGAACGTCGTGACCGAACTACCTTCCTTTCTTGCCGTCGAACGTCTTCGGACCGGAAAGCTTGTCGAGCTACTCAAGGATCATCCCTTCCCGGCATCTCCCCTCCATCTGGTCTATCGCAAGCAACGGCATCCCTCGACGATCGTCCGCGCGTACCTGGACTTCTGCAAGGCCCATATCCCCATGATCGAGCAACGATGCCATGCGAGTCATCCTTGACGAGACACCCGTGACGGCGAGCCTGGTGGACACATTCGCGCGCCGTCAGCGTCATGGTCTTGCCCAGGCTTTGCCGGACGAGCGGGCCCGATTGTCTTTCCAGCGGACGGTGACGCGGTGCTCGTCCATGGCGACGAGGCGGCTGTGGGCGATCGCGACGCGGTGGGTGTAGCGGGCAAGATCGGCTAGGACGGCGTTGTCGCGTTGACTTCGGCATGGCGGCAAGCGGTGTAGATGGACGGCATGAGCCTGCCCTGTATCAGCTACAAGCGTCATCGGTTTGCCTAGGGCCTGGCTGTTGGCGCCGAAATCCCGTGCCAGATCTTCTCCCTTGCGGGCGGCCATCCCTGATGCGAGCCGTGAGAGCGCCAGAGAATGGGTTCAGGCAATCATGCTGAGTGCGCTGAGACGCTGGATTGAACGTCGACGACAGGTTCGCCGTCGATGGCGGGCGGACGCAATCAGGCTGGCATCGGCCGCAAATCCTTCGCCACCAGCCAGCTCTCCGCCATGCCGCGTCGAACCGTCGTCTCGAACGCCTCGCGCAGCAAGTCGCTGTCGCGGAAGCGACCGTGCCGGTTCTTAGAGAAAGAGGAGTGGTCGGGCGCACCGCCCTCCAGACCGAGCCGGCAAGCGGCGCGTCGTTTGACACCGATAGGAGGAACCGAAGCCTGCCCCGCCAAGCTTATCGCAAGCCCTCATGTCAATGGTGGCGTGAAGAGCGTGCCTTTCCACACAGCGCGCTAGTAATATCCGCGGCGCGCCATCTCCTCGCCCTGACGCTCGCTCTCAGCCGCGGTCAGCCCTTCGCAATGGTCGACCAGCATGTCGCCATAGCTTGGCAACTCGGCTCGGTCGATCTGCGCGGCGGCATCCCAGAGTCGGCTGCGGTTGATCGACTTGGCGCAGTGCAGAAAGGCTTCGCGCACCTCAACGATGAGGGCGAGGCGGGGGACCCGCTCCTGCACCGCGCAAAGCGCGAGCAGGCCGGGTTCGTCCGTGAGCCGCGCCTGCCCGTTGATCCTCAGCGTCTCCGCCATGCCCGGCACCAGAAAGAGCAGACCGACCATGCCGTTCTCGAAGATGTTCGCATAGCTGTCGAACCGGTTGTTGCCGATCCGGTCTGGGATCAGCAGGTGCCCGTCATCGAGAATCACGGCAAAGCCGGGCGGGTCGCCTCTGGGCGACACGTCGGCTCCGCTCCGGCCATGCGTGCCGATCAAGCAGAAGGTCGCGCGCGCCAGAATGGCGCGGCAATGCTTGTCGAGCCGCGTTAACACCTTGTCGGTGGCGCGCGACATCGGAGCGGGATGCAGCGCGCGAACTTCGTCGATGGACGTCATGTAGCGGACCATCTTCGGGTCGAACTCGATCGTCATGACGCCTCTCTCGATAAGTCCGGCCCGCGTCAGCGGCGCATCCTGTACATCATCAGGTCGTACTGGAAGTCGGCCACCTGCTGGTACATGTTGCTCTTGCGCATGAATTCGCGCTGGTGGTTGAACATCGTCGCGAACTCCGCGTTCGAGCCAACGATGCCCTTGTAGAAAGTTTCCGCCTCCTCGTAGATCTTCGTCAGCACCTCGCTAGGGAATACCGAGACTTTGACGCCGGCCCCGATCAGACGCAACAGGGCCTCAGGATTCTTCGCATCGTAATGGGCCAACATGTCGATGTTCACTGCCTGCGACGCGATTTCGATCGCCTTCTTGTAGAGTGGCGGCAGTTCGGCGAACTTCGCCTGATTGAAGACAGTGTGGAAGATCGTACCGCCTTCCTGCCAGCCCGGCGAATAATAGTGCTGCGTTATCTTGTGCAGGCCGAGCTTCTCGTCGTCATAGGGGCCGACATATTCGACTGCGTCGATCGTGCCGCGTTCCAGCGCCGGATAGATGTCGCCGGGCGCGATCTGCTGAGGCACGACGCCCAGACGTGCCGCGATGCTGCCGGCAAGTCCAGCGATGCGCATCTTGAGCCCGCGCAAGTCGTCGACCGACTTGATCTCTTTTTTGAACCACCCGCCCCATTGCATGCCGGTGTTGCCGCAGGGAAAGGCAACGACATTCCTTTTGAGCAGGAACTCGTTTGTCATCTGCAATCCACCGCCGTGATAATACCATGCGTTCTGCGCGCGGGGGTTCATCATGAAGGGCGCCGAGGAGGTCAGGGAGTAGGCCATGTCTTTGCCGATATAGAAGAGCAGGCCGGTATAGGCCGCCTCGACGGTGTTGGTTTGCGCGGCGTCCAGCGCCTGAAGCGCGGGCACGATCTCGCCGGCCGCGAATTGCTGGATGACGAAGCGGCCTTCGGTCAGATCCGAGACGTGCTTGCAGAACTGCTCCCCGGCGCCATAGGGGATATCAAGGCTCTTTGGGAAGCTGGACGTCATGCGCCAGCGGATCTGTGGAAGTGATTGCGCAAGCGCTGGAGCGGCGACGGCCGTCGCTCCAGTGAGGGCCGCTGTGGATGTGAGGAACAGGCGCCTTTTCATTGGATTCTCCCTGAGGGCAGCTAATCCACCCCTGTGGAATAGCGTCCACTAAATAGGAAGCAAGGAGCTTGCCAAGCGGTCGCTTGGGAATTCCAGCGCCTGGAGGGGGACGACGGCGCCATTCGGCGCGCAGAGCGCACGGCACCATCCTCGTGGCGGGCGGCGAATGGCTTCGCCCCGACGAGAGCGTGGCGCGGCAGGCAGGCAACTTGGACAGTCGGGCACGCGGGCACCTTCGTGTCGGTAAAGCGCCGGCTCGACCGCGTTCGTCTCGGCGAGATATGGTGGTCTGACGACGGCGCTCATGCTGGCTCCGCCAGTCTCAGGATTGGCGACGAGTTGCCGAGGGACTGAGGTGCCGAGCGCGCGCTGCTAGCGCGAATGCCGCGGAGGCCGGGTCGACCGGCATTTCGCCGACGCGGAACGCGAACCCGCCACGGCAGACGCCCCGCCCGTACGGACCTGCGGTTGCGGCTCCGCCACAGGCCTTGACGATGCCAATCAGCGCAGCCGCGCGCTGTCGATTACGAGGAAAAACTCGCAGGTGCCGTCGCCGACATTGGTGAAGGCATGACCTGAATCAGCCTCGAAATAGAGCGAGTCGCCCGTCTCGAGCGTCACCGCGCGCTCGCCAATGCGAGCGGTTAGGCGCCCCTTGAGGACGTAAAAATACTCCTCGACGCCGTGGCGATGGCCAACGAACTCCCCCGTCGTGCCGCCTGGCGGAAGGGTGCACAGTACCCAGTCGATACCGCGCCCAGGCAGCACCGGCGACAGGCAGCGGCGGGTGAAGCCCGAGACCTCGTCGCGCAACATGGGTTGGCGAGCCGTTGGGATCAGCAGGATCTCTCGCTCGACCGGCGGTGCCATCAGCCGGGAAAACGTCACGCCCAAGGCCTCGGCGAGCTTCGACAGGATCACCGTTGAGGGGATCGATTCCCTGCGCTCGATCTTCGAGATCATCGACTTGCTGACGCCCGAGACCGCCGCAAGCTGTTCGAGCGAAAGATCGCGGCTCTTGCGATATCGTTTTAGCTCCTTGGCCAGAACGGCTAGTTGCTGCGCCTCGGGCGTGTCGCTGACGACGGGGGCTTCGGTCTCGCCGGTCGCACCATCGGTATCCATCGTGAATCGTCCTGACTGTCCGCTCGCGTCGCTGTTATCGGAATGCCCGACGCGAAACAAAATGTCACCGGCCCCGCATACAGGAGCAGATCGGTGAACGGCTTTCGGACGCTGCATTAATCGAGGTCGGTCCGATCGATGTCGGGCACGGTGCGGCGTTATCACGTTAACTGACGGCGCGCGCAATGAGGCGAATTCGGCCGCTTGACGGGCTCACGCGGCGACGCCGGCCCCAGCTTTCCAGTGTGCATGGCGTCTGGTCGCCTCGCGGGTCCATCCCCGTCTCTTTGCCGCCTGCGTGGAGGGGCGCGATCGCCTTGTGCCGTCAATCCTGCTTCGGGGGTTCCCCCCGCTTTGCTGCGGTGACGACGGCGACCGGCCCCTTTCTTTAGGCGTCATCGGGGATGGTTCCCGAGCTACACCCACCCGCGCACAGGTCTCCTAATCTCTGCCAGCATGTGGCCTGTGAGGCTCACTAAAACCCGACTGAGCGCATACAGAATCTGCGAATTTCAGGTTCTGCGTAAGAGTATTCACAAGCTCAGCATCGCTTGAAGACGCTGCGGAGGCGAGTGACCAACTGAAAAGACATGGATAGAAATCGAAATCAAATCAAACACTGCCGCCCGCAATTTACTTTGTAGTGCGATGAACGTCCGTCGCCAGCGTTAACTCGTCGATCCGGGGGGCGTAGCGCAATGTGCTGCGTGTCGCCCAGATGTTCTTGAAGTGGTAGAGCGGGATGATTGCGACGTCGCTTGAGACGAGCTTGACCGCGTCCAGAACCAGCTTTTCGCGCTTGGCTTCATCGACCTCGCCGATCGCTGCCGCTGTCAGCGCGTCGAGCGCGGGGTTGGAATACTGTGCCCAGTTGTAGAGGCCCCAGCCGGTCTGCTGGCTGCGGGTCGCCAGGAGGTCGCGCAGCAGGCCGGTGCCTTCCATGGAGTTGTTGCTCCAGCTTCCGAGATAGGCCGAGAACTGGCTCTTGGCGCCGCGCGAGGAGTAGACGCTGAAGGGCATCGCATCGATGGCGACCTCGACGCCGATCCGGCTCCACATCTGGGCCAGCGCCTGGGCGACCTCGACGCTATAGGGCGTCCGGTCATTCGCTGTTGAGAGCGTCAGCTTGAAGCCGTCCGGAAATCCGGCCTCGGTCAGGAGCTTCTTGGCCTTCTGCATGTCATAGGCCGGGACCGGAGTCTTGGCGTCATGCCCGAGGATTCCGGCCGGCAGCCACTGGCCCGTCGGAGTCGCGGTTCCCAGCACGACGCGGTCTGCAATGCCGACGCGATTAATCGCGAGTGAAAGCGCCTCGCGCACCTTGTGGTTCGTCAGCGGCCATGGCTCGATCCTGGCGCCCTTCTTGTCGAGGATCGCAGGCGCATCCGGCGCCGGCTGGATCATCGGCACGACGTAATTGACGCGCATGCCCGCCACTTCCGCAACCTTGACCTTGTCGGAGGATTGCAGGCGCGGCAGGTCGCTGGCCGAGGGCGAGTCGATCACGTCGATGTCGCCCGCAAGAAGTGCGGCGGTACGAACGGCGACGTTCGGGATCAGCCGCAGCGTCACGCTGGTCCAGTCGGTCTTCTTGCCCCACCAGCTGTCGTTGCGGACGAACTCGATGCGCTCGCCCGGCGTATAGGCGGAGAACTTGAAGGGGCCCGTGCCGATCGCGGCCTTGCCGCTGTTGTAGTCGGCCGTGGTCGCGTCCTGCCCGGCATGGCGCGAGACGATGGCCAGGCGCGTCAGGTCGCTCGGGAGGTTCGGGATCGGCGTCGCAGTGGTCAGGCGGATCAGCAGCGGTCCAGCCACCTCGACGCCGATGATCGGCCGGATGATGCCCGCGAAACCGCCGAGATTGTTGGGGACGTCGAGCGCCCGCTTCAGGGTGAAGGCGACGTCGTCGGCTGTGAACGGCTTGCCGTCATGCCAGGTCACGCCTTCGCGCAGCGCGAACTCCCAGACGGTCGGCGAGGTCGAGCGCCACGAAGTTGAAAGACCCGGCGCGAGCTTGCCGTCCGCCATGCGATCGACCAGCCGATCGAACATGTGGAAGGAGGCGAGGTTGTTGGGCGTGGTGCTGTAGAAATGCGGATCCAGCGAATTGACCGAGCCGCCGAGGCCGATGGTCAGCTTTTCCGCGTGGGCCACTGTAGCGTCCATCGAAACGGCTAGTGCACCGGCCAGGAGCGGCATCCTCAGGTGCATCGTTAAAGAAGAAGCCATGGATCATCCCCTATATTATTGTATATCAATAACTAATATTTGAAGACAATTTCCGAGAGCTGTCAAGGCGTCGCCGGATGCGGCCGACAGCGGCGCATATCCCCGACATCCGGTCCGGATTTTCCGATTTCTGGGCACAACTTCGCATCGCGAGCCAGAGGCCGGCCGCGCTGGACGTCGCCCATGGTGGGCTACTCAGGAAATCAGCGTCTCGGTCGCGCGGGCTGCGGCTGAGGCCACCAGCGGCGCGAGCTGCGCGATCGCCGCCGAACGCTCGAAGCGCGTGGTCAGGGTCGAGAGATTGATCGCGCCGACGGCACGGCCGGCACGGTCGTGCACGGCGGCCGACACCGAGATCGAGCCCTGCTCCATGTTCTTCTCGGTCACGGCGAAACCAGCGACCTTCACCGCCTCGAGTATCCGCATCATGTCGCCTGCGTTCTTCGCCTGCGTGCGCATCGGCACCGATTCATGCGAGGCGTTCCAGACCTTCTCGATATGGGCCGGCGCGGAATGCCCTAGTAGCACCTGCCCTGAGGAGGACGACAGCGCCGGGAAGCGGGTGCCGACCGGCAGGTTGATCGAAGAGATATGCGTGCTCGCGATCGTGGCGATAATGACGATGTCGGCGCGATCGACCTCGACCCATGAGATCGTCTCGCGCGTGCGCTCGGCCAGTTCGCGCATCGCGGGATAAGCGGCATCCAGCGCCGTGTTCGACGAAACAACGCTCTGGGCGAAACGAAAGACTTTCTTGGCAAGCATGTAGCGCTTGGTCTGCGCGTCCCGGTCGAGATAGCCAAGCCTTTCGAGCGTGTAGATGAAGCGCTGCGAGGCGCTGCGGCCGAGCCCGGTGCGGATCGCGATGTCGGAAAGGCTCAAGGTCGCCGTGGTCTTGTCGAAGGTCTCCAGCACCTTCATCGCTTTGCCGACCGAGGCGACGAAGAGGCGCTCGTCGATCTCGCCGCTGGTCGGCTCGGCGTCCTTCGGCGACAGGGCCGGGCTTCGTTTCGTCGTTGCGTCCGGCATTGCGCCTTCGTGCTTTCCTGTCGGTGGGGCGCAGCGTTAGCATCTTTGCGCTGCGGCTAAAACCCGGTCTTTCAGCCTCGAAATCGATCCTCGAAGCGCTGCTTGAGCAGGTTTTTCTGGATCTTTCCGAGCGTGTTGCGCGGCATCTCGGAAATCACCTCGATCCGTTTGGGAATCTTGTACCCGGCCAGGGAGCGCTTGAGATCGTTGATCGCAGCGCTCGTATCGAAACCCTCGGCCGCGGCCGAGAGTTGCACGACCGCCAGCACGGCTTCGCCGAAATCGGCATGGGGAACCCCGATGACCGCACTCTCCATCACGCCGTCCAGCGCGTTGACGGCGGCCTCGACCTCTTTGGGGTAGACGTTGAGCCCGCCCGAGATGATCAGATCGGCGCCGCGCCCGAGCACGCTGACAGACCCCTCGGCACCCACGCGACCGAAATCGCCCGTGCGGAACCATCCCTCATTGAAGGACCGAGCGGTCTTCTCGGCATCCTGCCAGTAGCCGAGGAACGGATAGGGCTGGTGCAGTTCGATCATGCCGACGGTCCCCACCGGCACGAGCTCGCCCTGCTCGTCGACGATGCGGATCGCCGATCCCGGCAGCGGCAGTCCGGAGGTATCGACGCGGCGGATATCGTCGAGCCGGTTCGACGTCGCGATCAGCACTTCGGTAAGGCCGTAGCGGTCGAGCAGGCGATGGCCGGTTCGCTCGGCAAAGGCTTCGAAGGCATCGGGGCGCATCGGGGCAGAACCCGTCACGAACACGCGCATCCCGCTGCAAAGCGCCCGGTCGAACCGTGGGTCCGCCATCAGCCGGGTGTAATAGGTCGGCACGCCGGCGAAGATCGTCGCGCGCGGAAGCTGGGCCAGCACGCCCTCGGCCTCGAATTTCGGCAGCAGGATCATCGACGCCCCGCCCGCCAGCGCGGGCGTCGTCGTGCCGAAAAGGCCATAGGCCATCGGATTGGCGTGCAGCAGTGTGTCGGCGTCCGTGATTCCCCAGCAGGAGGCCAGCGAGCGCGCATTCCAGATCACGGCGCCTGTCGAAAGCAACGCGCCCTTCGGCCGCCCGGTCGTACCCGAGGTATAGACCATCGCGTTCGGGTCGGATGGCGCCATTCTCTGGAACCTGCTGTCGCCTGGCATCGTCCGGCTTCGCTCGACGAGCGTGCCGGCCCCACCGGCATCGAGGGTGAAAACCTTGCAGCCGGCAGCGAGGACGACGTCCCGCCGGACGGGATCGCAGACGACGAGTTTCGGCCGCGAGTCGCCCAGGATATGGCTGATCTCGCCATCGGTCAGGCCGATATGCACGGGCACATAGACCGCGCCGAGCCGGCAGGCCGCCAGATAGAGCAGAATGGCTTCCGGCGACTTCTCAAGAATGCCGGCGACGAAATCGCCTTTCCCCACTCCCTCGCTCGCCAGCAGATCGGCATAGCGGGCCGTGACGGCGGCCACCTCTCCGAAGCGCGCGACCCGGCCGTCCGAGTTTTCCATGAAGACACGGTCGGGATCGCGCGCGGGATCGATCAGGGCAGCGAAGACATTGGCATCGTCGGGCACTGTGATGACGGGCATCGCGTCGTCCTGAAGAGGTTCTGGAGGCTCAGCGGCCCGTGAAGACGGGTTTGCGCTTCTCGGCGAAGGCCCCAGAACCCTCACGGTAATCCGCGCTGCGGTCGGCCAAGGCGGACAGGGCGGCGATCTCGGCCGTGACCTCAGCGAGGCGGCCCTGAACCAGCGCATCGCAGGCGAGCTTGGACGCCCGGATCGAGATCGGCGCATTGGCGATCATCGGCTCGGCCATGCGCAGGGCCGCCTCGACGACATCCCCTTCGACAACGTCCGAAACCAGACCGCAGGCCTGGGCTGCGAGCGCATCGACGAGCTCGCCGGTATAGAGCATCCGCTTGGCCATGGTGATGCCGGCGGTCGCGACGAGAAGCTGCGTGCTGTCGGCGGGATAGACCAGTCCAAGCTTGGCCGGTGGCACACCGAAGCGCGCAGTTGCATTGGCGAGCCGGAAATCGGCCCGCAGCGCCAGCGTGCAGCCACCGCCGACGCAAGGTCCGCTGACGGCCGCGATGACCGGGACCGGCGAGGCCGAGACGGCGGCATAGCAGGCCATGATCGAATCCCAATAGGCCTGTCGCGCCGGTGGGTCGTCGCGGACGGCGGCAAAGGCGCCGATCTCGTCGCCGGCGCAGAACGCCCCGCCTCGACCGGTCAGGACGATGGCGCGGATCGACGGATCAGATCGCAGCGCGACGAAGCTGTCGCCGAGCGCCTGCCAGGCGGCAACGTTGAGGGCATTGCGCTTCGCGGGGCGATTGATCGCGACGATGGCGACGCCCTCACGTCGCTCGAGTTCGATATCGGCCATGGCGTCCGTCCTGTTGATATTGCTATATAATAACAATTATTATTTGCAGGCAACACGCTGTCAATATGCAGCGGGAGACCAACCGCTTGACAGGCCCCAAAACGAATATCAATATCCAATCATCGTTATTGTATATCAATATGGAGGTTGCCTTGGATACTGTTTTGCTGGAGGTCCGCGGCGCGGTCGGGATCGTGACCCTGAACCGTCCCGGCAAGCTCAACGCCTGGAACGCGCCGATGCGGGCCCGCCTCGCCGAGATGTTCGACGAGCTCGAGGCGAACGAGGTCGTACGTGCGATCATCCTGACCGGCGCGGGCGACCGCGCCTTCGGGGCCGGCCAGGACCTGAACGAGACCAAGACCTTCGACCCCGACCGCGCCGAACTCTGGATCGGCGAATGGGAGCGCCTCTACGACCGGATCCGCTCGCTCTCAAAGCCGATCATCGCCGCACTGAATGGCGTCGCCGCCGGTTCCGCCTTCCAAGTCGCGCTGCTCTGCGACCTGCGCATCGGCCACCCCGGCGTCACCATGGGCCAGCCCGAGATCAATTCCGGCATAGCCTCGACCACCGGCCCCTGGATCATGCGCGAGCTGATCGGGCTCGGCCGCACCATCGACCTGACCCTGACAGGGCGCATGATGGACGCCGATGAGTGCTTCCGCATCGGCGTGATCAACCGTCTCGTGCCGCAGAACAAGGTGATGGAGGCGGCATTCGCGCTCGCCACCGAACTCGCGGCCAAGCCGCCCGTCGCAATGCGTCTCAATCGCGCCCGCTTCCGCGAGGTCACCGAGGCCGGCTTCCGCGACTCCCTGGCCGCCGGTATCCGTAACCAGCGCGAGGCCTACGCCACGGGCGAGCCCGCCCGGATGATGGAAGAGTTCCTCGCCAAGCGCGCCGCCAGGAAGAACGGCTGAGCGCCGTCCTCCCTCCGGAGATGACCGTCACCACGGACCGCCTCAATGCAGACCAACGAGATCACGATCGCACAGCTCTGGGACCGGCGCGCCGCTAGCGATCCGGGCCATGTCTATTGCCGCTTCGAGGATGAGAGCTGGACGATCGGCCGGCTCGACGCGGCCATCAACCGCCTCGCCAATGCGCTGCTCGACTCCGGCCTGAAGCAGGGCGACCGCGTCGCGGTAATGCTGCCGAGCCATCCCGAGCACATCATTGTCATCTTCGCGCTGGCCAAGGCCGGGCTCGTGCGCATCCCCGTCAATATCCATCTCAAGGGGGCGGCGCTCGACTTCGTCTTCGACCGCTTTGAGCCGCAGGCGCTGATCGCCGATGCCGCCTATGCCGAGCCGCTCGCGCCGGTCGTCGGGTGGTTGCCGGGGCTCTCCGTGTTCTGGCGCGGCGACGATGGCGCGCAAAGCCTCGCCAGCTTGTTCGAGCGCGGCAGCCCCTTGCCGCCGCCGGTGACGGTCGCGGCCGACGACATCATCGCGATCACCCCGAGTTCCGGCACCACCGGCGAGCCGAAGGGCGTGCTCAAGACCGACCGCAGCCTGCGCGCCGGCCCGATGGGCACGCTCGCCTTGACGGGCGCGAGCGCCGGCGACGTCTTCCTGCTCTGGGAGCCGCTGCATCACGGCGCCGGCGTCGCGGTGCTGATCGCGGCGCTGATGCAGCCGATCACGCTCGCCATGGTCGAGAAGTTCAGCGCCTCGCAATTCTGGGAGCAGGTGCGCCGCTTCGAGGTGACCCATATCCATTATCTCGGCGGCGTGCTGCCGCTGCTGCTGAAGCAGCCGGCAAGCCCGCGCGACCGCGACCACAAGGTCAGGATGGCCTGGGGCGGCGGCTGCCCGCTGGATGTCTGGCGCGCTTTCGAAGAGCGCTTCGCGGTCTCGCTCTATGAGGGTTACGGCCTCTCGGAGATGACGACCTTCGTCACGATCAACCCTGAGGGCCGGCTCGGCTCCTGCGGCAGGCCCTTGCCCTTCTACGAGGTGCGCCTGCTCGATGAGGCGGGCGCCGAGGTCGCGGTCGGCGAGCCCGGCGAGATCATGGTGTTGCCGCGCGAGCCCGGCCTCGCCTTCAAGGGCTATTTCCGCATGGAGGAGGCCGGCGCGGCGCTGGTCAGGGATAGCTGGTTCTCGACCGGCGACCTCGCCCGCAGGGACGAGGACGGCTTCCTGTTCTATTGCGGGCGCAAGAAGGACAGCGTCAGGCGGCGCGGCGTCAACATCTCGGCCTGGGAGGTCGAGCGCGTCGTCCTGACCCATGACGAGATCGAGGAATGCGCGCTGATCGGCGTGCCCAGCGAGATGGGCGATGACGACCTCAAGCTCTTCATCCGGCCCACGCCTGGCCGCGCGCTCGACCCGGCCGGCCTCGTCGCATGGTGCGAGCAGCGGCTGCCCTATTTCCAGATTCCGCGCTATATCGAGGGCATCGACGAATTCCCGAAGACGCCGACGCAGCGCATCAAGAAGAGCGAGCTGAGCCGCAGCGTCGCCGGGTGCTTCGACCGCGAAGGCGCCGGCTCCAAGCTCGGCAGGTAGCGGGGGAACAATGGCCGGATGGTTCTTTCAGCGCCTGCTCCAGGCCGGGTTCGTCGTGCTGGCGATGACGGTGATCGTCTTCATCGGCATCAGCGTCATCGGCGACCCCGTCGCGGTGCTGATCTCGCCCGATGCCGACCAGGCCGAGCGGCTGCGCGCGATCACCGCCTTCGGGCTCGATCGCCCGCTCTGGGCGCAGTATTTGTCCTTCCTGAACGGGGCGCTGCATGGCGATCTCGGCCGCAGCTTCGTCTATAACGAGCCCGCCCTGAAGATCATCCTGCAGCGTATGCCGGCGACGCTCGAACTCGCCGTCTGCGCCATGCTGCTCGCAACCTTCATCGGCATTCCGCTGGGGCTCTATGCCGGCCTCAAGCCGAATGCGCCGCTGACGCGGGTGATCATGACCGGCTCGATCCTCGGCTTTTCCCTGCCGGGCTTCTGGGTCGGCCTGCTGCTGATCATGGTCTTCGCCGTCCAGCTCGGCTGGCTGCCGTCTGGGGCGCGCGGCGAGACGCGCGAGCTGTTCGGCATCGGCTGGTCCTTCCTGACGCTCGACGGTCTGCAGCATCTCGTGCTGCCGGCGCTCAACCTGGCGCTGTTCAAGATTTCGCTCGTGATGCGGCTGGTGCGGGCCGAGACCCGCGAGGTCGTGCCCCAAGACTTCATCCGGACGGCGCGCGCCAAGGGCCTGCCCGAGGGCCGGGTCATCTTCCGCCACCTGCTGAAGAACATCATGATCCCGGTCGTCACCATCATCGGGCTCGAATTCGGCTCGGTGATCGCCTTTTCCGTGGTGACGGAGACGATTTTCGCCTGGCCCGGCATGGGCAAGCTGATCATCGACAGCATCCATGTGTTGGATCGGCCGATGATCGTCGCCTATCTCATGATCATCGTGCTGATGTTCGTGATCATCAACCTCCTCGTCGACTGCCTCTACACGGCGCTCGATCCGCGCGTGAGGCTGGGCCGATGACCGCGCCGACTTCGAGCGCAGAGATTGCGAGCCCGCCGCGCGCGACGCCGCTGCGCCGCTTCCTGCGCGCCTTCGCCTCCTCGCGCCTGGCCATGGCCGGCCTCGTCGCCTTTGCCGCGATCGTGCTGGCGGCGCTGCTGGCGCCCTGGATCTCGCCGCAGAACCCGTATGATCTGATGCAGCTCGACATCCTGGATGGACGCCTGCCGCCGGGCGCGGTCTCCGGCGCGGGCATGACCTATTGGCTGGGGACCGACGACCAGGGCCGCGACATGCTCTCGGCCATCCTCTACGGGCTGCGGATTTCGCTTGTCGTCGGCATCTCATCGGCCCTGCTGGCGGCAGCGGTCGGCACGACGCTGGGGCTGTTTGCCGCCTATGCCGGCGGGCGCATCGAGACCGCGCTGATGCGGCTGGTCGACCTGCAGCTCTCCTTTCCGACGATCCTGATCGCGCTGATGATCCTCGCCTTCCTCGGCAAGGGCATCGCCAATGTCGTGCTCGCGCTCGTCATCGTGGAATGGGCGGTCTACGCCCGCACCGCCCGCGCCAGCGCGCTGATCGAAAGCCGCAAGGAGTATATCGAGGCGGCCCGCGCCATGGGCGCGCGGCCGATGCGCATCCTTTGGCGCCACCTCCTGCCCAACTGCCTCCCGCCGCTGATGGTGATCGCGACCGTGCAGATCGCGCGTGCGATCGCGTTGGAGGCGACGCTCTCTTTCCTCGGGCTCGGCGTTCCCGTCACTGAGCCCAGCCTCGGCATGCTGATCGCCAATGGCTACCAGTACATGCTTTCGGGGAAGTTCTGGATCAGCTTTTATCCGGGGCTCGCGCTGCTTGTGACAGTCGTGGCGATCAACCTGATCGGCGACCACCTCCGCGATGTGCTCAACCCGCGGTCGCAAGCGAGCTGAGACGACGCGACAGACACCTAAGCTGTGTACCTAGGCCACCCCTCGCAACGATCACAATGGTGGGGTGCCACCGCTCTATGACCTACTGCTGCCGTCCGATTTGTGCCTCCCCAGGGCGTACTAACCCCTGGGATCGTATTCCCCGAGAGAGGCTTCGTACTTCTTGAGGGATTCCTCCGGCAGGAAGCGGCGCTCGAGGTCCAGGACTGCCGGGAAGCCTGTGAGTTCGAGATAGCCGAACGTACCGTTCCGCAGGGATGTCTGCTCGTCCATGAAAGCGTTGAAGGCGTCCGCACCGCGCGCATGATAATCGCGTAGAAACGTCTCCATCATGATCTGGGCGACTTTCGAGATGGAGACATTGTAGGTCGCCACGCCGAAATCCAGATATTCGGCATGTGTCAGCGCCGGGCGCACCGCGCTGGCGTTGATGTAAATGTCGATGCCCGGAAAGGCCTCCATCACCCGGCGCATCTCTTCGCGGCTCTGTAGCGCCATCACCATCAGCATGTCGGCGCCGGCTTCGAGATAGAGTTCGCAGCGGCGCAAAACCTGGTCGACGCTGCCGCCCACCGCGGCACGGGCGTCGGTGCGCGCCAGAATGACGACGTCCCGGTCCAGCTTGTCCCGTTCGGCGGCCGCGGCGCGATATTTTCCGGCCGCTTCCTCCGCGGGGATGACCTCGAGTCCCTTGGTGAAGCCGCAACGCTTGGGGGAAACCTGATCCTCCAGGAAGAAGCCTGCGACACCCGCCGTGATAAACTCATGAACGGCTCGCGTCGTGTTCAGAACATTGCCGAAACCCGTTTCGCAATCGGCGATGACCGGGATTGTGACTGCCTGGCAGATATGGCGGATGTTCTCGGCGGCTTCGGTCAATGTCATCAGCCCCGCGTCCGGCAGTCCGAGAATATGGGCCGCGGCCTGCGAACCGGACAAGGAAAACAGCCGGAAGCCCGCCGCTTCTGCGAGCTGTGCATGGTGTGCGGTTGCCCCCGAGATGGCTGGAAGTGGCCGCGCATCATTGGCGAGCTGCCGGCGTAGTTCCGTGCTCATGCGGCCTTCGATGACAGTCTTTCTGAGATGCAAAACCGATCCTCCCGCGCTCCGTCGATTGCCGCGAGATACGCTTTCAACTCGAGATATGTCAACACTTTTTGGCATTTTAGCCTGTTTTACGCTCTCTATTGGCTAGTACGGCAAGATATGTTGACAATATGTGATCGGCCAGTAGTGTCCGGTGCCAACGCCGTGGTGGGCCCAGGGCCTTGAAGATCGGCGAGTGGAGGAATGATCATGACGGTCAAGTTCACGCCGGAGGTAGCCTTTGGTGGCGCCGTTCTGCTCCTCGGCCTCGCCGTTCTCGCCGGGGCGTTCTCGATTCCGGTTGGCTTCTCCTATGATGCGGCGGGGCCCCGTCTTTTTCCGCTGATGATCGGTGCTGGCCTGTGCCTGTCAGCGCTACTGATCGTGCTCGATGCCTCCTCCAAGGCGCCAGTTGCCGTATCGGCCGACGAGTCGCCGATGGATTGGCTCCCGGTCGTCCTGATCTCGGCGGCGCTACTGTTCGAAGCTGCATTCATCACCAGCCTGGGCTGGATACCCGTAACGGCGACGGTGTTCGTCGCCGGCACCCGGGCGTTCGGCGACCGCCGCATCTGGCGCAACCTCGCAATTGGCGCCGGCGTCGGTGCCTTCATCCTTGTGGCGTTCAATCTCGGCTTGGGGCTGAACCTTCCATTGGGCCCGCTCGACGCCCTTTTCAGCGCTGCGCGATAGCGGCTTAGGCGGAGATAGGTCCATGGATACTCTCGCATCGCTGCTTCATGGCTTCAGCGTCGCCCTGACACCCATCAACCTCGCCTGGTCGGTGCTGGGCGTGACGCTCGGAACGGCGATCGGCGTGCTGCCGGGCATCGGCCCCGCCACGACGGTGGCGCTGCTGATGCCGCTGACGATCGGTCTCGATCCGATCTCCGCCTTCATCATGTTCGCGGGCATCTATTACGGGGCGCAATATGGCGGCTCGACCGCCTCGATCCTGCTCAACACGCCTGGCGAGGCCGGGGCGATGATGACGGCGATCGACGGCAACGCCATGGCGCGCAAGGGCCGCGGCGCACAGGCTCTGGCGACAGCGGCGATCGGATCGTTCGTCGCCGGTACCATCGCCACGATCGGCCTGACCTTTGCCGCGCCCCTGCTCGTCGAGGTCGCGGTGCGACTGACCGCGCCCGACTATTTTTCGCTGATGATCCTGTCGCTTGCGACCGTGACAGTGATGCTTGGCCGCTCGGTCGGCATGGGGTTGGCGGCGCTCTTCATCGGCGTGCTGCTCGGCTCGGTGGGACTCGATCCGCAGACCGGCCAGGCGCGTTTTGCCTTCGGCATCCCCGAGTTGCTCGACGGTATCGACACCGTGGTCGTCGCGGTCGGTCTGTTTGCGGTCGGCGAGACGCTCTATGTCGCAAGCCGCGAAGGCGGCGCGCCGGACAAGATGCATACCCTGCGCGGCTCGATCTGGATGAGCCGGGACGACTGGAAGCGCTCCTGGAAGCCCTGGCTGCGCGGCACGGTCATCGGCTTCCCGATCGGCGCGATCCCGGCCGGCGGGAGCGAGATCCCGACGATCCTGTCCTACACGCTCGAAAAGCGGCTCGCAGCCAACCCGGCTGAATTCGGCGATGGCGCGATCGAGGGCGTGGCCGGTCCTGAGGCTGCCAACAACGCCTCGGCAGCCGGTGCGCTCGCGCCGCTGCTGGCACTTGGGCTGCCGACGTCCACCACCGCTGCCGTTTTGCTGGCGGCATTCCAGCAATACGGCCTGCGCCCCGGGCCCATGCTCTTCCAGAGCAATCCCGATCTGGTCTGGGGGCTGATCGCCAGCCTTTATATTGGCAACGTGCTGTTGCTGGTGCTGAACCTGCCGATGGTCGGCATCTGGGTTCGGCTGCTGACGATCCCGAAACCCTTGCTATATGGCGGCATCCTGGTGCTGGCTTCGCTCGGGACGTACGCACTCAACGGCAATACGATCGATCTCGTGATCCTCTGGGCGGTCGGCCTCTTCGGTTTCGTGCTGCGGCTGCTCAACGTCCCGATCGTGCCCTGCATCCTCGGCCTCATCCTCGGCCCGCTCATCGAGCAGCAGCTTCGCCGTTCACTTGCGATCAGCCAGGGCGACTGGACCGTCTTCCTCACCAACCCGGTGTCGGCTGCGCTCCTCGCGCTAACCGCGGCAATCGTGTTGCTTCCGCCGCTCATGCGCTGGCGGAGCGCTCGGCTCGCCACGCCGGCCTTGGGCTGACCACTGCCTCGTATCTCGACTGGAAAATGCGATGAACAATCGACAACACTACCGCAGCCTCATCGCCGAACGCGCGGGACAGGTTGTGCCCGGGGTCTATGACGCGCTCTCGGCGCGCCTTGCCGCTCGGGCCGGTTTCAAACTGCTCGGTGCCGGCGGATATGCCGCGATCGGCTCGATGCTGGGCGGGCCCGATATCGGTCAGTCGAACATGCGCGACTATGCCGAACACTACGGCCGGATTTGCGCTGCCGTCGACGAGCCGGTCTCGGTGGATGGCGACACAGGTTTCGGTGGCGTCCACAACGTTACGCAGATGGTGCGCGCCTTTGAAGCGACCGGTGTCGCAGGCATCATGCTGGGCGACCAAGTCTACCCGAACCGCTGCGGCTACATGGCCGGCAAGGCGGTGGTGGACCTCGAGGAGATGCTGGCGAAGATCCGGGCTGCGGTCGCGGCGCGACGCGACCCCGAACTGGTGATCATTGCCCGCACGGATGCCTATGCCGACCACGGCATCGACGAAGCCTTGCATCGCTGCCGGCTGTTCCTTGAGGCGGGAGCCGATATCGCCAAACCCCAGGGCGTCGACAAGCCGGCTGAAATTGCGCGCGCAATAGCCGAGGTGCCTTGTCCGTTCTTCGCCACGCTGTCTCAGGCGTCACGTGATCGCGCGCTCGATATCGCCGAGCTTCGTGCGTTGGGCGTGGCAAGCATCAGCCTTCCATCGGTCAGCCTTTTTGCCGCCGCGCAAGCGGTTGGTGGGATGCTCGACACGCTAATCGCGGCGCAGTCCCTGGCGCGCGTCGAAGCCATGTTGATGTCGCTCGACGACTACAACGCGCTGGTCGGTCTCGACAGTCGCCTGGCGCACGAGGAGCAGTTTCGCGATGAAGCCCAAAGCCTCCTCGCCGCTGCGCGCGAAAACGTCTGAACAATCGCCAGCAAATCAGAATACCACTGGGAGGACACCATCTTGACCATGACCTTGAATCGACGTGCCGTTCTCGCCGCCGCCCTTTCGGCCGGTCTCTCGTGCCTCGCGCTGCCCGCCTGGTCGCAGGCGATCAAGCTGCTCGACATCACGGTCCCCGGCGGCCCGGGCAGCGGGCTCGATCAGGCGGCCCGGGCGATCGAGGACACGGTGCGCCAAGACCGTCTCGCGACAGGTGCGCGTGTCACCAATGTGCCCGGTGGCGGCGGCATGGTCGCGATCTCGCAATTCGTGACGAGCAAGAAGGGCAATCCGCAGGCCGTGGTGGTGCAGGGCGCCGGTACCGTCTTCTTTCCCCTGACGAACAACACGCCCGTGTCGTTGGCCGATGTCCGTCCGATTGCGCGGCTGGCCGGCGAATACGAGGTCGTGGCTGTCCGGAGCGAGTCGGACATCAAGTCGTTCAAGGAACTGGTCGACCGGTTCAAGGCCAATCCCGGCTCCGTAGCCTGGGGGGGCGGCTCTCCAGGCTCAACCGAGAACCTGTTTTTCGCGCGGATTGCCAAGCAGGCCGGGGTTCCGTTGCAGAAGCTAAACTTCATTCCTCACCCCAATACCGGCGAGGTGGTGATTTCTGCGCTGAACGGGCAGGCCACGGTGGTCGGCGGCGGATTGCAGGATTTCATCACCCAGATCGAGGCCGGCAAGCTGCGCCTGCTCGCGGTGGCTGCGCCGGAAAGGTTGCCCAAGCTCGAAGTGCCGACCTTACGCGAACTGGGCTACGATATCGTTTTTGCGAACTGGCGTGGTGTCTCTGTGCATCCGAGCCTCGATGCGGCCAGCGTCAAGACCCTTACTGACTTCTTCGCGACTCTGGTGAAATCGCCGCGCTGGCGGCAACTCCTGGCGGAGCGCGGCTGGCTCGATCTCTATCAGCCGGAGGCCGAGTACCAGGCGTTCATCCGGAGCGAAACCCAGCTCGCGACCGAGCTCCTCGTCGAACTCGGCCTAGGCAAGAAGTGACCGGCAAGCTGCCGCGAGCGGCCCCTCTCGACGCGGCCACCCGCGTTGCGGGCGCGCTCGCAGCGGGAGCGGCGGGTGGTTTCGTCTTTCGGCTGTTCGAACTGCCCCTGCCTTGGACGCTGGGGGCGATGGCGGCCACCGCGGTGCTCGCGCTCGCGGGGCCGGGGTGGCGCTTGCCCGCCGTCTTCCGTGACGGCGCCAGGCCGGTGATCGGGGTCATGGCCGGCAGCGCCTTCTCGCCCTCGGTGGTCGAGCAACTGGCGGGCTGGTGGCAGATCATCCCAATCCTGATCGCCTATTTCGTGCTTGTCTCGGCCGCCGGACAGCTGTTTTTCCGACGGGTTTGCGGCTTCGATCGGCCAACGGCGCTGTTAGCGTCGATGCCGGGCGGGCTGGGCGAAATGACTCTGATGGGCGCGCTTTTTGGGGCCGATATCCGGCGCCTCGTCCTGATCCATTCCGTGCGGATTGTGACCGTGGTGACCGCCATTCCGCTCTTCGTGACCTTCATTGCGGGCGCGGACCTGAGGAGGTCGCCCATTCCCGCCGTGCCGGACGCGGGGATGTTCGATTGGACGGTGCTGCTCGGGTGCGGTCTCGCCGGCTATCTGCTCGGCCGCCGCCTGCGCTCCTGGGGCGGCATGATGCTCGCGCCGATGTTGTTTAGCGCGCTCGCGCATGCCGCGGGGATGACTTCGGCAGCGCCACCGGGATGGTTGATCGTGGCGATGCAGGTGGTGATCGGCTGTATCTCGGGTTCACGCTTCGCCGGCAGCCGGCTGACGGAGATCAAGCTCGCGCTGCTGCACGGTCTGGCCTGGACGCTGTTGCTGCTGGTGATGGCCGCCATGGCGGCGGAATTTACCTCATTGCTGTTGCCGCTTCCGATCACGGCGCTGTTTCTGGCGTTCGCGCCTGGCGGCTTCGCCGAGATGACGGTCATCGCCCTGGCCATTCAGGTCGAGGTCGGCTTCGTCGTCGCTTGCCATGCCTTCCGAACGCTATTCGTGGTCACCGCCATACCGCTCCTGTCGCGCGCCTTGACGCGCCCGCGTCCCTGACTTTCCGGCCACGCCGGCACCTCCGTATAATGATGCTTTGCAGGAACCCGTGCCCGATGGACCATCACGACGACCCCTTAGGACCAACAAATCTACTCGATTCCACGGCGCCTGGAACCCTGGCCGAGCGTCTGTTCCATCAGCTGATGGAAGCCATTTTGCGCGGCGAACTGCCGCTCGGATCGAAGATCAGCGAGCCGCTGCTGGCCCGGCGCTATGGCGTCAGCCGCGGTCCGCTGCGGGAAGCGCTCCACCGCCTACAGGAGCGCAGGCTGATCACGCGCCTGGCGAACCAGGGGGCTCGGGTCGTCGAGGCGACGCCGGAGATGCTTAACTCGATCTTCGGGATCCGCGAGGTTCTGGAGGGGCTGGCGGTTCGCGACGCCACGATCAACATGAGCGACGAGGAACTCGCAAGCCTCGCGGAAAGCGTCAGGCAGCACGAATTGCAATTGCCGGCCGCCCCCCCTGGGGCGTTGATGGCGCTCGGCACCGCCGATCGCGATTTTCACTTCCGGATTGCGCAGGCGAGCAATAATCCGCTGTTGATCCAGCTTCTCTGCACCGAACTCTATCCGCTGCTACGCCTCTACCGAAGCCGGCCCGACGACCGATTGCTGCGCGCGCGCGCGCTCGTCGAACACAAACGCATCCTGGCGGCGATGGAGGATCGCGATCCCGACCTCGCGGAGCTGCTGATGCGGCGTCACATCGCTGGCGCCCGCAAGCGCAGGGTCGAGGGCTTCAGCGCCGCCCCGACGGCGAAAAGCACCAAGCCCGACAGCAGAACGCGGAAATCTTGATCGGCGGAATTCCCGTCCGTGTCGCGACGTCGACCTTCGGCCTGATTGGCGAAAACCCTCAGGAGCTCCAATGGACATGGCGTTTCTCGGCGATCTTCTGACCAGCGTGGCCGATCGTGGACGGGGCTGATCGGCCTCGATTGCGCGCGATGCTCGATCGCCGACATGATCTGGCGGCGAGCCGCGGCATAGGAGCCGAGCTTGTCGGTGATCACGCGCCGGGGCGGGCAGCGGCGATGGTCACGACGACCTCGTCAGGTGCCAGATGTCGCGCGGACCCGGTTCTTCCGCCGGAGCTGGCGGGCATAGTCCCGCCCGAATTTCAGGGCCCAGCGCCGAACCGTCTCATAGGAGACAGCAAAACCGCGCTCCAGCAGCATCTCCTCTACCAGGCGAAGGCTCAGGGGAAAGCGAAAGTACAGCCACACCGTATGGGCAATGATCGCCGGAGGAAACCGATGACGCTTGTAGCTGACGCAGGGCAGGATCATGCGAGCCCATCTACACCGCTTGCCACCACCTCGGAGTTAACGTGACAACGCCCCCAATACAACTTCCCGTTTGACGCCGTGACGCAGGTCCGTCGTGGCGGACAGGTGGCTTGTTGACAATCCAACCACGCCACATCATCATTATTACATATAGCAAAAATAAAAATGGGTGGAGATATGAAGGCGCCGAGAAGCCGGCGAGATACGCGTTCAGCGGTTTTGCGCTATCTCTGGTGCTCCAACGGCTCATTTCGCCCGGGTTTGGCCAACAATGTCGGCCTGACGGACGCAAGCATATCGCGCATCGTCACTGACCTGAAGGCCGAGGAGTTGGTCGATGAGTCCAAGCGAACGGCGCCCTATCAAGGTGGGCCGAGCTCTTTTCTAACACTAAGTAAGAATCGCTTTGTTGGCGCCGTCGAATTTTCCAGCGGCCGGGTGCATGTAGGCGCCGGATCGCTGACGGGAGAGGTCCGCTTCTCGGAATGGCTGGAACTGCCTGACGGCACCGAACCGGAAACCGTAAGAGCCACTTATCGCCGCGCTCTGCACCAGCTCACCGGTCATCTTCACCGGGCCGGAATCGAGCTCTGCCAGATCGCGGTCTCGATCCCGGGCTATCACGACACGCTGCGGAACAATCCCATCATCGCCCTCGATCCGGGAGCGATCCTGGCGGACATCCAGGCGGTGTTGCCGCGCGTCGCGCTCCTTGCCGCCAACTCAATCGTGACGCGCGCCGTCGCCCACCGGCTGAAGCATGGTGTTAGCCTGGCCGGCGGACCCTATCTCTACACCTTCGTCGGCCACGGCGTGGCTGCGGCGCTGGTCGACGACTTTGCCGCAAGCGGCGAAGTGGCGCCGTGCGAGATCGGCCATATGGTGCTCGATCCGCGGGGGCCCCGCTGCCGCTGCGGCCATTCGGGCTGCCTTGAGGCCTATGTCTCGACAGCGGCCATCGCGCCGGCCATCGGCATCCGCGAGCAGGACCTGCTGACGATGGGCGAGTGGCGGCTAGGCGGGCTCAAGCTGTCGGCGCGTGTCCGACGTGACCTCATGACACGCCTGGCGCGATTGGGGCTCGCCATCGGCAATGCACTCAACCTGACGCCGATCCGGCGCGTGGTGGTGGCCGGCTGGCCGGCAGAACTCGGCGATCAGGCGCACGCCACCATTCTCGGCGGAATAGATGCCAGCCTTTTCGGCGGGGCTTCGGCAGTGGACGTCACCTTCGCGAACGCGGAATTGGGGCGGGAACCGGCGGCGGGCCTGGCGCTCGCAACCTACGCCTACCTGCAACGCGGCGCGATGCAATCGGAGGAACTGGCCGCCGACATCGGCACAGACAACCCAATCGAACAATAATCGAACAATAAGGGAGAGGAACCATGGTTTTGAAAGCATTGGCGGCAGCGCTCTTCGGCGGTGCCATGCTCGTCGTCGCGGGGCCGGCCCTGGCCGACAGCGTGCTCAAGGTGAAGCCGTCCGGAGACGTCAAGGTGTTGGATCCGATACTCGGCTCGGATTCCATGGCGCGCAATTTCGGCTACATGATCTACGACACGCTGTTCGCGGTCGACGACAAACTGGCGATCAAGCCGCAGATGGTCGACAAGTGGGAGACGTCCGCGGACGGCAGGATCTGGACCTTCGCACTGCGCGACGGCCTCAGATTCAGCGACGGTCAGCCTGTCACGGCGGACGATGTGATCGCCTCGCTGAAGCGCTGGAGTGTCAATGACAGCATGGGGCAGCAACTCAACCAGCGCGGCGCCGCCTGGCAGGCGGTGGATGCCAAGACCGTCCGTCTGACGCTGACGTCGCCCTGGGGAATGGTGCTCGATGCACTCGGCAAGCCCGGCGCTCCGGTGCCCTTCATCATGCCCGCCCGCATCGCCTCGGTGACGCCGCCCAACCAGGCCGTCACGGACCATGTCGGCTCCGGTCCATTTATTTTCAAGAAGGACGAATGGATGGCCGGCGCCCGGCTGGTGTTTACGAAGAACGCGGCCTACGCCCCGCGCACCGAGCCCCCCGCCGGCCTCTCCGGCGGCAAGGTGGTCAAGGTCGACCGCGTCGAATGGCAGATCATTCCGGACCAGCAGACGGCGCTCAACGCCCTGCTCAAAGGAGAGATCGACATCAACGAGGAAATCTCCGGAGACCTCATTCCGCTCGCCAAGAAGTCGAAGGACATCGTGCTTGCGCGCCAGGACGACATCGGCGTGGCGCAGCAGATCCGCCTCAATTCGATCCAGCCGCCGTTTGATAATCCGAAGCTGCGGCAGGCCCTGCTTTACGCCGTCGACGGCGCGGAGTTCCTCGCCGCGGTCATCGATGATCCGGATCTCGGCAAACCGTGCCGCTCGTTCTACGTCTGCTCGTCGCCCTATTTTGCCGAGGCCGGCTTTCCCAGGATCGACCTCGCCAGGGCCAAAGCTCTCGTCAAGGAGGCCGGCTACGACGGAACGCCGGTGGTGCTGCTCGATGCGACCGAGAACGCTAACATCCATGCCTTCACGACCGTCGCTAACGAGCTGCTGAAGAGCATCGGCTTCAAGACCGATTTGCAGGCCATGGACTGGGCGACGATCGTCTCCCGCCGCGCCAGCAAGGAACAGGTCGGCAAGGGCGGCTGGTCGCTCTTCATCTCGGGGCCGGGCGGTCTCGATATGATGGAGCCGGTCAGCCATCTCGGCCTGCGCTCGAATTGCGAGAAGGCCTGGTTCGGTTGGCCCTGCGATGCGGAGATCGAGACAATGCGGGCGGCCTTCGCCGACCTCTCCGACAAGGAGCAACGCAAGGCGCTGGCGGAGAAGATCCAGGCCCGCGCCGCGGAGACGGTTCCCTATGTGCCGATCGGCGTGCAGTACCAGATCCGCGCTCATCGGGCGAACCTGACCGGTCTGCTCACCCCGCCGGCGCCTGTCTATTGGAACATTACCCGCCAGTAAGCACGCGACGGCTTCGCCGCCGCCGCTTCCCGCGGTCGCACACGCGATCACGGGCGCTCCGGCCAGAGCCAGACCAGCCGTCATCGAGACCACGCCTGATGCTGCATAGTGCGTCCCGGAACGCGGTGCCCGCTGAGCGCGCCATTGTTGTCGACACGCCTTTTGGGCGGCTGCGTGGTGTGCGCTCGGGCGAGATCCTGTGCTTCAGGGGCGTTCCCTACGCTGCCGCGCCGGTCGGCGCACTGCGTTTCCGGCCGCCACAACCGCTTCCCCCATGGGCCGGGACGCGCGACGCGCTGACCTTTGCACCGGCAGCGCCGCAACCGGCCGATCCGGGCTTCTATCCCGGTGACCCCGACGCCATGCCGCCGGTAACGGCGAGCGAGGACTGTCTCTACCTCAATATCTGGTCACCGGCTGGAGCCGGGCCGCATCCGGTGCTCGTCTGGCTGCACGGCGGTAGCCAGATCGTCGGCGGCACCAGCCGGCCGGTCTATGACGGCGCAGCCTTCGCGCGAGCGGGGATCACCTGCGTCACGGTCGGCCATCGGCTCGGGCTGCTCGGCTTCCTCGAGGGCGGGCGCATCTTCGGCGAGGATTTTCGCGGCAGCGGTAACAACACCCTGCGCGACATCATCGTGGCGCTCGGCTGGGTTCAGCAGGCCATCGCCGCCTTTGGCGGCGATCCTGGTCGGGTGACGCTCGGGGGCGAGTCGGCTGGGGCAAAGAACGTCGCCGCGCTCTTGGCTGCCCCATCCACCGCAGGCCTGTTCCACGCGGCGTTCTCGAGTTCCGGCGGCGGCGACACGGTCCACGGCCTCGATGCGGCGGTCGCGGTCGCCGAGCGAGCTCTGGCGCTTGCCGGCGGTGGTTTGCAGCATCTCCGGACGATGCCGGTCGCCGACCTTATCGCCCTGCAGATGCGGCTGACTCGGGAAGAGGTGCGGCGGCAACCGTTTCGTGCCGTGCTGGACGGGGTATTCCTGCCGCTGGCGCCGCAGCGGTTGTGGCCCTGCCAGCCGGTGCCGCTCCTGATCGGAACAGCTCGCGACGAGGCGGCAGCGTTCATCGGCAAGCCATGGCATGGCGGCGGCAATACGACGGAAGCATGGGACGGGCGGCTGCTGACGCATCTGTCGCCGAGCCTTATGGCGGAGGCCGAGATGCGTGCCTCGCGCGCATGGCCTGGCCTGCCTGCAAGTGCGCGTCGCCTCCGGCTGCTGACTGCGGAGGAATACGAACTGCCGTCGACCCGGCTGGCCGAGCTTCATGCGGCGGCTGGACAGCCGACCTGGGTCTACCGCAACGACCGGCCGCTCCCTGCCGGGCCCTTCGCCGGCCAGGCGCCCCATATCGCCGATCTGGGCCTGATCTGGAATCAGCCGGGGCCCTACGGCAGGCCGTCGGCCGTCAAAGGCCCCGGCAGCATGAACGAAGCCTTAGCGACCTTCGTCCGGACCGACGGGACCGCTCCCTGGGCACCATACGATGCCGAGAGGCGAGCGACGCAGGTTTTCGGCATTGACGGCGCGGAGCTGCGGATGGACCCGTCAGAGGATGTGCGCCGCATCTTCGACGGATTATTCGATCGCTAACGCATCCAGCCCTTCGCTGGGCTGGCAGGTCAGCAGGCGCGGAATATGGAAGCGTCTAATCCGGCTATGGTCGAAAAGGTCTCTGCAACCCAACGCTAAGCGCACGCAGACTGCGCGGTTGAAAAGCGCGATTTCGCCGCCACAACCCGGGCATCGTGATCGCTACGCCAATACCTGGAAGACCGACCGGGGCTTTGACAGTGCGACAGCCCTCTTTGCGCGGGGGCGTGTTCGCCTTGTGCCGTCAACCCCGCTTCGGGGGTTTCCCTCCGCTTGCCCCTTTCTTCAGGCGTCGGCGATGGTCCCCGACTACCCGAAGGAGAGACATCATGGCCACGATCGCAACCCCGACCCAGAAGGCTGACGGCAACTTTGAAGGTCCGCCGTTTGCGTCAGCGGTGAAACGCCCATCCCTCGAGCCGGTTACCGATCAGCTGATCAGCCTGGACACCGAGGCGCAGATGGTCGGCGACCAAACCATCAGCCTCCTGCAAGCGGGCTGCGAGCAAGGCGGTCCAGAGCGAACGCTCCTTGCCGCGGCGATCAAGCTGGCGCCTCAAGCGAGCGACCTCGAGACCTGTGCGGACCAGCGAACGAGAGAGAAGAGACAGGATCAAGGAACAGCTCCTTTTACGGATGTGACTGAACCTTGAGCGTTTCCTTTTTCTTCATATAGGGCGGCGCCCCGGATACAAGAACGGTCGGTCGCACATGCCCATCATGCGGTGGGGACATCTACGCCGGAGGTGGCCGCGCCAGTCGGCTGCCTCCACTAGCAGGTCTTCAGCGAGCCTTGGCCGATGTCTGGTAGAGCCCGCTGAACCTCTCGCGCAGGGCGTTCTTCTGTACCTTGCCCATGGCGTTGCGCGGCAATTCGTCGATGAAGACGATGCGCTTGGGCAACTTGAACTTCGCAAGCCGGCCGTCGAGCGCGGCCATTATCGCGCGCTCGTCTACCGGCGCTTCCTTGGACCGGATGACGACCGCCGTCACCCCCTCGCCGAAATCGGCGTGCGGAAGGCCGATCACCGCCGACTCGGACACGCCCTGAATGGCGTCGATCTCGTCCTCGATCTCCTTCGGATAGACGTTGAACCCGCCCGTGATCACGAGGTCCTTGCCACGACCGACGATGTGGACATAGCCGCGCTCGTCGAGCTTGCCGAGGTCGCCGGTGATGAAGAAGCCGTCCGGGCGGAATTCCGCCGCGGTCTTCTCCGGCATGCGCCAATAGCCCTTGAACACGTTGGGCCCCTTGACCTCGATCATGCCGATCTCGCCGCGCGCCAGCTCCGCCCCCGTCTCCGGATCGGTGATGCGGACGGCCACGCCCGGCAGCGGCAACCCGACAGCACCCGGCACCCGGTCCCCATCATAGGGGTTTGAGGTGTTCATGTTGGTCTCGGTCATGCCGTAGCGCTCGAGGATGGCGTGGCCGGTGCGGGCGCTCCATTCGCGATGCGTCTCGGCCAGCAGCGGCGCCGAACCCGAGACGAACAGGCGCATGCCGGCGGTCGTCTCCGGCGTCAGCCCCGGATGCTGCAACAGGCGCACATAGAAGGTCGGCACACCCATCAGCGCTGTCGCCCGCGGCATCAGCGCCAGGATCTCGTCGGCATCGAATTTCGGCAGGAAGAGCATCGACGCGCCGGAGAACAGGGTCACGTTGCAGGCCACGAACAGGCCATGGGTATGGTAGATCGGCAGGGCGTGGATGAGCGTATCGCCCTCGGTGAAGCGCCAGACCTGCTTCAGGGTCAGCGCATTCGAGACGAGGTTGTCATGCGTCAGCATGGCGCCCTTGGAGCGGCCCGTCGTCCCCGAGGTGTAGAGGATAGCGGCCAGGTCATCGCCCGCCCTTTGCACCGTCGCGAAGGCTTCCGGGGCCTGATCGGCAGCCTCGCTCAGCGTGCCCTGCCCGCTTGCGTCCAGCGTCTCGACGCGGCCGCCGACCTTCGCGGCGATGGCGGCGATACCCTCGCGCCTGCCGGGATCGCAAACGACCAGTGAAGGCTCTGCGTCGCCGATGAAGTATTCCAGCTCGGCGAGCGTATAGGCCGTGTTGAGCGGCAGGTAGACGGCGCCCGCCCGCACCGCCGCGAGATAGAGCACCATGGCCGGAACCGACTTCTCGACCTGGACGGCGACGCGATCGCCCGGCTTGACCCCGCGGGCGACCAGCACATTGGCGAGACGGCCGGCCAGCGCGATGAGCCCGGCATAGCTGACGGTCTCGCCGGCAGGGGTCGTGATCGCTGTCCTGGCCGGGTCGGTGACCCCGCGCTCCAGCCGGTCAAACAGGTTCGCGTTCATGGCAAGGGCTCCAAAACGGGGATCGATGACGGATCGCATGAGGGTCTCGAGCGAGATGGCGGTCATGGCGCCGGCACCAGGTCGCGGGAGGGAAGATCGGCGCGCAGGGTTTTGCGGACAGAAGCGGAGGCCGCGACCTTGCCGTTTTCGGCGAACGCCTCGTGGTTCGCCTCGATCTCGTCGGGCGCGTAGAGATAATTCACCATTAGACCGTGCGACTGCTTCAGGCCCTTGGCCGAGAGATCGCCGAAGAGGTTCAGCCGCTCCAGGCGGGCACCGTTGCCGAGATGGAACCGCGCCACGGGATCGACCGGCCGGCCCTTCGCATCCTTCGCCTTCAGGAAGTAATAGGCGGCCGCCTGCAGAAGCGGTTCCCTGAGCCTCTCGAGCTTGGCCGGATCCTCGTGCCAGCCTGGCTCGTCGAGCGTCGCGAAGGCCTGCCGGGCCGTAGCATCAAGGCAGGCCGAGCCTTCAGCCCTTCGCTCGCGCGCCAGCCAGCTTGCGAAGCCGGGGACAGGCGACAGCGTGACGAAGGTCTTGAGATTGGGCAGCTCGCGCTTGAGGTTCTCCACCACCTGCTTGATCAGGAAGTTGCCGAAGGAGACGCCGCCCAGCCCCTTCTGGGTGTTCGAGATCGAGTAGAACACCGCGGTCGTGGTCTCGGCGGCCGGCGTCGGCTTGCGGGCAAGGTCGAGCAGCGGCCCGATCGCGCCGGGGATGCTTCGCGTCAGCGCCACTTCCACGAAGATGAGCGGCTCGTCGACGAGCTGCGGGTGGAAGAAGCCGTAGCAACGGCGGTCCTCGGGCTCGAGGCGGTTGCGCAGATCGTCCCAGTTCTGGATCGCATGCACGGCCTCGTAGCGGATGATCTTCTCGAGGATGTTGGCCGGCGTGGACCAGTCGATCGGGCGAAGCACCAGGAACCCCCGGTTGAACCAGGACGAGAAGAGATGGCTGAAATCGGCATCGACCCGCTTCAGTTCCGGATGGTCGGCCAGATGCCCGAGCAGCTCTTCGCGCATGCGCACCAGAGCCGTGGTGCCTCCGGGGGCGAGGTTGAGGCGCCGGAGCAGCTCCTGGCGGCGCGGCTCGGCTGCGGCATGCAGATCTTCCAGGCTATCGGGCGTATCGCCGCGGCGAGCCGTCTCCATCGCGATCTCGATGCGGCGCCGGTCCGGCCCGAAGCGGTCCGCCAGCGCCGTCAGGAACTCCAGCCTCCTCACCGGGTCGGCGGCGGCATAGCCGGCGGCTAGGGCTTGCGCCAGGACCACGCCGGACGCCTCGCCCCGGCGCGACAGCAGCAATTCGCCGAGCTCCGGAAGCGTGTCCTTGGGGACTGCGCCGCGAGGCTCCCTTTGCCGGAGCAGGGAGCGCCCCCGCTCCGTCAGCGTGTCGATGAGGTCGCTCAGGAAGGCCGGCGCGGCCTCCAGTCCGGGTACCGATCGAGAGAGCTTCACGGGTCATCTCCTTTGCTTCCGGCGAAAGGCAAGGCTCACAGGACGACGAACAGGAACCAGACGACGATCGGGGCGATCAGCGTGACGGCCGCGCCATAGGCCATCAGCTTGCGGAAGAAGGCCTCTCGATCGACGCCCTGGGCGTTGGCTAGGACAAGCGCGCCATTGGTGGAGAAGGGGCTGACGTCGACGATGGTGGAGGCCACCGCCATGGCGGCGACGAAGCCGACCGCGCTGACGCCCGTGCCCGATTGCAGGAACGGCACGGCGAGCGGGATGAGCGAGCCAAGCACCGCCGTCGACGAGGCGAAGGCCGAGACCACCGCGCCGATGAAGCAGAGCAGCAGGGCCGCGAGCATCGGCGAGGCGAGCGTGGCGACGCTGTCGCCGACGAAGGAGATGGTGCCCATCTTCTCGAGCACCACGACATAGGTGCTCACGCCGGTGATCAGCATGATCTCCGGCCAGGCGACCTGCCCCATGGCGCGCTTCTGCAGGTTCGGGGCGATCAGCGACAGGGCCAGCCCGATGCTGATCGCGACGAAGCCGATGTCGAGATTATAGGCCAAAGTGAGAACCGCGAGCAGGACGAGGCCCGCCAGGGTGAGGATGCGGTACCAGTGCGCGCCTCCTGCGGCTGAATCTTCGGACCCAGCGGTCAGCGCGGGGGCGGCCTCTTGCTTTGCGAGCAGCCGCTCCTCGGTAGCGGCCTCGAGCTCGGCGTCGCCATAGGCCTGGGCGTCGGCAGGCCGGGCGCTCGTGACGGAGCCCGGAACCGTGAGCGCGAGAGTCCCCGTACCCGCGGGTGCTGCCGCCCGATCCGGAGACAAGTCTGCTCTCGCGGAAAGGAGCCTCCGCCCCCCGAGCGCGAAGAAGAGCAGGACGGCGACGGCGAAATTGACGCCGAAGCTGGCCAGGAAGGTCGCGATCTCGTTGAGGGGCAGGCCGGCCTTGGCGACGATGCGGTTAGTGATGCCGCCATAGATGCTGATCGGCGAGAAGCCGCCGGCCTGAGCGCCATGGATCACCATCAGACCCATCAGCAGCGGGTTGATGGCGTATTTGAGCGCGAAGCCGAGCGCGATCGGCGCAATGATCGCAACCGCCCCGGGACTGACCGCGCCGACGGATGTGAGCAGGGCCGAAACTCCGAACATGATCCACGGGATGGCGGCGATGCGCCCCCGCACCGCCCGCATGGCCAGGCGAACCAGCCAGTCGATGGTTCCGTTGTTCTGGGCGATGGCGAACAGGAAGGTGATCCCGACCAGGGTCAGGAACAGGCCGCCGGGAAAGCCGGCGATGATCTGGTTTGCCGTCAGGTTGGCCGCGAGGGTGCCGACCAGAAAGGCGCCGACGAAAGCCAGGACGCCCATATTGATCGGCAGGATTGTGGCAACCACGAACATGACGGCAAGCGCGTAGATCGAGAGCATCTGCGGCGACATGGCGACCCCGTTGTTTCGTTTCCTCCCCGCGCGGTTGGCCAATGGTTTTAGCCCTTGGCGGGGGTTGCGCAGGATACCCCTCGTTGGATTTGCATTATGAAACGCATCAATTGGATGCAGAGTCAATGTTCTTGTATACGAGATTTGTTTTTTCGGATTACCGGCTGCCGTGCTAATGTGCGCGAAGCAGGAACACGGCCATGAGACGTGCACAGAATCTGAGGGACGTCCTCGAAGACGAAATCGTGACGGGCAGGCTGCGCCCGGGCGAGCGGCTCGACGAGCAGAGCCTCGCCACGCGCTTCGAGGTCTCGCGCACCCCGATCCGCGAAGCCTTCATGCAGCTGGCTTCCACGGGCCTGGTGGTTCTGCAGCCTCGCCGCGGCGCCTTCGTCGCCTCGTTGAGCTTCAAGGACGTGATCGAGCGCTTCGAGGTGATGGCCGCGCTGGAGGGCATGTGCGGAGCCCTGGCCGCCCGCCGGATCACCGACGCAAAGCAGCAAGAGCTCGAGATCGCCCATGAGGAATGCGTGCGAAATGCCGCCGAAGGCAGCCCCGACGCCTATTACTATGCGAATGAGCGCTTCCACCTCGCGATCTACGAGGCCTGCCAGAACGGCTTCCTCGCGGAACAAGCCCGCCAGCTGCACACTCGTCTCAAGCCCTATCGCCGCCTGCAGCTGCGCGCCCGCAGCCGGGTCGCGACCTCGCTCTCGGAACATCAGGCGATCGTCGATGCGATCCGCGCCGGCGACAGCGAGGCGGCGGAACGGCAGCTGCGGGACCATGTTCTAATCCAGGGCGAGCGCCTCGCCGACTTCATCGCCTCCTTCGATCGCGCTGCGTAGCCTTCATGTGAGTAAGCGCCGAAGAATGACCTCGCGAATGCTGCCTAACCAGCTAATTTCAAAGGTATTTTGTAAATTGAGGTAGGTTAAGGCTTCGGTGCTGAAACACATCAGCTGAAGGGCCTCCGACGGCTGTGCAATCCAGCCGTCATCATCGGCGAGTGTCGCACCGAGAACCTTCACCCCTGAGCCCGGAAGACCCCTTTAAGGATTCACGCACGTTCCAGCGCGATCGCAATGCCCTGGTCCCGTTTCCGTGATACTATCAGCCGCCGAAATTGTCCGGCGATATCGAACGAAGCTGAGCTCCATCTTGGGTGTTCCTCAGGCCTGCGCGGATGTCCAGTAAGCTAGACGTAGGATTTAAAGGGGGATGTTTGTAGGTCAGGGCGGGCGATCCTTCATCGCTCCCCTTCCGCTCCACGACGAGGAATGTCCGCCCCCGGTGAGGGCGACCTGTCGCGCCAACTTGGCGGTAGAATGGAGAACAGCTCGTTGACCTCGGCATAGTCCGCATAGCCGCAGCGGGCGACCGGGTTGGCCCCAGCAGTATCGAACCGGCCATTCTTCAGGTAGGCGGCGTCTATATAGATGCCGACAACCTGGCCGATGACCATGAAGGTCGGGATGAGAGCTCCTTCGAGGTCTCGCATTTGAAGGACAGAGATCAACTTGCATTCGAGAGCGGCGGGAGTTCCAGAGACACGGGGAGGGCGCACATATCGGGACGCCTCCATCTCAAGTTTGGCATGCGCATACTCGCTTTGTCCGCGGGGAAGTTCGGCGGACGTTTCATTCATCGCGTCGGCTAGCTGCTTGGAAACGAAGGAGCAGGTGAATTCACGCGTTTCCTCGATAAACGTCACCGCATCTTTCCTGCTTTCGGAGCAGAAGGAAACGATGTGTGGTCGTGTCGCGACGGCGTTGAAGAAGCTGTAAGGCGACAGATTGATAGCGCCACTCGTGCTCTGAGCCGTGATCCACCCAATCGGCCTTGGGGCCACAATAGCCTTGAGCGGGTCATGGGCCAGCGAGATGTTGGCGCTTTCATCAGTATAAATCATCGGCACATCCCGTGAGTTGAGAACCGGACAGGCGCCGCTTCTGGCCTATCGCTATGCGAAAGAAGGTACCAAGTCCTCGAGAGGCATGCGCCTCAATTTCGGCATGATAATGCAGCATTTTCTCATTCCGACGCTTGTGGCTTTGATGTCGAGGACAAGTGCTTCGAGCGACCTTCACCCAAAAAACACCCAGATAGTGACCAAAAATAGTGCAAATCGCCGAAAACCGACGCTGAGGCGACGTGCGTGCTTCTACCGACGCGTTTGAGGCATCGCCTCCGATTTCACCGCTTTCGCGAGACAAAATTGCAGAAGCGGCCTGCAATTCGAGTGCAAGGATCGCGGAAGGCGGCCTAAGCTTCTTGGTAATCGTGGACGGATCGGGATCAACCAATCCGCCAACCGGGGAAGTTAAAAGGTGGAGGTTAGACATGTCTCAACAACTCAATAGGCGTAATATTCTTCAAGGTGCCGGCGCAACCGCCCTTGCGGTTACTGGACTATTCAAGCCGGCGATTGCTAAGACCATTCGCGGAACCGGCGAGCTCGTCGTATTCGACGGGGGCGGCGTCTGGGGCGAGGCTCAGCGCAAAGCTTATTTCGAGCCGTTTGAGCGGGAGACCGGCATCAAGGTCATCCGGAATCCCCGTGTGGAAACGGGCGCTGTTCGGGCCAGCATCTTGGCCGGCGCGCCGCGCTATGATGTCGCTGTCGCCGCGGGTGGCGTCACGCCGGGCTTCGAGCGCGACGGACTCCTTCTACCCATCGACTACCAGTATTTCGAGAAAGAAGATCTTGAGGCGTTCACGCCCATCGCGACATCGAAATACACGTGCCCCCACATCGTCTACTCACTCATTAGCGTGTACAGCAAAGCGGCTTTTCCCAATGGGGCGCCTAAGACCTGGGCCGATGTTTGGGATGTGAAGCGCTTTCCGGGCAAGCGTACCCTCGCTGGTGGCACTTGGGGTCCCACCGCTGCGGCGTATGAGATCGCCCTGCTGGCGGACGGCGTGGATCCGGCAAAGCTCTACCCGATCGATTGGGATAGGGCCTTCAAGAGTCTCGAGCGGATCAAGCCAAGCATCCTGAAGTGGTGGACCAGCGGAGCTGAGACCTCACAGCTGCTTATCGACAAGCAGGCCGTGATCGGAAGCGCCTGGAATGGACGTGTTTTCGGCGCGATCGAGGAAGGCGCGAACCTGGGCGTCAGCTGGGATCAAGGCATTATCCAGTATGACAACTGGTACGTGTTGAAGGGCGCCAAGAATGCCGAGAACGCGATGAAGTTCCTCGGCTTTAGCGCTCGGGCTGATCGCCAAGCGGAATTTGCCAAGCACATTCTGTACTCCCCGCCCAACGCCAACGCATTCAAGCTGATCGATCCAGCTCGCGCGGCACTGCTCCCGACCAACGAAAAAGTGCGCGGCCTTCAGATCGTGCAAAACTACGACTTCTGGTCTCAGCAGACGAAGGGCCAGGACAACGAGCGGTACGCTGTCTCCCAGTGGGAAGCCTGGATCTCTGGCGTTCGCTGATCTTAGGGTCTCTCGAGCCGCCTGCACCAAGTGCTGCAGGCGGTTCGTGAGTCCGGCCTGGCCTTCAGCACGGCTACGGGATGACGCAACGCGCGCCTCGTAGCTCTTCTCCAAAGCAACATTGGCGGGTTGTACTGGTGACAAAATCGAGAAAAGCGGCTTACGTGGCCCCACTTCTATTGTTGGGGCCAGTGTTGCTATTTGTTGCTGCGTTCTATCTCGTCCCCCTTCTCCAGCTTTTTGGCGGAAGCTTTAGGGTCGGAAGCGAATGGACCTTGGAAGGCTACCGGCAAACCCTGTCGCAGGCGGCATTTGTACGGATCTTCTTCAGGACACTGACTCTTTCGATCATCGTCACATTCATATGTTTGTTGATCGGGTACCCGCTTGCGTACCAACTTTCGAAAGTTAAAGGCAGGGCGGCTGCCATTCTACTTCTGCTTGTTTCGTTGCCGTACATGACAAGCGTCCTGATCAGGACCTATGCATGGGTCATCATTTTGGCGCCCAATGGCGTGGTGAACAAGACTCTTCTGGGTGCGGGGCTCATCCAGGATCCGCTTGATCTGGTGTTCAATACGTTCGGCGTTTATGTCGGCATGGTCCAGATCCAGTTGCCGCTCATGGTTTTTCCGCTTTACGCGGCCATGATGCGTGTCGATCGATCGTTGATCGACGCGGCCGCCAATCTCGGCAGCAATCCCGTCAGCGCGTTCCTTCACGCATTCGCGCCTCTGACCGCCCCCGGCATCGTCAGCGGCTGCACACTCGTTTTTCTGTCCTGCCTCGGCTTCTACGTTACGCCGGCTCTACTCGGCGGGGCAGGGGACTACATGCTCGCGCAAGGCATCACAGTCCGAGTAACGGCGCTCGCTGACTTCGTTGGTGCGACCACGCAATCAGTCATTCTGTTGAGCATTGTAATAGCGATGCTGTTTATTTTTCGCTCGACGCTGGCCCCGGATACGGGAGAGGACAGGAGTACAAAAAAGCTGGCCGCGAAAAACGGGACGGGCCTCACACGTTATCCGGATGCGCTCGAAAGCTTACGTTGCCGAATTCATCCGTTCGCACGGTCGCTGTCGGACGCGCTCGCTGTCATTCGGACTCCCTTGCTGTGGACTACGACGGTCCTGGCGTTCATCTTTCTGCTTGTGCCTCTGCTGGTCATCTTTCCGCTCGCCTTCAGTTCGGCGTCCTACCTCACGTTCCCGCCTCCCGGCTATTCCCTGCGTTGGTTCAACACCTTCATTTCCAACGACATATGGCTTCGGGCCGCCTGGTTTAGTATCCAAACGTGCCTGCTGGCCTCCCTTTTCGCGGTGGCTTTGAGCGTTCCCGCAGCGTACGCGATCGTCCGTCAGCGGGCGCCAGCTCGTATCGCGATTTACATATTGCTGATCTCACCGATCGTTCTGCCGCACGTCGTGCTTGCGTTGGGTCTGTACTTCTTCCTCGGAAAGATAGGGCTTCTCGGGACTAAAGCGGGTTTCGTGATTGCGTACACCGTCGTCGGGATCCCGTATGCGCTGATCGCGATCGTCGGTGGCTTGCGCCAGCTCGACGCCTCGCTTGAACGTGCGGCCCAAAGCCTCGGTGCGACTCCGATAACGGCCTTCAGGACGGTCACGCTTCCATTGCTCCTCCCGTCGTTGCTGAGTGCGATCTTCTTCTCATTCATCATGGCATTCGACGATGTCATCTTGGGCTTGTTTCTAGGCGGTCCAAGCAGCGTACCATTGTCTGTCCGGATGTGGGAAGACATCAAGCAAGAAATCAGCCCCCAAGTTTCCGTTGTCGCAGTGATTTTCTTTGCCGCACTGGCAGCCGCTTATCTGGTCCATCAACTCCTATCACTGCGAACGCCAGCCGTTGGCCATATTTCGAAGGACGACTGATCATGCAACACATCGATCTCGAATTTTCCAAGGAAGAGTTCGCGCAGCGTTTGTCCGCCGTGCGCGGGATCATGGCCGAGTTGGCTCTCCAGGCTCTCGTTCTGGACGAATTGGAATCCATGCAGTGGGTGTCCGGCTTCGGCATTTCACAGACGATGTGGCGGTGCGCGGTCGTCCCGCGGGAGGGTGAGCCCTTCCTCATCGTGCGGAGTCTTGACCTCGTGCCCGCGATCGAACGGTCGCCATTCTCCGAGATCGTTGGCTTCAAGGACTGGGACGATCCCGTCTCGGTGCTTGCTGAGGAACTCCGCAAGCGCGGGCTCGACAAGGTGGATATCGGCGTCGAATTCGACTCGTCGTCGATGTCTGTCCGGCGGCTCGCGGATCTGAAGCGCGAGCTTCCTGACGCTCAATTCAAGGACATTGGCATTCGCATTTGGGAGCTGAGAGCCGTTAAGTCGCCGGCGGAGATCGAGTATCTTCGTCGCGCAGCGCAAATCTGCGATGAGGCGGTGCTACGAGGCGTTGCAGCCATCAAGGTTGGAGGGCGTCAGCGCGACGTCGTGAAGGCTGCCGCGATCACGTATCTCGAGATGGGCGCCGATCCGGGCCGCGTGGGACCGATCACGACTGGGATCGGTTGGGGCGCGCTACACGGGAATGAGCATACTCATCCCATCGAGAAAGGAAGCATCGTCCATATCGAGCTGACCCCCCGGGTTTGCTGCTATAGCTCTCGGATCATGCGGTCGGTCGTCGTAGGCGAGCCGACCAAGGAGCAACTCGATGTCATGGATCAGTTGATCAAAATCCAGGATCGACAGTTTGCGGCAATGGTACCCGGAGCTGTGGCTGGGGATATCGACGCCCTGGCACGCGAGCCGATCCTCGCCGCCGGTCTTCGTCCGAGTTACGACAACATCACCGGCTACACTCTGGGTTGCTATCCCTCGTCCACGCAGAAGGGCAGCGAGTTCGTTCATAAGTTCACGCCGGCTGAGACGTGGACGCTCAAGGAGGGGATGGTCCTCCACATGTACCTCTCTGCCGAAGGCTTGGCCATTAGCGAGGCTGTCGTGGTCCGAACGAACGGGATCGAGCGCCTGACCCAATGTGAGAGAAAACTATTTAGCGTCGCCGCGTAAGTAAAGAACAGTGATGCTCGCAAAAGGGTTGTGATCGTGAAGTCTCCATCAGCGGATTTGACCATTCAAGGCGCTTCGGTGTCTGTATCGAACCTCACCATGCGCTATGGCTCCATGGTGGCGCTCGATAACGTGACGCTCGATGTCGCCGAAGGTGAGTTCCTCGCGCTGTTGGGGCCGAGTGGATCGGGAAAGTCCACGATCCTCATGAACATCGCTGGCTTCAATATTCCTTCCGCCGGTGAAATTCGCATCGGCTCGGAGGTGGTGACCAACAAGCCGCCGCATAAGCGCGGAATTGGAATGGTTTTTCAGCGCTATGCACTGTTCCCACACCTCACCGTGGCGGAGAACATTGCCTATCCGCTGCGGCGTCGTGGGTGGAAGCAAAAACTCATCGCCGATGAGGTCGAGAGGGTTCTGGAACTCGTAGATCTCGGCGCTTATGGAGCACGGTACCCAGCTCAACTTTCCGGCGGCCAGCAGCAGCGCATTGCGGTGGCACGCGCGATCGTATTCAAGCCATCGGTTCTGCTAATGGATGAACCGCTCGGCGCTCTAGATAGGAAGCTCAGACAGCAGCTCCAGCTCGAAATTAAGCGACTTCATCGAACCATCGGCTGCACGATCATCTTTGTCACTCATGATCAAGAAGAAGCGCTCTCGATGGCTGACCGCGTCGCTGTCATGCGGGGAGGCAGAATCGAGCAGATCGGTGACCCAACATCCCTGTACGAGCGGCCGGCTACTGATTTTGTGGCCGACTTCATCGGGGAGACTAATTTTATCGACGTCAATGCCAAGGATATCGCCGATGGAAGTGCGACCGTAACCTTCCCTGGCTTTGAACAAGGTCAATCCGTTCCGATTGGTCAATCTACGGTCCACGGCGGAAGAGGCAGGCTGGGCATCCGACCGGAGCACTTTTCGATTTCAAACACGGGGCAGGGGCTCAAGGCCAATTTGCTTGAGAAGGCGTATGCCGGAGAGACCACGACTCTGCTCGTCGGGACTGAACTCGGTGAACTAAAGGTGCGGTTGCCGAGCAACGAGTTGTGCTCGGGGATCGAACACGGTTCGGAGATCCATCTGGTGCCGGACATGAAAAAATCCCGCTATTTCGTAGCCTAGCTAAGGTGCAGCGAGAGCCTCTTATCGACGCGTTAAGACCGTGAATATCTCAGAATAAAAGATTAATTTAGATCGCGACCGTCAAGCCAACCTTCACACGATCCATCGCTACAAACGTTTTGAATTTTTTCACGTTCGTGTTGTTAAAGAACAGTTGTCTCGTTAGATCCTCGTAGGCTGACATTGTCGATATGACAATTACGAGGATAAATTCGACATCTCCGGTGACATAGTAACACTGTTGCACAAATGGACACTCGATGAATATCCGTTTCGCTTCGTCAATATGGCGTATCGTTTCGCTATCGAGCTCGACTTCCACGAACAACGTGATCGGTTTCCCCACGGCCGTTGGCTCGATAACGGCAATATTTCTGGAAATCACTCCGCCCTCTTCCATGCGCTTAATGCGTCGCTGGACGGCGGCGGCGGAGAGGTTGACGCGCTCGCCGATCGTTCGCTGGGGCGTTTGATTGTCCTGCTGGAGAATTTCGAGGATCGCGCGATCGAAGCTGTCGAGATTCGGATTCATGGTCCACGCGTTACAAATGTGCATCCAAGGCCTCCAAACAGAGCGCCTTTCTCTAGCGGATTGCAATAACGTTTAGTCGATATCCGACCGATTGCCCCATCCAGAATTTGAGAGGGTTTCGTGAGCAACGATAGCAAGCTCGATTATTTGGAACTTGAGCGCGAGATGACGACTTGGCGGCGCGACCTGCACGCCAATCCGGAGTTTGGCTTCGAGGAGCATCGCACCGCCGCCTTCGTTGCTTCGAAGCTGCGCGAATTTGGTCTGGACGAGGTTGCCGAGGGCGTAGGCGGCACCGGAGTCGTCGGTACCCTCAAGCGAGGCACAGGAAATCGTGCTGTTGCGCTTCGTGCGGATATGGATGCGCTTCGCATCCTCGAGGATACGGACCTTTCCTATCAGTCGAAAAAGCCGGGTCTGATGCATGCATGCGGGCATGATGGGCATACGACAATGTTGCTCGGAGCCGCGAAATTGCTCGCAGCGGAAGGGGGCTTCGACGGGACGGTCCGGTTTGTTTTTCAGCCTGCGGAGGAATGGGGTAAGGGTGCGCTCGCAATGCTCGCCGATGGGCTGATGGAGCGCTTCCCATTCGATGAAATCTATGGACTGCACAATGCCGCGGGGATGCCGGTGGGGCAGCTACAGGCGGGCATTGGCGCGGTTACTTCCGCAGAGGACAATTTCGAGATCACGTTGAAGGGCGTCGGCGGACACTCGTCGAGACCTCAGTCGGGGCGCGAAGTGATGGTGGCGTTGGGGAGCCTCATCTGCAGCCTGCAGACGATCGTCTCGCGGAGGCTTCGCCCTAACGAAACGGCAGTCGTCTCCGTAACCGAAGTCATAACCGATGGCACTCGGAATGTGCTGCCTGGCCAGGCGCGAATTTTGGGGGATGTTCGCAGTTTTGTGCCGGAAGTGAGCCTTGAGATTGAAAAGCACATGCTCGAGATCGCGAAGGGCACGGCTCAAACATACGGCCTTTCGGCCGAGCTCTCCTATCTGCGCGAGTTCGTGCCTGTCGTAAACGACGCCGCGCTCGTCGAGGAAATGCTGGCCGCTGCCGGGAGCGTGCTTGGAACCGACAAAGTCAAACTCTCTACGGTGCCGGGAACGGGCTCTGAAGATTTTGCCCGTTTCCTGGCGCATGTTCCGGGAGTGTTCGCACGTATTGGGAATGGTGACAGCGCTTCTGCGCACAACCCCAAGTTCGACTTTGACGACGGGGGCCTCCTGCACGGTGCCAACGTTCATGCTGCGATCGCTCGGAGGCGTCTGGCCACTCAGTCATGAGTAGCCGGGAACGTGCCGCGCCACGTCGGTTTCGGTATTTCACCGGGCCGCTGACGGGCCTACTCACGGCGAGAAAACTGGTCCGCAAGTTGGCGCGAAGGCGCTCCAACCTGCGTTGGCGCCCCTTTCTGATGTCTGCTCCGCGCTGGTAGGCTTTCATCCCGGTAGGCTCGCCCGTGGGTTTGGGAATGAAGCGATCGGGCAGAGCGTGATCGAGCCGAGGGCAGCATCAGTATACGCAATGATACATGCAAAAATGCCAATTGCCTGCGTTCGGCGCCTTTGGCAGACGAAACTTCACGACCAGTGGACGCCCGCACGCGGAGATCTCGAATAATAATGACCGACCTTGCTGAAACAGTTCTGGATATTGATGCTCTCAGGGCCGATACGCCGGGCGTAGCCCATCGAGCTCATTTCAACAACGCAGGCGCTGCGCTTATAGCAAAGCCGGTTTTGGCGGCCGTGCAGAACTATCTTGTTCGGGAGTCTGAGATCGGCGGCTATGAGGCCGCCGCCGAGCATTACGATGAGCTGAACGCAGTATACGGCTCGGTCGCGCGTTTGATCGGCGCTCGGCCTGATGAGATCTCGATTGCCGAGAACGCGACCATAGCCTGGCAGCGCGCATTCTATTCGATGCAGTTTCGGGCAGGCGACCGGATTCTCACCGCCAATGCCGAATTTGCGGCCAACTTCATCGCCTTCTTGCAAGTTGCCGAGCGCACGGGGGCCTCGATCGAGGTCGTGCCGAACGATGAAGCGGGTGCGCTCGACCCGTCGGCGCTTGAAGCCATGCTCGACGAGAGGGTTCGGCTGATAGCAATCACCTGGATTCCCACCAATGGGGGGCTGGTCAACCCCGCGGAGGAAGTCGGCAGGATCGCCCGCAGGCATGGAATTCCCTTCCTCCTTGATGCTTGCCAAGCCGTCGGGCAGATGCCGATCGACGTGGAAGCTCTCAATTGCGATATGCTCACGGCGACCGGTCGGAAGTATCTCCGCGCTCCTCGCGGTACTGGATTTCTATACATCCGCAAGGCGGTCCTCGACCACACCGAGCCGGCCATGCTCGACCTCTTCGGTGCGCCGATGACCGGGCCGCGCACTTACGGGTTGAGGCCGGACGCGAGGCGTTTCGAGACGTGGGAGACAAATTACTCGACCCGCATGGGCCTGAACGCGGCCGTCAAGTACGCCCTGGCGGTCGGGTTGCAGGCAATCGAGGCGCGCTGCGCGGAGCTGACCAACACGTTGCGGAGCCAACTGGCGGAAATTAAGGGTGTCCGCTTGCACGATCTCGGCCGGCGCCGGGCCGCAATTCTGTCGCTGACAGTCGATGGAGTGGAGGCCGCGGAAGTCATGCGGCGGCTCACTGCGATGGGGATCAACGTGTCGGTGTCGCCGCCCACCAGCACACCCATCGATGCAGCCGCCCGGCAGCTGCCGCCTGTCGTTCGAGTTTCCCCGCACTATTACAACTCCGGTGAGGAGATCGAGCGCGTGGCGTCCGCCATCCGCGCCGTCGCCAAGTCGCGAGCGAGCTGACTCGCCGGCGCCAACCACGCCCCAATCTGAGCCGAGGACCTTTTGCATGGTACAGTTCGCATCCCCTTTTCCGCTGGAGGATTTCCATGATCGGCTTCGGCGCGTCCAGGAAGTCTTGCGGGCTCGAAACGTTGATTGGGCCATCTTGGACGAGCCCGAGACCATGGGTTGGTTGTCTGGCTACGTCACCACCGAGAATTTGTGGCGCGCCGTAATCGTGCCCGACAGCGGGCAGCCGTTTCTCTTGCTGAGAAGCCTTGATGCGGCTCCCGCGCGACATCGGACCTGGATTGATCGGATCGTGACCTTTCTCGACTGGGAGGACCCTATCGAGGTTTTGATGAAGCACTTTCCGGCGGGCGAAAACGGCAAGGTCCGTATCGGGATCGAGTTCCAGTCGAACTCGATGACACAAGCGCGTGTGCTGGCTCTCAAGCACAAGCTTTCGGATGCCGGGTTCGTGGATCTGGAGCGGTCGACGTGGGATCTGCGGAGGATCAAGTCGGCGCACGAGATTGCCCATATGCGCAGAGGCTCCCAAATTCTCGATGAGGTGGTGAGCGAGGTCGTCGCTGCAATCCGTCCTGGTATCAAGCAAAGGGAGATCGCCGCGATCGCGGCGGCGGCCTATTACCGACTCGGCTTCGACGACGGTTTCATCGGGCACATCACCGCGAGCACCGGTTGGGATTCACTGCACGGGTTCATGACGGATGAGCCACTTGGAGACGGTCAGGTCGTACACATCGAGCTCCTGCCACGGTTGAAAAACTACACCGTGCGAATCATGCGATCGGTGGTCGTCGGTGCGGCCACCGACGAACAAAAGGATGTTTTTGCCCAACTGTGCGAGCTTCAGGACCAGCAGCTGGCGGCAATGAAGCCCGGAGCCCTTGCAAGCGATGTCGATGCCATCATGCGCGTCGGAGCACTGCAAAAAAACTTGCGGCCTAGCTACGACAACATCACGGGCTACACGTTGGGATACAACTCCTCCGCGTCACAGCGCCTGAGCGACTTGCATCGAAATTTCTCGCCGAAAGCCTTGTGGTCCATCGAGAGGGACATGGTGTTCCACATGTACGCCTCGGCGGGCGGGCTGGCTGTGAGTGAAACGGTGCTCGTCACCGACGGTGGTGGTGAGCGGCTCACGCAAACCCCGCGGGTGATCTTCGAGGCCAAATAGCACGGACTGGAACGGCGCCTTCGATAGGCCAAGTCGCTCGAACGTCTGATCCCGGGGACCTAGAGGGCTCGCATGGACGTCTCGTTTCCCAGCGGACTTCTGACGAGCGTGACCGATCGAGGGCGCGCCCTGATCGGTTCGAACGGGATGTCGGTCAACGCCGACGTCCCTTGGATCGACTTTGCGACGATTTGCTCTCCGGGCGGGGCGAGGCCTCCGGCATGGCCTTGGCGCAGGCAGTGCTTAGTCTCTGGGAGCGGCTCGACAAGCCCGGCCGGCTCGCCTTCTTCAATCTCCTCCAGGACCGGTTTGGCCCGGACCACGCGTTCCTAGACAAGGCCATCGAAGCCTATCGTGCGAAGCACCAGGCTGCGGCGATCTCGGTGTTGCACCATGCCGCCGAGCCTCGCCCGCAGGAGCTGCTGCGTCGCCTCAACCTTGCGTCCGATGGCGCGCCCGTGCTGGTGCGGATGACCGAACACGCGATGCGACCGGCTCGCGTCGATCGGCGCATGAGCGCCAGTCTCTTGGGTCTTGGCCCAGGTCCCAAAACAACCCAGCCATGATCTGCATACCCTCCTCGGCGATCGTCACGGGCATGTGTTCGTCCGGGGCATGTTGTGAGCAGGCGGGGTAGGAATGGGGAATCCAAAGTGTAGGCATTCCAATGATTTGGGCGAACACTTCATTGGGCAGTGAACCCCCAAAATTCGGCTGGAGGGCCACCGGCCGGCCGATCGTCCGCTCCATCGAGGCAAGAACGAACCTGGCCCATGGATCGTCCGGATCGGTCCTCGTGGCCAGGTAGAAATCCTCCTTGAGCTCCTCGATTTCGATGTCGGAGAAGCCTCTGGCATCGAGGTGTCGTCTCAGGGCGGGAATGACGTCTAACGCCTCGACACCCACGACGAACCGTAGGTGGCAGGTTGCCCTGGCGTATGGAGGGATTGCGCCGACCGGAGCCTCCGGCTGTCCGCAGGTGAATGCGAGGATCTCGAAATTGCACCACCCGTAGACTTGCAGTGGCCCGGTCAAGCCCGGCTCGCCCCAGTCATCGTCGATCTCAGGATCGTCCGCGCCCTTTTCGAAGGTCAGCTTCTTGAGGGCAGCGAGGACGTTCGCGGGGATTCCTGCAGGGGTCCACTCCGGAACGACGATCCGACCCTTCTCATCGGTGAGGGAGGCGAGAGCATGCGTGAGCCTGATGCCGGGATTTGAAAGAAGGCCACCCCAGTTTCCGGAGTGGTAAGCACTTTGGCGAGGATGGCCGATCAGGTTGAAGCCGACGGTGCCACGGCTGCCGAGAAACAGGGTCGGCGACGACGCGCCGATGCGCGGTCCATCGGAAGCAATCAAGCAGTCGGCCTTGAGCCGATCGCGATGGTGGCGGGTGATCTCGGCAAGTCCGAGCGATCCAACTTCCTCTGCCATTTCAATAAGCACCTTGACGTTGAATCCAAGGCGACCACGCTGTTCCAGGACCAGCCTCAGCGCGGCGAGATTGATGGTATGCTGCCCCTTGTTGTCAGCGACCCCTCGGCCATAGAAGCGCCCTTCCGCTTCCTCCAACGCCCACGGGTCGCGCTGCGCCTTCCATGCTCCGGCCATACCCCAAAGAACATCGCCGTGCCCATACATGAGAATCGTCGGCAGTTCGGGATCTTCGATGCGTTCCCCCAGAAGCGCCGGCAATCGCGATACCACGGGGTTTTCGAGCAGATCGCACTGAAACCCCATGCTTTCCAGAAGGGGGCGGATCTCGCCTTCGAGGTATCGAAGGTTCTCCGGCGAAGAGTCCAGGCGCGGGCTCTCGGTGGCGATCGCAATCCGCGCTCTGAGCTCGTGAAAAAAGCTGCCATTGCGAACATGGGCTAACGCCGAAGCGACGATCTGATCGCGTTCTTTGGTCGACTCGGTGAGGCTGAGCATCAACGCACCTCGTGGGGCAGCTGACGATGGCGACATCAGCTGCGTTCCATTCAGGCGGACGATATGCTGCCTTGAGCGGGTAGAGCGCTCTGATTGGGCGGGGTATGTGCGGGTTTGTCTCGCCCGGCGGGGTATGTTTGCAATTTTGCCGCGTGAGCAGGCTGCGTCTTTCAGGCGAAGACTTTCGCAGGGGAACGGGCGGCGCGACCTCGGGCGAGCATCGATCGTGCAGGCGGGTTGCGTCTGCCGGTTGTATCGAGTTTGAGCGGTCCCCAGCCTAAGCTCGAAGCGCAGCAATTTTGCGCCATTTGGCTCGTTGAATGAGCAAAATTGCATGTTCGCGGACTGATTGGAGCGCAATACTCGTATGCAACTGCCTAATGTGGTGATTAACGTCGCGCTGAAGGACAGGCCTTATGCTCATCGTCAATTCTCTCCCGGATCACGGCAATCCCCTGGTTGCGGTCGATGCGGAGGTGCTCGGACCGGGCGCGGTGATCGAGGTCGAGCGCTATCTAAAAAGGCGCGAAGGCCACCGGCCAACCCCGCTTCTTTCGCTGCCGCACTTGGCGGTGTCGCTCCAGGTGGGCACGTTGCACGTCAAGGACGAGGGACACCGACTTGGACTTGGAAGCTTCAAGGCGTTGGGCGGGGCTTACGCCGTCATTCGGTTGATTGTCGAACAGACATCAAAAGAGCTCGACCGTACGATCGATATCGCGGATTTTGATTCTGCGGAAGTGAGGTCGGTCGCCAGGAGGCTCACCGTCGCTTGCGCCACGGACGGAAATCACGGTCGATCGGTCGCGCAAGGTGCGCAGTTGATCGGAGCGCGGTGCGTCATCTTTGTCCATTCCGGCGTCAGCGACGAACGGGTTGCTGCCATTGCCCGGTACGGTGCCGAGATGGTGCGTGTCGCCGGAAACTATGACGACTCTGTCGCTGAAGCCGGCCGCGTGGCCGAAAGGGAAGGTTGGATCATCGTTTCGGACACCTCGTGGCCAGGATACGAGCGGATTCCAAGCCTGGTGATGCAGGGCTACACCGCCCTGTTGAGCGAAGTCCTGCAAGAGATCCCTCAGCCTCCGACCCACGTGTTCGTCCAGGCCGGCGTAGGCGGCATAGCCGCAGCTACTGCCGCCTTCTTCGCGCTATCGCTGGGAGAGAAGCGCCCATACTTCGTAGTGGTCGACCCATCGAAGGCTGCGTGTCTGTTCGAAAGCGCGCGAGCCGGGCAGATCGTCAAAGTCGAGCACGCTGAGCCCACGGTGATGGCTATGCTCGAATGCTACGAGCCCTCCCTCGTCGCCTGGCGGATTCTGTCGCGTGTCGCCGATGCCTTCATGACGGTCGAGGACGGCGAGGCCATCGACGCGATGAAGCTCCTTGCGGCGCCCGGAGGCGCAGATCCGGCGATCGTGGCGGGGGAAAGCGGAGGCGTGGGTCTCGCCGCGCTGAAGCAGGTGGCGTCCAATCCAGAGCACAGGAAGCAGATTGGCTTGAACGAGAGCTCACGCATTTTCCTGATCAATACGGAAGGAGCTACCGATCCCGTCCTCTATGAGGAGATCGTTGGACGCTCACCCGCGGCTGTCGTCGCGGACACGAACGTGACGGCCTGACACCCATCGCGGCCTGGGTGCCGAAACGAGCGCATGGAGAGACGAACTCCATGCGAAGCCGGCGCTCGACTATGAAGGAAAGCGAACTTCGAACGTCGTTGCCGTCACTTCGCAATGGTTCGGCTCGGGCGACGTGGTTGCAGGCGTGGGCGGCAGCCCGACGGCGAGTTCAGGCATGGCACGAGCAACCGTGCCGTCGCATTGGCGCGGACATGACGCTTTGCGGATCCCGGCGCTGGGGAGGGCCAGCAAACCATGGAGCAGCCATGGCTGGAAGTGCGCAGAGCTGCGCCAGCCTCATAGTTTCACGCGATCTTCGACAACCGGAGATGACGCTGCGAAGAGCTGACGGAAAATCGTGACGAGGGCGAGGTACGTCGGACCGACGAAGACGCCACCTGCAGATCTCGGGGCTCTCAACCATCACGGCTCAGTCCGCTGTTTTTTTCGAACAGGTCGTGGTTCAGGATGGGTGTCCGAGAGGTGCTCCCCGGATGGAAAGGGGAGAATGAACGTCTCGGGAACCCGATCCGTCCGGCAACGTGGCGGGTCGCTTCACGAACAAATGGATAAGGCCGGAAGTCGCGACCCTGTCCAAAAACACCAGAGCGGGTGCGCCGCCGCCTTGTAGTGGCTGCGCGGATAACCTGATGGCGGGTGGCTGTTTCGCGGCGTAACATGGGCCGCCTCTGAGCAATCGGGCAAGGCATCTTGGATAGGTCGGTTTACAAAGCACATGGTGAGAAACCCGAAGGCCCATGAGCGCAATTGACAACCTGGACTGGGATGATTTGCGTGTTTTCCTTGATGTTGCGAGGACAGGGAGCTTGGCACAAAGTGCGAAGCGTCTGCGCATCGACCATTCCACGGTCAGCCGGCGTATCGCGCACTTGGAGAGCACTCTTGGATTGAGCGTCTTCGAGCGCACCAGGAGCGGCTTTCGGCTCACCGACAGCGGGGAAAGAGTGCTTCGCCATGCCGAAACCATCGAGAGCGCCGTAATTGGCATACGGGCGGACGTCGCTCCGGAGGTCACGTCCGGAGTGGTCCGTCTGGCCACTATGGAAGGTATCGCGTCTCTCTATCTGGCACCGCGGTTGCTGGCTTTGGACGCTGCTGCGCGCGACCTTCGGCTGGAATTGGTTACGTCGCCTCAAGTGATACACGTGAACCGCCGGGAAGCGGACCTGTTTCTCAGCTTCTTCAAGCCGCCAGGCCAAGGTCTCGTTTCGGAGAAATTGGGATCGTTTGCCATTCACGCGTATGGCTCCGATATTTATTTCGAGCGCTTCGGTCGTCCGCAGACGGAATCTGAATTGGCCAATCATAGTTTCGTCGGATATATCGACGATTTGGTTGTGGTCGATGCCGTTCGGTGGCATCGTGACCTGATCGGTCTGTCAAATTATTCGTTCTCATCAAATAGCATGATTGCGCAAATGCATGCGGCTTCGGCCGGCTTGGGTCTTGTCGTATTGCCCAGGTTTGCCGCGCTGACCGCGCCGAATTTACACCCGCTGTTCCAGGAAAATCTCCGGGCCGAGCGCGAAATCTGGTTAAATGTTCACCAGGATCTACAGTACTCGGGTAGGATCAAGACCGTGGTCCGGTTCTTAAAGCAGCAAATCTCATTGGACATGTCGACTGGGGTGTTGTGACGAGCGCCTGCGGTTCGCCTGTCGCCGTCTCGCTGCCGCGACGTCCTGCTCAGCCGCCCTGGAGGTGACGACGACTTGCTTGCCGGCGTCCGTGGGGCTGAGGCCAGACATGCGGCCAATGCCGCGTGCTCGGCGGCGGTGTGCAGGAACAAGGCGAGCTGCTCGTCGGTCAGCAGCCCGTCGCTGCTCGCTTACGTCGAACCCACAAAGCCCGGAGCGCGATAATGGCGGTGATTGAGTGAGCTCCGGGATCCGCGCCTCTATCGGATCGCATCTCGATCGCTTGAGAGTGTTCCGTGGGTGGCCCCCCCTAGCACCCGATCGCGATTGAGGATCGCTCTCGGGTCCAGCGCTTGCTTGATCCGCTCCATGAGCGCGATTTCGGTCGGGTCGCGGCTGAGGTGCAGAAAGGCTCGCTTCTTGGTGCCGATCCCGTGCTCGGCCGAAATGGAGCCACCGAATCCACCGACCGCGTCGTATACGACGCACTCCACCGCGTCGTGACCGCCGGGGGTGCCTTCGACCCGGAGCGCGATGACGTGGAGGTTCGAGTCCGCAAGATGGCCGAAGATGGCCACGACAGCATCGGGCCACAAATCCAGGACCCGACCTCGGATGGCCTCCGTCGCCTGCTCCAAGACGGCTCGCGGCAGGCTGACGTCGAAGGAGACCATCGTGCCGAAACGACCTCGATACTCGTACGGTGTCTCTCGAAAGCGCCAGAACTCCAATCGGTCCACCTCCGAGCGGGCGAGGAACGCCTCCGAGACGACGGCATGCTCGTAGAGCTCCATCAAGCACGTCTGCAATCCATCGACCTCGCTCCCGCTGGCCTCCACCTCCACGAGCAGTGTGATGCCGTCATGCGAGGCGAAGGGGCTTTTCAAGCCGAAGCAGCGTTCGGATAGCGCCATCACCTCGGGCCACATGGCTTCGAAGGCCATCAGCCGCCCGGGCAATGCCCGCTCGAGCGCCCTCTGCACGGCAACTGCCGCGGCAAAGTCCGCGACCTTCAGAAACGCGGCCGAGATGTCGCCCGGTCGAGCGTGCAGGCCGAGCACGACCCGAGTGACGACGCCCAGCGTGCCTTCCGAGCCGATGAACATCTGCGTCCAGTCGTAGCCGGCGTTGTTCTTCAGCATCTTGTTCATGGATGTCACGATCGTCCCGTCCGCCAGCACGGCTTCGAGGCCGAGCACATTGTGCCGCGTCATGCCGTAGCGCAGGACGCGGTTTCCGCCCGCATTCGTGGCGACGTTGCCGCCGATCGTGCATGAGCCGCGGGCGCCGAGGTCGATTCCGCACAGGAAGCCTGCTTCGGCGGCGGCTTCCTGCACGATCTGCAGGGCAGTCCCGGCCCGAGCCGTCAGCGTGCCGGCGACAGGATCGATCTCTTCGATTCCCGTCATGCGCTCCAGCGACAGCGCGACCTCCGTTCCCTTCGGGTGCGCTCCTCCGGCCAGTCCGGTCAGGCCGCCTTGCACGACGACTGGCCAGCGAACCTCGCTGCACAGCCGCAACACCTGGGAAACGGCCTCGGTGGAGTCCGGGGTCGCCAGGATGGAGGGGGAGATCGGCGGCAGGCGGCTGGCATCGGCTCGATTGCGCTCGGGGATCTCGCCTCCGGTGCGGACGAATGCCGCCCCGATGGCATCCCTCAGGCGGGATGCCATGTCTTCCAGACCGATCGTCGGACCGTCGGATTTCATGGTGTACCCACGCGCCCGTCCGGGCTGATCAAGCACAGACGCGCGGCAGGCCTCAGCGGTGCTCCTGTCACAGCCTGGACGTCGTCGAGCCGGGCGCCGTCCAGGATCGCCGAGACGACGAGGCCGTCCGTCTCGACCTCGACGATGGCGAGGCTCGTGAAGATACGCGAGACGACGCGGGTGGCGGTCAGCGGAAGGGTGCATTCCGATACGATGCGCGGCGCGCCCTCGCGGGTGACGTGCTCCATCATGACCCAGATCTGCTTGGCGCCGACGGCGAGGTCCATCGCCCCGCCGACGCCGGGCGGCTCGCCCTCGTCCCGGCCGGTGTTCCAGTTCGCCAGGTCGCCGCGTTGGGAGACTTCGAACGCGCCGAGCACGGCGACGTCGATATGGCCCCCTCGCATCATGGCGAAGGCCATGGACGAGTCGAAGAACGAACCCCCACGCGCGAGCGTGACCGGTGACTTGCCGGCATTGATGAGATCGTAGTTCGCCTCACCGGGCGCCGGTGCGGGGCCAACATGGAGGATGCCGTTTTCGCTATGCAGGATCACGCCGGAGTCCGGTGCCATGTAATCGGCCACGTGAGTTGGCGCGCCGATGCCGAGATTGACGAAACTGTCCCGGGGCAGCTGCGATGCGACCATGCGCGCGAGATCCTGCCGCTCCAGGCCCTTCATGACGGAATCCTCGCGAAGACGCGGTTGACGAAGATGCAGGGGGTGACGATGGCCTCCGGATCCAGTTCGCCGGGCTCGACCACACGGTCGACCTCGACCGCCACCGTCTCAGCCGCCGTCGTCATTACAGCGCAGTGATTGCGGGCGGTCATATTGTAGGTGACGTTGCCGAGGGTGTCGGCGAGCTTCCCTTTCACGAAGGCGAAGTCCGCCTTGAGCGGCGTCTCGAGCAAATAGGTGCGCCCGTCGACATCGACCTTCTGCTTTCCTTGTTCGAGGATGGTGCCGATGCCGACGGGGCTCAGGAATCCGCCGAGACCGGCGCCGCCGGCCCGGATCCTTTCGACCAGCGTGCCCTGGGGGACCAGCTCCATCTCGACCGCGCCCGCCCTGTACTGCGCTGTGAAGTCCTTGGAGTTGCGTGGATAGGAGCAGATGATCTTGCTCACGATCCTGGAGCGGAACCACAGCGACAGGTCGTCGCCTTCGGTGCCGGCATTGTTCGAGATCACCGTGAGGCCACGCACGCCGAGGTCCGCTACGGCCTGGACGAGGGCGCGAGGAAGTCCCGCGCCGCCGAACCCGCCGACCATGACCACATGGCCGTCGCGCAGACCTTCGACTGCCGCGGCGGCGTTCGCTACGACGACGTTCCTCATCGAGCTGTTCCCTCCATGCCGGTCGGCGCCTGCTCGCCGACGACGGGCATACCGTATTCCTTGGAGAGGCCTCGCCCGATGCGGTCGAGCATCATCTCGTTTGTCCCGTCGGTGTAGGCCGCCAGCCTGACTTCCGCGAGGTGCATCCCCAGGCGGTGCGCATCGGTCGCCCCGATCGCGCCCATTGCCCGAATGCACTGATCGATGCCCCAGATCGCCGTATCGACAGCAAACTTCTTGCTTTGGGCCGCTGCGGTCTGCGACGGCAGGCCGCGATCCACGAGCTGGGCCGCCTTGAAGACGAGGGCGCTGGCCGCTTCCAGTCGCGTCGCCACCTCGGCGAACTCCCATTGCAGCCCTTGATGGGCGAGCAGAACCTTGCCGAAGGTTTCCCGCTTTCCGCAATATCGCACGGCCTCGCAGAGAGCCGAGTGTAGTGTCGCGACCGCCATCGCCGCGACGTGTACTCGCGCGGCATTGACCGCCGCCATGGATGCGCGCACGGCGTCGCCGGCAGGGCCCAGCAGCGCCCAATCCGGCACGAAATGATCGCGAAAGGTCATCCTTGCCAACCGGAACGACCTGCCGCCCGCCAGCGGAACCTCCTCCCGCGCGACGGAAGACTCCGGGCCGCAAGGAACGAGGAGGGTCATCAGCTCCGTGCTCCCGCCCGAGCGCACCAGCATGGACAACCAGTCCACGATCGTCCCGTTCGTCACCCAGTCTTTCACGCCATTGACGAGCCAGCCGCCCGACACGGGCGTCGCCGTGGTGGTGAGGGCGCCGAGGTCGCTACCGCCGCCCGGCTCCGACATGGAGGGCGCCGCCAGGATCGAACCAGCGGCGAGCCCTGCGAGCAGGCGGCTCCGCTGCTCGTCGCTTCCGGCGCGCGACAGCCTCGTCGCCTGGCCTTGCAGGTTGTTGAGGCAGAACGCGGCCGCGAAGCTGTGGCGGGCGACTTCCTGGGCGACGCGGATCTTGCAGATGAAGGACGCGCCGTGGCCGCCATGCTCGGGCCTGACCTGTAGGCCGAGCATGCCTTCGGCCGCCCAGTGCTCGATCCACACCCGCGCGAACGGCACCCCTTGGAGGTAGGCCGTGTGCGCCTCCTCGGAGAAGCTACCTTCGCAGAACCGTCGCGCGTTCGAGACGAGCTCGCGCTCGGCCTCCGACAGAACCTCGTCGTACTGGGCGAAGAAAGTCATGGCCGCGACCGATCGATCTGCTAATCCGGCTTGTTCTCTTTTGCCCACTCTCCCCAGTACGCGACCTCTTTCGCCACGTCGGCGGCAAAATTCTGCGGGTTGGAACCCTTGATCGGAACCGCTCCGATGAACTGGATATGGGAGGCGAACTCCGGGCTGTCGCTGACCTTGTTCAGCGCATCCATGAGCCTCTGGACGACTGCCGGGGGAAGTCCCGCCGGGCCGGCGACGCCGAACCAGGCCGAGATATCGAAGGCCTTGCCTCCTGCCTCCTCGATCGTCGCCAGATCCGGGAAGATCAAGGATCGCTCGGGCGCCAGTACGGCCAATGCCCGCAGCGAACCGGCCTTGATGTATTCGGCAACCGTCGACTCGGTGAAGAACCCGACCTGGGTCGTGCCCGACAGCAGGTCCGTGATCGGCTGGTTGCCGCCGGCGTAGCTCACGAACGTCAACTGGGTGCCGTAGAGCTTGTCGAAGATCGTCCCACCGATATGGGAGGTCGTACCCAGCGTTCCCCCATAATTCAGCTCTTTCGGGCGGGCTTTGGCGTAGGCGACCAGTTCCGCCACCGACTTGGCCGGAAAGTTCGGGTTCACGACCAGGACGGCGCGCTGCTTCGCCATTTTGCGCAGGAGCGTGAAGCTGGTCAGCTGATCGTAGGCGACCTTCGGGTAGAAGACCTTGGCCCGCGTCTGCGTGGCCTCGACGCTCATCAGGAGCGTATACCCGTCGGGCGTGGCCCTGGCGACGTTCAGGGCGCCGATGGTGCCGCCGGCCCCGCCGGTATTCTCGACGATGACCTGCTTGCCGAGCTGATCGCCCAAGTTCTTTGCGACGATGCGCGCGAGGACGTCCGTTTGTCCGCCTGCGGGATACCCCACGACGAGTCTGATGGGCCGGGCTGGATAATCGGTCTCGGCCGCCGAGGCGAAACCGGTGACGATCATCGAGGCGAACGCTGCGCAGACCAGAAGCTGTTTCATTGACAAGCCCTTTCCCCTTTTATGCGTTGGGATCAGAGTTGCCCAAAGGACATCAAGTCGTCAATAAACATCATGTTGCCAAATTGGGCTTCTGTTGCCCAAATATGTGTCGACCTCGCAAATGGCGGGTCATCAAAGGGAGCGGACCATGTTTCGGGGAATCTTGATCGAAAAGGACGACAAGGGTCAGCGCGTCTCGGTGACGGATCTGTCCGAGGATCGCCTCCCGGCTGGCGACGTCACGGTCCGGGTCGAGGCCAGTACGATCAACTACAAGGACGCCCTAGCGATCACAGGCAAAGGCCCGATCGTCCGCAGCTTCCCGATGGTGCCGGGCATCGACTTCGCCGGCTTCGTCGAACATAGCGATCATCCCGACTTCGCACCCGGCGATCGGGTGCTTCTGAACGGATGGGGCGTAGGCGAACAGCATTGGGGCGGGCTGGCCGAGCGTGCGCGCGTGCGCGGCGACTGGCTGATCCGCCTCCCTAAAGCCCTGACCGCCAAGCAGGCGATGGCCATCGGAACGGCTGGCTATACCGCGATGCTCTGCATCATCGCCCTCGAGCGTTTCGGGTTGATGCCTGGACGCGGAGATGTCCTCGTGACCGGGGCGAGCGGAGGCGTCGGAAGCATTGCCGTGGCGCTGCTAAATCGCTTGGGTCATCGGGTCGTCGCCTCCACGGGACGGATGTCGGAGGAGGCCTACCTCATGGACCTGGGTGCCGCCGAGGTCATCGATAGAAAAACGCTATCTGAGCCGGGCAAGCCGCTTCAAAAGGAACGCTGGGCCGCGGCGGTCGATTCCGTCGGCAGCCATACGCTCGCAAACGCTTGCGCGAGCACAAAGGCAGATGGCGCCGTGGCCGCCTGCGGCATGGCGCAGGGGCTGGACCTTCCGACGTCGGTCGCGCCCTTCATCCTCCGCGGCGTCGCCCTCGTGGGGATCAACAGCGTGACCCGTCCCATATCGGAGCGTGTCGAGGCCTGGCGCCGGCTGGCCGAGAACGTTGACGCCCTGAAGCTCGAGACCCTCACACGGACGATCCCGCTCGCCGACGCCGTCGGCGTCGCCGGGGAATTGCTGGCGGGCAAGGTCCGTGGGCGTGTCGTCGTAGATCTGGAGGCCAAGGGCTAGCTCGATTCGGATAGCGCGTCGGAAGGGTCGCCGACCCAAGCCTGACGGCACACCCCGCCGGGGGCGAGCGGGACCACATGCATCAGCCGGTGTGCCCGGCGGGGACGTAAAGGTCTGTCAGCCAAGCTTTAAGGGCGCGGCCTGCGCCGATGCAACGGGGCTTGCATCGATAGGCGCTCAACGCCCGCCCGCCTCGATGATATCCGCAGTCATTGAGCGAGGTGGTGGGATGGATCGGACGGCGCATCGCGAAGACTCCGCTGCCGCCCCCTGCCTCTCCTCGCAAAGCCCCGGCGGCCGTCGGTCGTTGGACCGCAATGTGACAGCGAGTGCATCATGGGACAGCTCCCACGCTTCAAGGCTGCGGCGATCCACGCTGCACCCGTCTTCCTAGACAAGGCAGCGACGACACGCAAGGCGATAGCGCTCATCCAGGAGGCGGCAGGGGCAGGGGCGGAGTTCATCGCCTTTCCGGAAACCTACATTCCCGCATTTCCGGTCTGGTCGGCGATCTGGGCCCCGATCGAGAATCACGATTTTTTCATCCGGATGTCCCAGGAGTCCGTGTTGATCGACGGACCCGAGGTCACCGAGATTCGACGCGAGGCCCGACGACTGGGCGTCTTCGTCTCGATCGGGATCAGCGAGCGTTCACCGGCCAGCGTTGGCTGTATGTGGAATTCCAATCTGATCATTGGCGACGACGGCGCGATCCTGGTTCACCACCGAAAGCTCGTTCCGACATTTTATGAAAAGCTGGTTTGGGCCGCCGGCGACGGTGACGGGCTTCGCGTTGCCGATACGCGCATCGGTCGGCTGGGCGGGCTCATTTGTGGCGAGAACACAAATCCGCTGGCTCGCTATACCCTCATGGCGCAGGGCGAGCAGGTTCACGTGTCGAGCTGGCCGCCGATCTGGCCCACCAGGCCGCCGGCGAAAGGCGGCAATTTCGACAATGTCGCGGCCAACCGCATCCGCGCCAGCGCCCATTCGTTCGAGGCCAAAGCCTTCGGCATCGCCACCGCTGGGTTCATGGACAAATCGATGCGCGACCAACTCGTCGAAAAAGATCCGAAAGCCGCGGACGTTCTTGACGCCACCCCTCGCGGTGCGTCGTTCATCGTCGATCCGACGGGCGCGCTGATCAGCGAGACCCTGCAGGACGAGGAAGGTATCGCCTATGCGGAAATCGATATCGGGCAGTGCATCGAGCCCAAGCAGTTTCATGACGTTGTGGGATACTACAACCGCTTCGATGTGTTCGAGCTCACCGTGCGACGGACACGGCAGCGGCCCGTGCGTTTTGTCACTGACGAGACGGCCTGCAACGCCGCGGCTGCGCGGCAGCCTGATCGGAACGATCTGGATTTCAGAGAGATCGCCTTCCAAGAGGAAGGCGCCTGAACGCAAAAAGCGGGCGCCGACACCGGAGCCTGGCGCGTTGAAGAAGTTCCGCACGTCGCACCGAGATCCTGGACGGGATGAGGACGCCGCCCTGGGCGAGGAGGTTGGCGGACATATCGGCTTGCACGAACACCGTGGGCCCGTTTCGGCCGGCACGGTGCATCAAACCGGGCGCTCGATCGCTCAAGGGACACGCGCATGAGCACGCCGATCGCACCTCACAATCCTCGGCCCAATATGGGCCCGAGCGGGATCTATCGTCGTCTTCCCTTGGAGCCTCATCAGATGGATGAGCGCCTCACCGCGACCAGCGACCTCTTTGTCCTGATCCACATGGGAACACCCGCTATCGACGTATCGACGTGGTCGCTCGGCATCGGAGGGATGGTTTCGCGCCCACTCTCGATCCCGCTGACCGAGCTTCGAAGCCTGCCGCGCGTGGCGGTCCAGACCGTCCATCAGTGCGCCGGCAATCCGCTCCAGCCGACCGTTCCCACGCGTCGGGTGGCCTGTGTGGAGTGGGCCGGCGTGGCTCTGAAATCCCTGATCGATCTGGCGGAGCTGGATCCCGGGGCGACCCATATGTGGTCGTTTGGCATGGATCATGGGGAATTCGAGGGAACTTCGTGCGACGGCTACGGCAAGGACCTCACGATCGATCGTCTTCTGGAAGCGGGAGCATTGGTTGCCTACGAACTGAACGGCAGCGCCTTGCCCACGGAGCATGGTTTTCCTGCACGCCTCGTCGTACCCGGCTACTATGGTACCAACACGGTGAAATGGCTGGACAGGATCGAGTTTCGGGACAAACCGCTCGATGGGCTTTTCACGACGACCTATTACAATGATGCGAAATTCCCCGCCGAGCCGCGGAAGCCGGTGTGGGAGATCCCCGTCGGCTCGCTGTTCACCTCGCCGGCCCCGGGATCGTCGCATCATCGCGGCGATGGTCTCGATCTTGCCGGGTGGGCGTGGGCGAAGTCGGGCGTGTCTCGCGTCGAGGTCAGCGTCGATGGCGGTGCCAACTGGCGCCCCGCAAAACTTGAACAGGATCGGGGCGCCGCCTGGCGACGTTTCGAGGAGACGATAGGTGTGGCGGGGCCGGGGCCTCTCGAACTCATCGTACGAGCCACGGCGAATGACGGGCGCAGCCAACCCCTCGAAGGGGTGCGTTATGCCGCCCACGCGATCACCATCAACGTAGTATAGTCCTTTGCGTCCCGTACCTCGACGACCGGAAGATTGCCTCGGCTCGACACCGCAGCTCGGCGGACCCCAGTGTCAATGCCGAACCGCGGCCTGCTTTAGATAGAGGAACTCGAGCAGCCTTCGTCGGCATTCGATATAGGCCGGCGTCGTGGTCATCGCCAGGCGATGACGTGGTCGCGGAATATCGACATGGAGCACCTCTCCGATCTTTGCTGCGGGACCGTTCGTCATCATGACCACGCGGTCGCTCAGGAAGATGGCCTCGTCAACGTCGTGAGTGACCATGACCACCGTGGACCGCGTCTGCTCCACGATCTTTATGAGTTCGTCTTGGAGACTTGCCCGCGTAAGCGCATCGAGAGCTCCGAAGGGCTCGTCCAGAAGCAGCACACGGGGCTCGATCGCCAGGGCCCGAGCGATGCCGACACGCTGCTTCATGCCCCCCGAAATCTCGTGGGGGTATTTGTTTGCCGCATGACCGAGATGGACGAGGTCCAGCGCCTGGTCGACCTTTCGCCGCATTGCCTGCTTGTCGAGCCGGGCGGCGAAGACCTGCGCCACGCCCAACAGGATGTTGTCGTGGCAGGTCATCCATGGAAGCAGGGAATGGTTCTGGAACACGACGCCACGGTCGGGGCCTGGGCCGAGTATCTGCTGTCCTTCGCAACTGATCGAACCGGCCGAAGGCCGATAGAGACCGGCGATCAGGTTGAGCAATGTACTTTTCCCGCAGCCGGAATGCCCGATCAGGCTGACGAACTCGCCACGCTCCACGGACAACGAGATGGCATCCAGCGCATGGAATTTCGTGCGCTCGCCAAAAGTCATCGACACCTTGTTCAGCGACAGGAATGTTTCCACCGGTCACTCCTTGAAACTGAGTTTTTGACCGACCCATGCAAGGCACTGATCGAGAACGAAGCCGATGATGCCGATGAGCCCAATGGCGACGATCATGCTGGAGAGCTGGAGGTTGTTCCACTCGTTCCAGATGAAGTACCCGATGCCGTTCTGACCGACGACCATCTCTGCCGCCACGATGACGAACCAGGCGATGCCGATCGAAATGCGCATTCCGGTCAGGATCATCGGAACCGCGGCGGGAAAGACGATCCTCAACACCTTGGTCGAGGTCTTGAGGCCGAGCACTTTCGCCACGTTCAGCCAATCCTGCCGCACGCCGGCGGCCCCGGCGGCCGTGTTGATCAAAAGCGGCCAGAGGGAGCAAATGAAGATGATGAAGATGGCCGCCGTTGCGCTGTCCTTGAGCGCGTACAGCGCCAACGGCATCCAAGCCAAAGGAGAGATTGGCTTGAGCACCTGAATGAACGGATTCAGCGCCTGGTAGAGCCAAGGCATCAGGCCAATGCCGAAACCCAGGGGGACGGCCACCACCACGGCCAACGCGTACCCTAAAAAGACACGGCCAAGCGAGTAGTAGAGATGCCAGAAGATGCCGAGGTTGTTGGGATTGGAGCTGTCGAAGGCGCGACTTCCCAATTCCATGGCCCGTCGAGCCACTGCCATCGGGCCAGGAATTGAAGAGCCGGTGGTGACGCCGACGGTCTGGCCCATCAACTTGGCATATTCGGAATCGACAGCAGTTTCGCCGCCGCCGATCGAGGTGAGGGCATGCCAAATGGATACGAAGGCGACGAAAATCGCCAGCGACGCGACCCATGGGCGGTTCATGACACTGTGCAAGTCGGACAAGGACGACTTGCCATCAGTTCGGGCGGCGGACGGAGCGTAGATATTGATCTGGCTCATTGGAATCGAACTCCTTGTCCAATATCCGTTCAATCCCAAATTTGGGTTCCGGAACTTCGATGCCTTGTTGCGCGAGAATCTTCTTCGCATCGACGGCAAGCATAACCGTCTGTGCCAGCCGCTTATGGTCGATATCGGCTGGAAGCATGTTCCAGCGGCTCAATTGCACGGACAGCCAGACAGCCATCGAGTATTGCGGAAACGGGTCGAACTTGATGCGGTCGGGCACGTTTCGTACGGCGCCCAAGCCATCTGCAAAGCGACCCCCGATGACTTGCTGGATGACGTTCGCGGGAGCGTTGATGTATTCTGGCCGAGCGAGGATCTCCGCCATGCCCGCGCGATTTTCCGGAACCGAAGAATACAACCCGGCTTCCACTAGTGCACGAAACACCGCAAGAAACGTGTTGGGATGCTGTTTTATCCAGGTATCGGTGGCGGTGACCGAGCAGCATGGATGGTTTTCCCAGATGTCGCGGGACAGCAGGTGAATGAAGCCGACGCCCTCGACGACTGCGCGCTGCCCACCGGGCTCGCCTCCGAAAAATCCGTCGATGTTGCCGACGCGAAGGTTTGAAACGTATTCGGACGGAGGAACGACCCGGTAGACGACGTCCTTATCCGGGTCCAGGCCCGCTTGCGCCAGATAATGACGCAGTTGCAGAGCCTGATGGGATTGGTCAAAAGGAACCGCGAACCGGAAGCCCTTCCAGTTTCGCGGTTCCCGGTTATCCTTGTGTTTCAGAGCCAGCACCAGCGAATTCCCATTTTGATTCAGGATCGTAAGCACCTTGGCCGGGACCACGGTGCCACCAGCACCGGCCGAAGTCGCGATCGCCACGGGCATTACCTGTTGGGAAACATCGAGCTCTCCATTGATCATCTTGTCCCGGATGAGACCGATGCCAGGGATCTTCTGAAGAGCGACGTTGAGACCGTGCTTCTCGAAGATGCCCTTCTCTTTGGCCATCACCAACGGGGTGGCACAGGTGATGGCGAGGAAGCCGACATTGATGTCTTTCTTCTCGAGAGGAGCTCGCTCCTGCGCTAGTGCCCTCAAGGTACCCAAGGGGAGGATGTCTCCCATGGCTGCGAGTAGCGTGGCGGCCCCCACGCTGCGCAGCAGCTGGCGACGTGTTCGCAAATCAGGGAACACGGACGCGATAAGGATTTCGTCGGTAGCCGAGACAACGGTTTCTTCAATGAATCCCTTACAATCTTCCGCCGCAAGGGGGCCGTCGTGCGACTGGCCGCACGCGCACATGGCGTGGCGATAACGGTTGAATTCTCCCGGCTCCATATCCGCGCTCCAATTTTTTTATTCCCCACAGGCAGTATGGAGGTCGACTAAGCTTCGGGCATTAGGGTTTCTCGCAACGCACTCTGCAAAAAGGTCCCTGCTTCGTCAGCCGCGCCGCCTCCTAAGCGGACGAGCGCTTGGCTTAGCTATCCTTGAAGCGCCGGCTCTCGTGCGGGTCACGACGATGCCGCAGTGATCGGTTAGCTCGCCGAGGAGCGCAGGCGCCATTTTTAAGTCGCCAAAGACGGGAAGCTATTTGCGGAAGGTCAGCTTGTTAGTGTCGATGACGCAGCTCTGCCGAGGGAGACGATGTCGTTTGGGTTAAACGAGCTCGATCTGCTTACCGAGCAGACCACCTTCGACGTTGAGCTTGTCGAAATAGATCTGCAGGGTCTTTTCCTCGGGCTCTCCGAGGAAGGCGGCGGCTGCGCCGGTCCCCGACACACCGCGCCGATTGTCACGGTGTCTTGAGCTGCAGTCGAGGTGGCCGCGGCCACGGACAAAAGCCCCGCAAGAACGAGTGCTCGCATGTTTCCTTGCCAAAAGGCAGAGGGCCGAGTGGCGATGTCCATCAGATTTTATCAGAGCGATTGGTCTGATTGATGCATGGATCACGCTCTTAGATGCGCGCCGGCGCATCCGCCTCTCCGAAGCCTATGTCGATTACTCAAGTTGGAATATAAATCATGAGCTCTATTACTACCGAAAAGACCGCATAAAGTGCTGACAACGCGATGCTGTGAGCAAATCTCACGATCGCGCTCGGCAATGGTGCATTTTAAGCATCAAAGGCGTCCCAAATTGCTGATTGTTCCGTTCGGCGCATTCCGGGACAGTCACGCTGCCGCACCGGCGACAGAACGATCCAGGGAGCTTTGCCACCATGAGCGCAGACGACGCTTCGCGCGGCCCGTTATCCGGCACTCGCGTGATCGACGCGACGCATATGCTCGCCGGTCCCTATTGTACCTGGCTGCTGGGAGCCTTGGGCGCCGACGTGATCAAGATCGAGCGGCGCGGGGCAGGCGATTTCACACGCATCATCGCTCCGTTCCGCGACGAGAAGAGCATCTATTTCATGAGTGTCAACCGCAACAAGCGGAGCCTGACGCTGGACCTCAAGAGCCCGCGCGGCAAAGAGATCTTCGCAAAGCTCTTGGCCGGTGCGGACGTGTTCGTCGAAAACAACCGCGCCGGTGTCATGGACAGGCTCGGGTTCAGTTACGCTGCCACAGTGGAGATCAATCCCCGGCTGATCTACGCCTCGATCTCGGGCTTCGGCCAGACCGGACCTTACAAACATAAGCCCTCCTTCGATGCCATCGCGCAAGCTCTGTCGGGCATGATGAGCATTACGGGAGAAGAAGCGGGACCGCCTGCACGTGTCGGCGCCTCGATCGGCGATATCGGATCGAGCCTGTTCGCGACGATCGGCGTGCTGTCGGCGCTGCAGCAGCGCGAACGGACGGGGCGCGGCACCTTCGTCGACGTTGCTATGCTGGATTGCCAGCTCGCGCTGATGGAAAATGCGATCGCGCGCTATCTGAACGCCGGCGAGGAGCCTCGCCGGCTCGGCAGCCGCCATCCGCTGATCGCACCGTTCCAAGCCTTCGCCACAGCAGACGAGCCCATAGCGGTCTGCGTCGATACCGACGAGCAATGGCAGCGACTCTGCGGCGCCCTCGAACGGCCTGACCTGCTGGCCGACGCACGCTTTCCAAACGGTTCGACCCGAGCCGCTAACCACGCCCAGCTGGAGCCCGTGCTCGCGGCGCTTTTCGCGACGCGTGGCCGTGAGCAATGGCTCGCCATTCTCGACGAGGCGGATGTGCCGGCCAGCGCCATCAATTCCGTTCCCGAAGCGCTCGCGGATCCGCAGGTCGTTTCGCGCAACATGATCGCCGAGGTTCCCGCCGGATCGGGTCGCCGCTTCGTCGGCGTTCCGATCCAAATGCCGAAGACGCCTCTCCCAGAGGAAAAGGCGCCGCCGGAACTGGGCGAGCATAGCGATGCAATTCTGCAGGGTTTGGGATTCTCGCTGGAAGAAATCGCGACCCTTCGCGCCGATGCCGTGATCTGAGATCAATGCTCGGCTTCAGCTGACCGTGCGATCTGCGGTCATACGAAAAGAGGCCGGGCATCATGCCCGGCCCTTCATTTTCTTGGTCTTCGGCTTTGGCTTTCAGCGACCCAACCATTGCGGTTCACGCTTCGAAAGGAAGGCGGAAATCGCCTCCTGCATGTCCTGGGATCCGTAGCAGGCGGCGAGGATGTCATCGTCGGCATCCGGCGGAACACCGTGGTTGCGCAGCCGTAACAGAGCCTGACGCGTGGCCCAGAGCGTCAGTGGAGCGAGCCTGGTCAGGGCTTCGGCAACCTCCTGGGCCCGCTCGTCGATCTCGTCCTCACCGACGACGGCGCGGATCGAGCGGGTCGCCAGGAGGTCCTCGGCGCCCAGCAGTTTGGCGCTGAAGACCATCTCCTTGGTCGCCACTTCGCCCAGCAGGGAAATCAGGCGAGCATAGTTCATCAGGCTCAGGCAATTGCCGACGGTGCGGGCGATGGGAAAACCAAAACGCAGGGACGGCGCAGCGATGCGGACATCGCAGGCCGAGGCCAGTAAGGCGCCCTGGCCGACGCAGGCTCCCGCCATGGCCGCGACGGTCGGAATCCGGAGCGCCTCGATCGCGACGATCAATGTCTCCGCCTCGCGCTCGATCGCGATCGCCTCCTCTGGATCGACGGCTTTGGCCAGTGCGCCCATATCCGCGCCTGCCATGAAGGCCGATTTTTCGCCGCGCATGCCGGTGAAGACCACCGCCTTGGCACTGCCGTCCCGTGATATCGCGTCGACCGCCTCGAACAGGGCCCGTTCCATATCTGAGGACAGCGCGTTGCGAACATGGGGGCGATTGAAGATCAGCCATTCCACTTCACCCTTGCGTTGCCTCAACAGGGGCGCGTTTTCATCATGCTTCGTCATGCGTGAAATCCGATCGAGCTTGACTGGTGTTGGCCGTTACTGGGGTGCATCCAGAATCTGGCAGGCGGTGGGCGGCAGATGCACAGAGATCCACTCTCCGGTCGAGGGCCGGAGATGAGGGGCCACGAAGGCTCTCAACGTTCCGCCGTCGGCGAGGTCGATCAGGACGTCGCGATACTCACCGAGATAGGCACTGCGCTTCACGATGCCGTCCAGTCGGTTGTCGGACATCGTCGTGTCGCATAGCTGCAGCCGCGACGGGCGAATGCACAGGACGGCTGGCTGGCCAGGCGCCACGCCGCTGCGATCCTGGGCGCGAAGGGTTGTCGCCCCGACGCGCAGCGCGCCGCCGACTTCCTTCACGCCCTTGATCTCATTGTTGCTGCCGATGAACGACGCGACAAAGGTGTTCGCCGGCTTTTCGAAGATGTCCTCGGGTGAGCCGAACTGCTGAACGACGCCCGCCCTCATCACGGCGACCTTGTCGGCCGTAACCAGCGCCTCGCCCTGGTCGTGTGTCACGTAGACGGTGGTGATGCCGAGTTCGTCATGGACGCGTCTGATCTCGAAACGCATCTCCTCGCGCAGATGCGCATCGAGATTGGACAGGGGTTCATCGAGTAGCAGGATCTTCGGCTCGACCGCCAGCGCCCGGGCGAGCGCGACGCGCTGCTGCTGGCCGCCGGACAGCTCGAATGGATAGCGATCGCGCAAGGCGCCGAGGCGGACCATGTCCAGCGCCTTGTTCAACCGGGCCTCGACCTCGGACCTGCTCAGCTTTCGCAGCTTCAAGCCAAACGCAACGTTCTCGGCCACGGTCTTATGCGGCCAGACCGCATAATTCTGGAAGACCAGCGAGATCCCGCGATGCTCGGGCGGGATGACCTTCTGGGGGCTGGAAAGCAGTTCTTGATCGGCCCAGATCTCGCCGGAGCTCGGCGTATCAAACCCTGCCAGAAGCTGCAGCGTCGTCGATTTTCCGCAGCCTGACGGACCGAGAAGCGCAAGTAAGGTTCCGTCGGGAATGACGAGATCGCAGGACTTCAGCGCCTGGTAGGCACCATAGGACCTGCTGAGTTGCCTGACGTGGATCTCGCTCATGAGCCTTCTCCGAGGCTGGCTGCGTTGCGCCTCCGGCGAGCGGCTCCCTCCGTGATGAAGCGGGCAAGCAATACGATCACGAGGGTGGCAGCGAGGAGCAGGGTGCTCGCAGCACAGACGGCTTCGTAATTGCCGCCGTCCTTGTAATTGTAGATCAGGGTAGTCATGACGTTGGTCTTCGGCGACACGAGAAAGATGGCGACCGATAGTTCCCGCATGATCGGGATGAAGACCAGGAGCCATCCCGCGACGAGCCCGCCACGCATCAGTGGCACCGTGATCGCGGTGAAGGCGTGGCCTTCGCTGGCGCCTACGCTGCGTGCGGCGCGCTCCAGATCGGGGCTGATCCCCTTGAGGATCGACCCCGCCTGCGAATAGGCGATCGGCAGGAAGGTCGCGACGAAGGCGGCGATGACGATGGTGCCGGTACCATAGAAATTCAGCGGCGGGCGGGTATAGGCGGAGAAGAAGCCGACCGAGAGCACGATGCCCGGAATGATGATCGGGATCGTGACGAGCACGGCGAGCAGGCCCGCGCCGCGCAGCAGCCGCCGCTCAACGATATAGGCCACGATGACGCCCAAAAGCATGCAGAAGCTCGCCGCCACTCCGGCATAGAGCAGCGAGTTGACGATCGCGCGCTGGGTCTCTGCGTTCTCGATGATCGCCCAGCGGTACCAGTGGAACGTCAGATTGCTCGGGATCGGACCGAGGCCCCACGCCTTGCTCAGCGAAACGAGCACGATCGCGACATAAGGCAGCAACACGGCCGTGACCGGCACGATAAGGGCGAAGGCCAGCGCCGGCAGGCGCCATTTCTTCAGACTGATCAGTCGGCCGGCCCGGCCCTTGCCTCCCACGGTGACAAACTGTCGTCGGCCGAGGATCTTGTGTCGCGCATAGAAAAGCCCGCCCGTGACAATGACGAGAGGCAGGCAGTAAGCCGCCGACAAGAACAGGGCAGGTGGGAAGAGTTGGTAGAATTCCGCGAGCTTCGTCGTGACAACGAGCGTGCCGCTCGGCGTTAGCAAGAACGCGGGCACGCCGAACAGCGTCATGCCCTGGATAAAGGACAGGATGAAGCTGACCAAGACGGCTGGCATCACCAAAGGGATGGTCACGGTTGCCATGGTGCGCACGACGCCGGAACCTAGCGTGGTCGCAGCATCCTCGAGCTCGACCGCCATTTCGTCGAGCGCACTAGAGACCATAGTGAAGGTATAGGGCACGGTGTAGATCGCGCAGACGAAGATCGTGCCGGTCATCGTGTAGATGTTCATCAACGGCGCCTGCGCGCCCATGACCGCCCGCCAGCCGACGTTGAGCCATCCCGAGTTCGGGGCGGCGAGCAGGATCCAGCCGAGCGCACCGATGAAGGACGGGGTGACGAAAGCAGCCAGAGTGAGCACGCGGATGAACCCGCGGCCCGGCAAATCGGTCCGTGCCACCAGCCAGGCCAATGGCACACCCAGGAGCGTCGAGAGAACGGCAACGGCGCTCGCAAGCAGAAGCGAATTGAGGACAGGCTTCATCAGCGCCGCGGAGGCGAATATCTGTCGATAGTTGCCCAGCGTCCAAAGGCCGGTGTCGTCGTCATGCAGGCTGTTGTAGAGAATCCAGCCGAGCGGCTGAACCACCAGTAAAAGCAGCGCCACGAGGAGTGCCGCCAGAACGATCCAGCGCAAAACGTGATGGCGTAGATGGCCAGTGGACTCTGAACGGGCCGGCATCGTCGGGAACGACAGGGTCATGAATGCTCTTTTGACGTGAACATGGCCGAAGCCGGCTGCGCCCAGGCGAGGCGCAGCCGCTGCAGGCGATCTCGGTTGAAAGCTCAAACGATGCGCGCGCTAGACTAGTCGATCGTCAGACGACGATCTCCTTCCACTTGGCGATACCCTCGGCAACCTCGGCCGCAAGATTGTCGACCGGGTTGCGATACCACTTGATCGATTGCAGCGTGCGGCCCTCGGCCCAGGGTACGTCGGTGCGCAGCGTTGGCCAGAAGTTCTTCGACAAGATTTGGGACACCTCTACCGAGTATAGGAAGTCCGTGAAGAGCTTGCCGGCATTCGGATGGGGCGCCTTGGTCGGCACGGCCACCAACCCCAGATTCAGGATGGCACCATCCTCCGGCACCGTGACGTCGATCGGGTTTCCGGCAACCTTCTGCGCGAGAGAGTAGCTGAACGGGGCTCCCGAGCCGACGGATCGTTCGCCGGAGAGAATGTCGGTCACGGTGTCGACGTTCGACTGGCCGACCTTGGGCTTCTGCTTGGCGAAGGCCTTCAGGAAGTCGTCGCCGTATTTTTTCCGGATCGCGACGACCCAGCTCGCAACGTCGCCGGAGAAGGCCGGGCTGCCTGTCGTGATCTTGCCGGCCCAGGGCGCGTCGAGCAGCGCCTGCCAGGATTTCGGCGGGGAGGCGACCTTCGAGGACTGGTTGATCGTCGTCAGGCTGATGGCACCGACAGTGAAGGCGCTGTCCGGATCCAGGTTGCGGAAAGCCTCTGGCACCATCTCGATATTGGTAGGCTTGTGCGGCTGGATCGCGCCGATCTTCTTCAGATCGATGTAATGGAGCAGGTTGGTCGTCCCCAGCGAGTCGCACTGGACCGCGTTGTTCTGAATTTCCAGGCGAAGGCGCGTATAGACCGTTTGAGATGCCTGCCGCAGCAGGTTCACCTCGATACCGGGATGCTTGGCTTTGAATGCATCGCGGATCTCCTCGATCGTCTTTTGCTCGTATGAACCCCAGTAGAGGTTGAGGGCGCCTTCCTTTTTCGCTGCCGCGTAGAGGGCTTCGTCCGCGGCGCTGGCTGGCACGATGCGGGCCGCGGAGGCGGCGATGCCAGCGGCACCAGCAAGCAGGATATTTCTTCTGTTGAGCGTCGTCATCGGCTGGTTCCCCTGTCAGGTTTTTTGCAGTGTCGATTTTGAAGTCTCGATCAGTAGTCGCCCGTCGTCGCGCCTCCATCGACGACGATCACCTGGCCGGTGACATAGCTTGCGTCATTGGAGGCCAGGAACGCCGCGACCGAAGCGATCTCGGAAGGCTGGGCCGTCCGGCCGAGGGGCATCTTCGCGATCCAGCTCTCACGCAGCGTGGTCGGCACATCCGCCAGAATGGCGGTCTCGACGATCCCGGGAGCGATGGCATTCGTGAGAATGCCGCGTTTGGCGCCCTCGAGCGCCACCGTATGGGTAAGTCCGACGATGCCCGCCTTCGCGGATGAATAATTGGCCTGGCCGAATGATCCGAAGATCGCCGTCGAGGCGGTGTTGATGATCCGGCCCCATCCCTTCTTCCCGATCAAGGCGAAAGCGGTCTGGCAGCCGAGCCATGTGCCGCGCAGGCTGACATCGATGACCTGATCCCATTCCTGGTCGGTCATTTTCGTCAGGGACCGGTCGCGCACGATACCGGCAACATTCGCCATAATGTCGATCGCGCCGAACGCCATCGGAAGGGACGCAATCGCGGTGTTCCAGCTGTCGCGACTTGCGACATCGATCGCAACCGCATGGGCAAGATGGCCTTGTGCGACCAGCCGCTCGGCAACCTCCACGGCCTGGTCGAGAACCAGATCGGCGACGACGACGCGCGCGCCCTCGCTGGCGAACCGCTCGCAGATCGCGGAGCCGATCCCGCCGGCGCCACCCGTTACAAATGACGTATGACCTTCGAGGCGGCGCGATATCATGGGGAGCGCCCCTGTTCGCTAGCCCCGACCAGCAGAACGTCCTCGCCCTCCTGAACGGTCTCGCCGCGCTGGTTCTTGAGAGTCATGGCGACCCGGATGATCCCGCGCCCAGGTCTTGAGCGACTCTCGCGGACTTCTGTGACCTTCGCCTCGTAGTGGACAGTATCCCCGGCGAAGATGGGGGCGACGAAGCGGCGCTGCGTCTCGAGGAACGCCTCGATCGCCCAGTCGTCGATGGCCGAGCGCAGGCCGGTGCTCAGCGAGTGGCCGAGCATGCCGTGGGCGATGCGCTTGCCATAGGGACTGTCGGCCATGAACTCGGCGTCCATGTGCAGCGGATTGAAGTCGCCGGTCAGGCCCGCGAAGAGCACGATATGCGTCTCGGTTACGGTTACCCGCGCCGAAGTGGCGGCCCTGCCGATCTCGATTTCAACGAAAGGGACGGTCATGGTCGTGCTTCCCCGCGGCCAAAGACGGGCAGGGCGGTGCCGTCCGGTAATGACCTGAAGGTGACAACGACTGCCATCCCGACCCGCACCTCGTCCTCGGCAAAGCCGTCTAGCCGCGACAGCATGAGCACGCCCTCCTCGAGCATCACCAGTGCGCACGTATAAGGGGTCTCGATGGGCCCGTTGCCGCGGTGGATGGTGGAGAAGGAGAAGACCGTGCCCCGCCCGCTGGCCTCGACCCATTCCGGTGTCGCCTCGGGCGCGTAGATCGAGTGCGCGCGGGGATACCATTGGTGGCGCCCCGTCACCGGACAGCGCTGGATCAGCAACTTTCCGGCTTGCGTGGCCTTCCAGAACGGGTCGGTAACGGTATCGGTAACGGGAGAACTCAGTGCTGTCATGGTTCCCCCTAGACTGTCAGGATCGCCGTCGCGGCGGCGCAGAAAGTCCCACCCAGGCCATGCACCAGCGCCACTTCCGCATTGGGGACCTGAATGCCCGGCCCCTCACCCCTCAGCTGTCGCACGCCTTCGATCATGGCAAAGATGCCGCGCTTGCCGGGATGGTTGGACGATAGTCCCCCACCGTCCGTGTTGGAGGGAAGCATGCCACCCAGAGTCAGGTGGCCGTCATCGACGAAGGCGCCACTTTCGCCCTTCGCGCAGAATCCAAGATCTTCGAGCGCCAGCATCGGCGTGATCGTGAAGGCATCGTAGAGTTGGGCAACGTCGATATCGGCATGGCCTACGCCTGCCATGGCGAAGGCGCGCGGCCCGGAAATTGCGGCCGGCGTGGTGAGATCATGGTCGATCTGGCTAATCTGCGTCCTTGCGACGGCGGTCCCGAAGCCCGCCAGATGAACGGGCCTGGAGCGGCAATCGCGCGCCCGTTCCCGGCTTGTCATGACAATGGCGCCCCCGCCATCGGTGACCACGCAGCAGTCTAGCTTGCGCAGCGGTGTCGCGATCATCGCAGAACTGAGGACGTCGTCGATCGTCAGCGGGGTGCGGAAGCGCGCGTCGGGATTGTTCGCGGCATGCTGCCGGAAAGTGACCGCGACCTTCGCCAACTGCTCGGACATCGTACCGTAGAGGGCCATGTGGCGCTGTGCGAACATGGCGTAGGCGGAGATCAATGTCGGCCCATAGGGCAGCTCGAACTGGCCGGGACCGGCTGGAAAAACGAACGGATCGAAGGAGGGCGTGGTCAGCGGCCACCAGCGCGGGCAGGAGGCGTAGCTGATGACGACGACATCGGCGAGCCCGGCTGCGATGGCCGCGGCGGCATGGCCGGCGTGAACAATGTAGGAGCAACCACCGACGTCCGTGCTGTCGAAATAGGTTGGCTTGATGCCGGCATATTCGGCGAACTCGGTCAGGCTGCTGACGCCGCCGCCCTCGGCCCAATCACCGGCTGCCACGCACAGGCCGTCCACGTCCGAGAGGCTCAGGCCGGCATCCGTCAGGGCACCTGAGATGCATTCCATTTGCAACGCGAAGGGATGCAGACGGGGCGCCTGCCTGCGAGGCGACTCGTACGCGCCGACGATCGAGGCTTTTGTCGACGTGTCGTTCACTCACAATGACCCCGGTTTCAGATTCCAGGAGCGTATGGCGTTCCCTCACCTCAACAAGCAGTTTGAAATGGCCTTATTGGTGCATGGAGCGCACCGAATAGCGCTTGACTGCCGTACCGGACTAGCTTGATCTTGGCACCAATTGGGTATTCGCGATTGCCCTTTGGTGCAGCCGATGGTCAATGGAGTTCGCCATGCGGCGCCGTCTTCCGCCATTACTGGCACTGCGTGCATTCGAAACGTTCGGGCGGACCGGTACGGTGAGGGCCGCAGCCGACGAATTGGCCGTCTCGCATACCGTCGTCTCACGCCACATCCAGAACCTCGAATTGTCGATCGGGATCAAACTCGTCCAGAAGTCGGGGCGGGGCCTGGCGTTGACGCGAGAGGGCAAGCGCTACGCCGCCCAGATGCGGCATGCGCTGGATCTCATCGCGGATGCGACGGGCGAGTTGTGGAGCGGCAGCAGTGACGCTCTCCACATCTGTTGCATGGCTGGTCTCGCATCGCGGCGCCTGCTCGCTCGGCTGTACGAGATCGAGGAGTTCCTGGGCGGTCGCGAGATCATTCTGCAGCCCATTTCGTCCCGGCCCGACTTCAGCCAAGGCGATGTCGACGCCGAGATCAACTATCTGGAAAACCCGAGCTTTCCCGACGAGCTTCGTGGAGAGATCTTCTTCCGCCCCCGTATCCTTGCTGTCGCCAGCCCCTCGTTCAAGGCGCAGCATCCCGAGGCGACCAGCGTCGCAAGCCTAGTCGAGCTGCCGCTGATCCATGAGCGGTCGACGCGGCAGTGGGAGAACTGGTTCGATCATGCCGGCATCACGGAGCCCCCTCGGCTCCGCGGGCCGCGACTCTGGCACGGCCACCTGGCCGTCGAGGCTGCGCTTCTCGGACAGGGCGTCGCACTCGTCAGCGATCTCATGGCGGGCGAGCTCCTGATGCGGGGCGAACTTGAGGAAATGGTGCCCACCAATATTCGCCTCGGCGGGTACTACTTCATCACGCAGGCGCGCCGCTGGAACGAAAATTCGATTGCGGCGCTACGCAAATGGCTGCTCCAGACCTTCCCGGACCATCAGGCGGTCACGAACGAATAACGCACCAGACACGAACCAATTAGCTGCTGGTTAGCCTGTGACCGGCCGCCTATCGTCGCATCATGAGCACCATGTCACACTCGCCCTCAAGCATCCGCAGCGCCCATGTCGATCCTTCCTGGATCGACATCTACGGCCACATGAACATGGCCTATTACGTCAAACTCTTCGATGATCTTGGGCATGACATCCTGGCCGAGTTCGGGCTGGGGGAAGCCTATACGCAAAGGTTCGGCTTCGGACTGTTCACCGTGACGGCGACCATTGCCTATGTCAGGGAAGTCACGGTTAACGCGCCGCTCACGGTCAGCCTGACAATCAACAAGGCCGACGACAAGAGGCTGTGGACCAATCTCGAAATGCGGCAGTCGGAGCACGGCTACATTGCCGCGACGATGGATCAACTTGCTGTCAATGTCAGTCTGGCGACGCGGCGGGCTGCAGCCTTTCCCGCCGAGCTGAACGAGGTTCTCCGCCCTTACAGGCTTTCTCTTGAAGCTCGGGCACGATGATCATCGAGAATCCGGCCCCGAGCGCGTGCTCGATATTGCAGCCGCTCGCGTCAAGGGCCCGCAGGATCGGATCGAGGACCTGATCTCCGCGGCCGAACTGGAGGAAGTCGCGGCGAACTACCGGCAAGTTGCAGGCTTTCTGAAGAAGGCGGTCTAGAATAGGGCCGGTCAGCCCTGCGGCGTGCGACGGCCGAACCACATTCGGCGCAGCAGCCCGTCGCGCCAAACCAGGACATGGACGAGCACCGCCGCGAAATGGACTGCGCCGACCGCCATCAGCAAGTCGCCCGCCCAGTCATGGAGGTGCAGCATCAGCTGGTAGGTCGCCTTGACCTGGCCGATGGGATGGGGGATCGAGAACCAGCCGAAATAGAGTGTCGGGATCTGGATCGGGCTTGACGACACCATCAGGAAACCGGTCAGGGGCAGCGCGATCACGCAGAGATAAAGGCTGGCATGGACCGCGCCTGCCGCGCCCCGCAGCCACGGGCCGGCATTCTCCGGCGGCGGCGCGCGCAGGACCAGGCGCAAGACGAGGCGCAACACGACGAATGCCGCGATCGTCAGGCCAACCGACTTGTGCAGTTGATAGAGCTCGAAACGCGTGAGCAGATCGCGCGTCTCGTCGGTCATTGGCCCGGCGACCAGGAACTGGAACAGGATGAGCAGCAGCGTCAGCCAGTGCAGGACGACGCTGGCGGGATGCCAGCGCACGGGCCGGCCGGCGACCATGCTCATCGCGACAGCCGTCCCTTGATCGCGATCTCGACCCGATCGTCGACGATGTTGACGTCGCGGCCGATCTCGAAAGCCGGCCTCAGGAAAAAACCGCTCGCATGGAAGGGGAGTGCGTCGCCGCGCCTAGCCTTGTCGATATCGCCGTCCACGACAGCCGTCACCGTGAACGGCTGCGAGATCGAACGGATGGTGAGCCGACCGCGAATTTCCAGGCTCTGCTCGCCGGTGCGAGTGACGCTTTCCGAGGTGAAGCTCGCCGTCGGGTAGCGGGCTGAATCCAGCATGGTCGCGCCGGCGATGAAGCCGTCCATGAGCGAGGAGCCGGCCTCGATCGAACCGGTGTCGATGGTGACCCTGATCCGGCTCTCACTTGGATGATCGAAATCGAGCGCAAGCGTGCCGTCATAACGCACGAACCGTCCTTTTGCGACAACCGCTCCGAACCGATGGCTGACAAAGCTGATTTCGGTCGCCGAACGATCGAATTTCCAGCTCGTCTGGGCTAAGGCAGGAAGAGCGAAAAGCAGTGCGGTGAAGATTAAGGCAGGCAGCTTGACCATGGCGGCGTCCGAGAAGGTTTGCGGAGGCCGCACCCTATGACGCGGTTCAGGGAAAACGTAGTGGCGACCCGCGCCGGAACACGCAAAGGTGATGCGGCGCGTGGGCAGCCTAGCTAACATATCGCTCCCTCTGCCGTAAGGAGACGGAAGCGCGGAGTGCTCGGCACGCCCTTTCGGAAAGGTATTCGCAGCTGTTCGCTTCATGCGTCATGGATTGGTCGAGCATCCCTGGTGCTATCGCGTACACGAGCCGATTTGCCCGCAGGGCAGCTAGGGGGATATCGAGAACAGCGGGCCTGCCATGGCCAGCGTGACCGTGGAGCGCGCCCGACACAGCCGGTTGCGAGCGGCAAACATCACCATCGGTCGGTCGGTTTGGACGCCTGTCGTGATTGTTCTCGACGAGGACATCCATGTCTGCGATCGCCGGGCGTTCGTCGGGAAACGCCACCCCGTAGGCAGCAGAGGTCGGCGGCCCGAGCGGGCGGCCGGTCGACGGAGCAGGGGCGTATCGGCCCCCTCAGCGCCGGCCCCTGCCATATAGCACCGCGCGCTTCACGTCGGACGGCGCTGCGCCGCCATCGCGTAAGGCCATGGTGCGACTTGCGCACGAACGACTTTCTGCCTGTGCCGTTCGACGTGCGCCTTACGTGACCCACCGTCCGGTTCGCCCCAGGTCACCGTGACGTCCAAACTAGGCGTCGCCTTCTCGCGAGCGATGTTCGCGAGCGACATGACTTTTCGCTCGTTGGCACTGTATCCGCAAAAATTCGAGAGGCCGATCAGTTCGCCGCTCGCGTCGCGGACCTCGTCGTTTTGCTGGAAGCTGTAGGAAGCCATTGGGAAGCGAAGCTGCTTGTAGGGCAACTCGTCTTCGAGCTGGGATCGAAAGATATCGACGACGTCGTCCACGTTCCAGACCAGGGTCACGGCCGTCCGGCGCGGGCCTTCGGCAGCCCGCTGAAGCGCCTTGCCGCCGATGAAATCATGATCGAACTTCAGGATCCGATCGTAGCCCATGTCCCATGGCGTGACGTAGTAGTCCTCGATCCTCTGGGCGCGAAAACTGCCCCCGAGTTGAGAGCTGGTCTCCCACGAGCTCGCAGGCAGCCACTCGCGGTAGGCCTTGAGCTCGGCGCCGGTGTAGACGGCCGGCAACGGATAGGGCATCCAGCCGCCTTCCGTGTTGCCGCTGAAATACGCGGAGGTCCCGCCGGACCGCAGTCCGAGCGTAGCACCCGCCTTAAGCAAGGCCTCCCGCACCTTGGGGCCGTCCGCGATACGGCCCGCCAGCTCGACGCCACGGCCTCCGGCCATGCCGTGCCGAAGCGCCAACACGTCGCAACCCGCGATCCTGACCCGGGCGAAATTGAAGAAGGGGATGTTCGGCGCGGGCCCGTCGACGACGGCGGCGAAGATTTCGTCCGACGCAGGGCCGTCCAGGCCGAAGCGAAACTGGGTGCGGCCGCGCGGGTTGACCGATGTGGGAAGGTCGCGCTCGACGGTCACGTCGTAGCCGCCGCTGGTTGCGTGGTACTCGACCCAGTTCTGCATGTGCATGCCGCTGACCAGCTCGAAGCTGTTCTCGGCCAGATAGAACAGGACGCACTCCCCGATCATGTGTCCGTCTGGATTGCACGCGACGAATTGCTTGGCCTTGCCCGGCACAAACTTGTCGAAGCTGTTGATGCCGATGCCGTTGAGCATTCGAAAGGCGTCCGGCCCCTTGAGGAACATCTCCGGCATGTGATGCGACTGGTCGAACAGGACCGCGGCGTCGCGCCAAGCCTTCTGCTCGTCGACCCAGTTGGCGAACTCGGCCGGCACTGGTGTGAGGCCGGATCGGTCCTTGCTGTGGGGTGCGGTGGTGTCGTTGTAGAAGTAGTCGACGAGGTCGGGGATGCCCTTCAGGAATTCCTCGAGCGACGGCTGTCCCGTGACTTGGTTCATTGCGTTTCCTGCCTCTTATTGATGCTTCTTTGATTAGACGAAAGCCGGCTGACGCGGCGTATCGTCAGCGGACGAGCGTCTTCGCCCAGCGTGCCGTCCCGGCCAGCCCGCCGAATGGATAGAAATGCAACCTCACGTCCCCGTGCCTTTCGGCGTCGAGCCGCGCGCCGAGCTCCGCAAGCAGCCTATCCGGGCCGACCGGCGACAGTAGCCTGGTCAGCGATATGCCGTATTTCTGCAGAACCGCAGTGGATGCCCCGACGCCGCACCGCGCCGCGAAGCGCAGGAGCGATTTCACCGTCGTCGGGCCCGGGATGCCCACCCGAACCGTGGCCGTCACGCCGTCGCTCCGGAGCGCTTCGAGCCACTGCAGGATGGCCCCGGCATCGAACGAGAACTGAGTGTTCACGACGCCTTCGTGGCCAAGATCGCGGAGCATCGCGAGTTTGGTGCGTAAGTCGAGCTTGAGATCGTGCTCCGATATCGACGGATGCCCCTCGGGATACCCGGCGACGCCGATCCTCGACAGGCCGTACTTCGCCAGCAAGCCCGATGCGATCACGGACTTCGCATCGGGATAGGGACCCGCAGGCGCGCGCAGATCGCCGCCGACGACGAAGGCGCGATCGATGGACGCCTCGATGGAAAGCCGATCCAAGAAGCTCTCCAGCTCCACGACGCTGGTGAGCCGGCGCGCCGAGATGTGCGGGACGGGTATGTGACCATAGTTCCGAATCGATGATGCGGCAGCCACGCGCGCGGCCATCTCCTCGCCGGGCAGATAGGTCACGGCGATACGCGTGGCGGCCGGCAAGTCGCCGACGGCCTCGGCGAGCGCGTCCGCGTCTCGCGCCGTCATTTCCAGCGAGAAGCCTTCGGTCAGGCCGCCCAGCGTGCCGTAGCTTCGAGTGGGCTGAAGATAGGAGTCGGTCATCCGAAGATCTCGCCATCGATGCCGGCGAGAGGCGCCGGATCGTTATCGCTGCGGGCGCAGCCATGATAATCGATTTTTTTCGTTCTACACCGTTCACTGGTGCGCGGCAAGCGCCGCCATTTCTCGGAATAACAAGCTATATTGTCGTCTCCTAAGCCATTTCGCCTCGGTTCCCGAAAATGGGTATCGATAATTTCATCGATTTTTGTTGACGGGTTTCGGGTCCGTGGCTAGCTTCGCCCAAAATAACGATAGGGAGGTTGCTTTGAAGATCAGGACACTGTTCCTCGCACTGGCATCGGCGTCATTGCCCGCGCTGGCGCCTGCCGCCGAGCTCAAGATCGGTTTTGTCACGAGCGTGACCGGCTCTCAGGCGCCTGTTGCTCGTGACATGATCGACGCCTTCAACCTCAGCATCAAAAATCTGGGCGGGAAGATCGCCGGCAACGACGTGAAAGTGATCGTCGCGGACGATCAGGAGAAGCCCGACGTCGCTCGGCAGGCCGCTGAGCGGCTCGTCGAACGGGAGCGCGTCGATCTCGTGACGGGTCCGATCATCACCAATATGCTCTTGGCCGCCGCCAAGCCGGTCAGCGATGCCAAGCGTCTTTTCGTCAGCATCAACTCCGGACCTTCCGATTTCGCCGGAGAGAAGTGCAGCCCCAATTTCTTCGTCCTGGGCTTCGAGAACCAGACCATTGGCCGGGCCACCGGCATGGCGGCGAAGGAGCTCGGCTTCTCGAAGGTCGCCATGATGGGGTGGAACACGCCAGGCGCGCGCGACCTCGCGGCAGGATTCAAGCAGGCCTTTCCAGGCACGGTCGTCAAGGAGATCTACACGCCGCCGTCCCAGCAGGACTTCGCCGCCGAGATCACCTCCCTCAAGGCCCTGGACGTCGATGGGCTCTATTATTTCTACCCCAGCCAGGTCGGGGTGAACTTTCTAAAGCAGCTCACCCAGGTCGGGTACGCCATGGATCGGGTGGTCGGATCCTATCTGGCGCTCGATCACATCATGTTGACGCAGGTCGGGCCGGAGGTTGCAGGGACCAACGTCGTCAGCCTGTGGACTGAACAGCTCGACAATCCTGAAAACAAGCGCTTCGTCACCTCCTTCCGCGAGGCATATGGTCGGACGCCGAGCGCCTTTGCGGCCCAGGCCTACGACCTCCCCGTCCTTCTCGACGCCGCCTTGCGACGCAATGGCGGCAAGACCGAGATGAACGCCCTCCGGGCGGCGATGAAGACGACGCCCTTCCCGTCCGTGCGAGGAGCGTTCAGCTTCGCCTCGAACCAGTTTCCCATCCAGAACTTCTACGTCACGAAGATCGAGCGATCGAGCACGGGATTGAGCTACGCGGTGAGGACCACCTTGCCCAATCTCAAGGACGAGTTGGCCGACAAATGTCCGATCAAGGATTGAGCTGCGCCGATAGCGGCCGCGTGCGACGACCCTCGACGGAACGACATGGAAACCTCCGGAGCCCAGGCTGGCACCCGGGCTCGCGGAACTGACAAAACATGAAGACTCAAGTCGCCATCATCGGCGCCGGTCCCGCCGGATTGCTTCTTGCTCAGCTGCTGAAGTGTGCCGGCATCGAGAGCATCGTCGTTGAAAGCCGCAGCCGGGCCTATATCGAGAACCGGATCAGGGCTGGGGTCATCGAGACGGGGACCGTGGACATCCTGCGCGAGGCCGGCGTCGCGGATGGGGCGCTCAAGGAGGGCATCCTCCACGAGGGTACCGCTCTCCGCTTCGAGGGCCGAACTCATCGCCTCGATCTCATGGAACTGGTCGGTCGCGGCATCACGATCTATCCGCAGCACAAGCTCGTCGCCGATCTCGTTTCGGCGAGGCTAGGCGCCGGCGATCTGATCCTTTTCGAAACCCCGGTCGTCGAGCTGAGCGGCATAGCTTCGGATGCGCCCACGATCACGGTCGAGCGGAATGGCGCACGCGAAATCATCGCATGTCGTTTCGTCGTTGGCGCCGACGGCTTCCATGGCCCGAGCAGGCAGGCGCTACCTTCAGGGGACCTGAGGATCTGGGAGCAGGACTATCCCTACAAGTGGCTTGCCCTCATGGTGGAGACACCGCCTCCCAGCCACGAACTGATCTACGCGGCGCATGAACGCGGCTTCACTCTGATGTCGATGCGCTCGCCGACCGTCAGTCGCATCTACGCCCAGGTGCCGATGAATGTCGACGCGGAAGCCTGGTCCGACGACCAGGTCTGGTCGGAGCTCGATCTCAGGTTGCGCGACGGCGAACCCGTGCCTCTACGCGAGGGGGCGATCACCCAGCGATCGACTATCCATCTACGCAGTTTCGTTGCCGCGCCGATGCGGCATGGCAGCTTGTTCCTTGCAGGTGACGCCGCCCACATCGTGCCGCCGACCGGTGCAAAGGGGCTCAATCTGGCCGCCGCGGACGTGGCGGTGCTTGGCGACGCCCTGAAGCGGTATTTCGGGAATGGTGACCGATCGGGCATCGACGGCTATTCAGACAGATGCCTGCGTCGCGTCTGGCAGGTGCAGCGCTTCTCGGCTTGGATCACCCATGCCCTCCACGTGTCGGACAATCCTTTCGAGCAAGCGCTCAACCTCGCGGCTCTCAGGCACATCGTGGAAAATCGGCATGCGGCCCTGTCCTTTGCGGAAAACTACACGGGACTTCCGCTGAACTGAACGCGCATGCTGGCGCCACCTGGCCGGAGCCCACGGCGCTGTCACCGCGACGGCCCGGGACGCTGAGGAAACGTCATCGATGACACTGCCACTCCTTATCGAACAGATGCTCAACGGGCTCCAGTCCGGCGTGATGCTGTTCCTAATCGCGTCGGGCCTGACCCTGGTCCTCGGCATCATGAATTTCGTCAACTTGGCGCACGGCTCGTTCTACATGATCGGGGCCTTCGCGGCCGTATCGCTCCAGCTATGGACGGGATCGTTCGTCATCGCCGCAGTGGGGGCTTGCCTTTGCGCCGCGGTTGCAGGCTTGGCCGTCGAGTACGTCTGTGCCAGGCGGCTCTATGCGCGTAGCCATCTCGATCAGGTGCTGGTGACCTTCGGACTCATCTACCTATTCAACGAGTCCATGCGACTGATCTTTGGTCCCCAACCGCTCGCGTCTCCGATCCCGCCGCTGCTCAATGGGAGCGTGACGTTGCTGCCCGGGCTCCAATATCCGCTCTTCCGCTTGACCGTGATCGGCGTGGGGCTCGTCGTGGCCGCGGGAATGTCGTTCGTCGTGATGCGGACGCGCCTGGGAATGCTCATCAGGGCCGGCGCCTCGGATCGCGGGATGATCGCCGTTCTTGGCGTGAACATCACGTGGCTTTACTCTCTCGTCTTCGCTTTCGGGGCGGCCCTGGCCGCCTTGGCTGGCCTGATGTCGGGGCCGCTCTATTCCGTCAACGTCGGGATGGGGGAGAACATCCTCATCATGGCGCTCGTCGTCATCGTGGTCGGCGGAATCGGCTCTCTCAAGGGCGCCTTCTACGCCGCGATCGTCATCGGCCTCATCGACACGCTCGGCCGCCTTTTCCTGCCGTCCGCGATCGCGACGATCGCGATCTACATCTTCATGGCCGGGGTTCTGTTCGTCAGGCCGAAAGGCCTTTTTGCGGCGTCGGCTCCGCCGCAGGTCGAGGCTCGCGACAACGGAAACCGGGTCACCATCCTTTGGTCGCTCTCCAAGTCGCGGCAACGTGTGACAGCGTCGGTCGTGGGACTGTGCATGATCGCGCTCGCGCTCGTGCCGACGCTCTCGACCTGGCTCGACGACCCATTCCTTCTGAGGCTGTTCCTGCGGATCGTCATCTTCGCGCTGATGGTCCTGAGCCTCGATCTCGTCGCGGGATTCGGCGGCCTGGTCAGCTTTGGCCATGCCGCATTCGTCGGTACGGGCGCCTATGCCGTCGCGATCCTCGGCTGGCACCTCGACCACGGCGAGCCCTTGGCGTTGGGGCCGATCGTGCTGGCAGGCACGCACGACGCGCTGGTCGCCTGGCCGCTGGCGATCGCGAGCGCGGCGGCGATGGCGCTGGTGATCGGGGCCATCGCGCTCAGGACGAGCGGTCTCTACTTCATCATGAGCACGCTCGCGTTCGCCCAGATGCTGTTCTATCTCGCCAGCACCCCCAGCATATACGGAGGCGAGGACGGCCTGCAGATATCGCAACGCTCGACCCTGCCGCTCATCGACCTCGGAAACCGGCCAACGCTGTACTACCTCGCGCTCGGTCTGTTGGCGCTGTGCCTCCTGCTGTGCTGGCGTCTGGTCAACTCGCGCTTCGGCATGATCGTCCAGGCCTGCAGGCAAAACGAAAGGCGGGTGAGGGCGCTCGGTGTCAGAACCTACCTCTACAAGCTGCTTCTTTTCGTGATATCGGGCGTGATCGCGGGCGTCGCCGGCGTGCTGCTGGCCAACGCCGAGCTGCTGGTCAGCCCGGCCGACCTGTCATGGACCCGCTCCGGCAGCATCCTGATCATGGCCATCTTCGGGGGGCTGGGAACGCTGTTCGGCTCCGTCGTGGGGGCGGCGACCTATTTGATGCTGGAATTCACCCTGAGCGAGTGGACGCAGCATTGGCAGATCGTGTTCGGCCCGATGCTCATCGTCTTCGTGCTGCTGGCGCGGCGCGGACTCTTCGGATTGGTGCTGGGGCGGGGTGGCAGTACATGACGGCGACCATCCTCGAGGCAAGGGGACTAACCAAGCGATTCGGCGGCCTCACAGCGACCGACGACGTGACGCTGGCCATACGCGCGCTCACCTGCCATGCCCTGATCGGGCCCAACGGGGCCGGCAAGACGACCTTGCTGTCGCAACTTTCCGGCGAGTTGAGGCCAACGGCGGGGCAGATCCACTTCGAGGGACGCGACGTCACGTCGGCCGACCTGGGCGGGAGAGCCCGATTAGGCATCCTGAGGTCATTCCAGATCACGAGCGTCTGCGACGACTACTCGGTTTTCGACAACGTCGTCGTCGCGGCTCAAATCAAGCAGGGACATGGTTTTCGCTTCTGGCAGGCGCCGCGAGGCGTGCGGGAGCTGGCGGACGCCACGAGATCCGTGCTGGAGCGAACCGGTCTTGCCGATTTCGGAGATGTCCCCGCCGGGGTGCTGTCGCATGGCCAGCTAAGGCAGCTGGAGCTAGCGATCGCGTTGGCGATGCAGCCCCGTGTCCTGCTGCTCGACGAGCCCATGGCCGGCATGGGACCGGCGGAGGCCGAGCGCATGATCGACCTGCTCGGCTCCCTGCGGGCCGACCACACGATCGTCCTCGTGGAGCACGACATGGACGCCGTCTTCAACCTGGCAGACACCGTGAGCGTACTCGTCGGCGGACGCCTCGTAGCCTCCGGTACACCCCAGGAAATCAGATCGAACGCCAGCGTGCGGGAAGCCTATCTGGGGCATGAACAGGAAGACGCCGCATGACCGAAAGTTTGCTGCGGCTGGAGGCAGTGCAGGCTTCCTACGGACAGTCCCGAATCCTGTTCGACGTCTCCCTGACGGTGGGCCCGGGCGAGATGGTTGGACTGCTCGGACGCAACGGCATGGGCAAGACGACGACCGTGCGCGCGGTCACCGGCCAGCTTCCGACCTTGGGCGGGGATATCATCTTCAAGGGGCGGTCCATTCGGTCGACGCCCTCGCACCTCCTGGGGCGGATGGGCATCGGGCTCGTTCCCGAAGGCCGCCGCATCTTTCCAAACCTTACGGTTCGGGAGAACCTCGTGGCCGCGGCGGCCAACCGTTCCGGTCGGCCCGATCCCTGGACGCTTGAGCGCGTGCTCGCACTGTTTCCCCGCCTTGGGGAGCGGCTCGGCAACTGGGGCTCGCAGCTTTCCGGCGGCGAGCAGCAGATGCTCGCCGTCGGCCGCGCGCTGATGATCAATCCGGATCTGCTGATCCTCGACGAGGCGACGGAAGGATTGGCCCCGATCGTGCGCGACGTCATCTGGAGTGCGTTGCGCCAACTGAAGTCGGAAGGTCTTTCGATCCTCGTCATCGACCGCAACCTGCGGCAGATGATGGAAGTCGGGGACCGGCATCACATCATCGAGAAGGGGCGTACGGTATGGTCGGGGCCGTCGCAGGCGTTCCTGTCCGAGCCCTCTCTGAAGGGCCGCTACCTAAGCGTTTGACCTAGCTCCTGCCGATCGTCCGCTCTTGCGAGAGGTTTGGCCGGGAGCGAGGATTGCGCCCGCGCGTTCGTCGGACAACGCATTTTGCAGATTGCGTCCGGTTCTCAGGATGTGCTCGCGCAGCCTGTCGCGCGCATAGTCCCGATCGCGGGCAACGGCGCCTTGAGCGATTTGATTGTGCTCCTGCTCGACGTTGGCGTCTCCTCCCGTGCGGGTGAGAAAAATCCGCCTGTAGCGATCGTTCAGATTGTGCAGCGTCGTGCAGAAATTGAGGAGGATGGGCATATCGCACCCTTGGATCAGGGTGAGGTGAAAGTCCCGGTGTGCATCCTCCCAAGCTTCGAGGCTCGCCGTGTCGGACGCCTCGCGATGGATGCGGTTCAGCTTATGCAAGGCTCTGGTGATCGCGCTTTCCCACACGAGGTCGCCGTGTTGCATGGCGATATCGAGGGCGAGGCATTCGAACTCGGCACGGAGCTGCGTGATCTCTCGCAAGTTCGACAACGAGACGGGTGCGACCGTGTAACCGCGATTGTCGTGAAGTTCGACAAGGCCCACCGAGGTCAGTCGGGCAAGGGCTTCCCGCATCGGGCTCAGGCTCACGTCGAATGTTCTGCGAGCCTTGTCCAGGTTGATCTTTGAGCCCGGCGCAAGCTCACCTCGCAAGATTGCTTCCCGCATCCGCGTGACAAGGCGCGTCGAGATCGTGTGCTTTTCTTTCTCCTGGTCCCCTCCTTGTGGGGACGTCGCCGAGGCGGTGAGGGGGCGGCCGTCGACCGAAGGGGAAGGTGAAGCCTTGGTGCGAACGTCTTTCGCCACGTCGTCCTCCGATTGGTTGCCTCGACGGAGCCGACGCAACATTTTCCATGTCGCTATCCGACTGGCCGTTTGGCGACATGACAATCTGACCGCCGAACATTCTCGTTTAGCAAACTAGATGCCCAGGCGACAGCCGAGCCAGCGTCGCCAACAACCCGTTCATCGCCGGGATCGCGGTATTGACATATAATCGATTATTAGACAAAACGAAAGCGCCAGCTATCTCGGGTGATCCGAGGCGATTGCGCGATCATTTTTCCATAATCGGCCCACCAATTCAATTTGATGAGCCAGTTTTAATGTTGTCCGCGTAAAATAAGATCGCCTCAGAAATCGATTTATTGTGCTTGGCCGACCCGGCTCACACCGCGGGCGCAAATGAGCATGCCGAGGGACCGAATGGCCACGACCGATACGCATCTCCTGACCCTTTCCTGCCGGAACCGCCCGGGCATCGTGGCGCGGGTCGCCACCCACTTGTTCCAGCACGACGCGAACATTCAGGACGCCCAGCAGTTCGACGACGAGGAGACCGGGTGCTTCTTCATGCGCGTCCGCTTCGGCCTCATGTCGGATGCGGCATCGCCGGAAAACCTTCGCGGCAGCTTCGCCGAGGTCGCCACGACGTTCGGCATGGATTGGACGATGCGCTCACGCCGCGACAAGCAACGCGTCGTCATCATGGTCTCCCGTTTCGATCACTGCCTGACGGACATCCTGTATCGCTGGCGGATGGGCGAACTCGACATGGAGATCGTCGGCATAATCGCGAATTATCCGCGCGAGACCTATGCGGCCCACGAGTTCGGGGACATTCCGTTCGACTATTTGCCGATCACCAAAGAGACGAAGCCCGAACAGGAAGCGGCGGTCTGGCGGGTCGTCCAGGACCGGGGTGCCGACCTCGTGATCCTAGCGCGGTACATGCAGGTCCTTTCGGACGATTTGGCAACGAAGCTCGCGGATCGCTGCATCAACATCCACCACTCCTTCCTGCCGGGGTTCAAGGGAGCCAAGCCGTATCATCAGGCGTTCGGGCGCGGCGTCAAACTGATCGGGGCGACGGCGCACTACGTCACCTCCGATCTGGACGAGGGGCCGATCATCGAGCAGGACGTCGAGCGGATATCGCACGTCGATACGCCAGACGATCTCGTTCGCAAGGGGCGCGACATAGAACGGCGCGTGCTTTCCCGGGCTATAGCCTGGCATCTCGACGGTCGGGTGTTGCGCAACGGTTCTAAGACCGTCGTTTTCCGGGACTAAACCATGTCAGCTCGTATCATCGATGGCAAAGCCATAGCCGCGGGGTTGCGGGCTGAGCTCAAGGAGAAAGTCGAGGCGTTCGCCAAGACTGGCCGAACGCCCGGCCTTGCCGTCGTGCTCGTCGGAAACGATCCCGCCAGTTCCGTTTACGTCCGCGCGAAGGGCCGGCAAACCGTCGAAGCCGGGATGCGCTCGTTGGAGTATCGGCTTCCAGAAGATGTGTCGCAAGGCGAGCTGATGCGATTGGTCGAGACACTCAACGACGACATCGCCGTGGACGGGATCCTGGTCCAGCTTCCACTTCCGCCTCACATCGACGCGACTGCGCTCCTGGCCAAGGTCGATCCCGCAAAGGATGTCGACGGCTTCCATCCGATCAATGCCGGCCGCCTGGCTACGGGAGATGCGCGCGCCCTGTCGCCGTGCACGCCGCTCGGTTGCATCCATCTGCTGAAAAGCGTCGAAGCGGACTTGACCGGTGCGCATGCCCTTGTGCTGGGGCGGTCAAACATCGTTGGGAAACCCTTGGGTCAGCTGCTGCTGGGCGAGAACTGCACGGTCACGATCGCCCACTCCCGAACTCGCAACGTCGCTGAACTCTGCCGGGCCGCGGACATCGTCATCGCAGCGACAGGGCAACCGGAAATGGTTCGCGGCGATTGGATCAAGCGAGGCGCGCTCGTCATCGACGTGGGCATAAGTCGCATCGCGGGAAACGATGGCTACCGAGTGATCGGGGACGTCGCCTTCGACGAGGTCCGCGATCGAGCCGGAGCCATAACGCCGGTCCCCGGCGGCGTCGGTCCGATGACGATAGCCTACCTGTTGCAAAACACGCTCAAAGCCGCACGCCAGAGGTCGGGCGTCGCCGCTATCTGAATCGGGCAGCGACGGCTTCGGTTCCGCGCGCAAGGATGCCGGCATCGATCGCGACGGCGGTGAACGATGAGCCCGCCGCGATGCAACGGCGCGCGAACGCCTCATCCGGCGTCAGGATGCCAGCAGGCTTCCCCGCCGCGCGGATTCGACCGATTGCGGCGAGAACCTCGGACTCGACCGACGGATGGCCGGGTTCTCCGGCATGTCCAAGACTGGCGGCAAGGTCGGCAGGGCCGATGAAGACCCCATCGACGCCGTCGACGCTAGCGATGCGCTCAAGCTGCTGTAAGGCCTCGACCGTCTCGATCTGGACGACTACGCAAAGCTCCTCGGCGGCGCGCTTGGCGTAGCCGGGAATTCGCCCGAACCTTGTTGCGCGCGTGAGGCCGGATACACCGCGCAAACCCGCCGGCGGATAGCGAGTGGCCGCGACTGCCGCCGCTGCCTCGTCCGCATTCTGGACGTACGGAATGAGGAGGGTCTGCGCTCCCAGGTCGAGGAAGCGCTTGATGAGAACGACGTCGTTCGACGCCGGCCTGACCACGGCCGCCACTTGATAGGGCTCGACCGCTTGGAGCTGGGGGAGCACCGTCAAGGGGTCGCCGGGCGAATGCTCGGTGTCGAACAGCAACCAGTTGTATCCGGCACCCGCGACGGCTTCAGCCACATACGAGCCTGGCAGCGAACACCAGAGGCCGATTTGCTGTCGCCCGGCGAGCAACCCCTGCTTGAAGCGATTGCGGGGCAGCTCCATGGCCGCGCTCATACGAAGGAAACCGACATCGCGCCGATCGGACCGTAATCCGCGGTGACCACGTCGCCGCGCTTGATGTCCACCGGCCGCGTGAACGATCCGCCCAACACGATCTGCCCCTTTTCGAGCTTGGCGCCCACGGCGTGCAGCTTGTTGACGAGCCAGGCGACGCCAGCGGCGGGATGGCCCATGATCGCCGCAGAAACTCCGGATTCCTCGATGATGCCGTTGAGCGCCAACGTCGCGCCGATCCAGCGGATGTCGACGTCCATGGGGCGGATCGGTCGCCCGCCCACGACGATAGCCCCGAACGCGGCATTGTCGGCGATCGTATCGACGATCGCGCGCGGTACCTCGGTCCGGTAGTCGATGATCTCGAGCGCCGGCACGACGAATTCGGTGGCGCGTAGGACGTCGTAGATCCGACAGTTGGGCCCCTGCAAATCCTCGCTCATCACGAAGGCCAACTCGACCTCTAGCCGGGGCTTGATGAACAGGTCGGCGCGGATCTGCGCGCCGTCATTGTACAAGGCGTCGTCGAGAATGCGTCCATAGTCGGGTTCGTTGATCTTCGACGCCATCTGCATGGCACGCGAGGTCAGGCCAATCTTGTGACCGGCGACCCGAGCGCCGGCGTCGATGCGTGCTTGGGCCCAAATGTCCTGAACGCGGTAGGCATCCTCGATCTCCATGTGCGGGTAGGTCCGCGATAGCTGAGGGCAGGGGACGCGGTCCCGTTCAGCCCGGAGGATCGATGCGGCCGCCTCGCGTCGTTCGTCTTCCGTCAGCATGCGGTGGTCCTTCGTCTCAGCGAATGGGGGGCCGCGGCAGGATCGCCTCGCCTGGTTCCATGGCATAGGTGTAGTCGAGCGAATACCAAGGTCGCGTCACGTCCGGCTGCTCCGGATGCGGCTCCTCGTGCCTCACGAAATCACCGATCAGCGATCGCGTTACGCCGAACTGGACGTCAGAGTCGATGTGCGGATCATTGGGATCGTAGACCTGCGAGATCAGCACCTTGAAGCCGGTCTTGAAGATCAGCGCGTGCAGATGTGCGGGCCGCATCGGGTGGCGACGCTGCGCTTTCAGAAGACGCCCGACGACGCCGTCGGTGGGGATTGGATAGCCGACCATCATCACGGATCGGAACCAAAAGCGGCCATCCTCGTCGGTCGTGAACTTGCCGCGGAGATTCATCTCCGCTTGCTCTGGATCTTGGTTTTCGTAAAGGCCCACCGGCGAGGCGTGCCAGACGTCGACCTCCGCGCCAGGGATCGGTCGGCCCTGGCGGTCGGTGACGCGCGCCGTCACGAAAAGCGGGTCACCCCGAGTGTCGGACCGCAGAATCGAGCCGCCATTCTCAACACGGGGAGAGTCGAGGCGCCAAAACGGTCCAAGCAGCGATTGCGACGTTTCGGTGTTACCGCCGTCGCCGTTGTTGAGCAGGCAGACGAGCGAAGAGACGCCCAACGAGCCCGCCATCAGCATCATTTCGTTGTGACTGTCCGAAGCGAGTTGGCCGATCTCGTTGAGGACCGCAACGGCTTCCCGGAATTCCGCTTCCGTCAGCCGTACATCCCGGACGAAGCCGTGCAGATGATGCACGAGAGACACCAATATCTGCCGCAGACGGGGGTTGTCCGTGCGCTCCATAACGGCAAGCGCCGCGGCGGTCACGTCGGCCTCTCGTGCAATCATCATGATACGCTCCCTTGACCGAACCCTTATTTTTAATCGATTATTTGTCAAGGCGGTCGAGCCGCTGCGGCCTCCTTCGGCCTCCAAAAATGGGCCCCGTCGCTTGGAATCGCGGACGCGAAGTTTCAGAATGCTGTTTAGCATCCGAAAATGGCAAACGGACTATCAGTGATAAATCGATTTTAGACTCTGCAATGCATGCGCGGCGGTTTCGCGTTTGACGGGCGATCGACGTGCTCAAGACCGGGGCGGACACGAGTTGGCGGCTTTGCGGCCGCGATTACTGCGCGTCTTGGCGCGTCCTCGCACCACCTTCCCCAGAAGCTGGACGCCCCTCTCGATCCTCTTGGGATCCAGCGCGGCGTAACCCATGACGAGGCCCAGTCGATCAGGCTGCGCTACCGACGACTTCGGATCGTAGAGCGCAGCAATGGAATAAACGCCGACCCCGGTCTCGCGAGCTTTGACCATGAGGGTGCGTTCAAGCCGAGCGGGCAGAGTCCGGAACCATACGACGATGTGCAGTCCGGCTTCGGCTCCCTCGATTTCAATCGTATCGCCGAATTCGAGCCTCAGGGCGTTCAGTAGCGTCTGGCGCCTCTCGCCGTTGAACCGGCGCACCCGGCGCACGTGGCTCTCGTAAGCTCCCGTTTCGATCAGGGTTGCCAACGCATCCTGTTCGCAAACAGGGGTGTGTCGGTCGGTGAGCTGTTTCGCCGTGGCAAACAGGTTCTGCAGCTCCGGTGGGACGACGAGGTAACCAATGCGAAGCATGGGGGAGAGCGTCTTGGAGATCGTGCCGAGGTAGATGACGTTGCCTCCCTCCCGAAGGCTGTAAAGCGGGGGCACTGGCTTGGTGTCGTACCGATACTCGCTGTCGTAGTCGTCTTCGATCACGTAGGCTTCGCAACGACGTGCCCACTCAAGAAGCTGGTGTCGGCGGGAGATCGACATGACGCCGCCCAGCGGAAACTGGTGCGAGGGCGTCACGTAAACCAAGCGCGCGTCGAGCTCGGCCAGTGCATCCGCGTTCAATCCATCGCGATCGACGTCGATGGCAATGGATGAAGCGCCGGTGCTCGCAAAGATCTGCCGAGCCATGGCATAGCAGGGATTCTCGATCGCGAACCGATCGTCGGGATCGAGCAGCAAGCGGGCGCAGATGTCCAGCCCCTGTTGCGAGCCGTTGACGACGATGATCTGTTCGAGGTCACAGCGAAGCGTTCTGGCGCGCCAAAGGTAGCCTTGGAGCGCCATTCGAAGCCGGCGGGATCCTCTCGGGTCCTCATAGGCCAACCGCTCGGGCGCTGCAGCCATCGCGGTGTTCACGGCGCGCTTCCACACGCCGGCGGGGAAGTCCGCGGGGGCAAGGTCGCCATAGCGGAAATCGGCGATCAACCCGCTTCCCTGCGTCTCCAACCAAGGCGAGGTTCCCGAAATGCGGTTCGCGTAGTTCGAGAGGCGCTTAGGAAAAGGGCCACTCGACCGCATCTGTGCCGGCGCGGGAGGGATCGCGCCCAATGCGACCCGAGGACGAGAACCTCGTCGCACCTCGATGAAACCTTCGGCGAGCAGCTGCTCGTAGGCCGCTGTCACGGTCGTGCGAGACACACCCAACTCGACGGCCATTGTCCGCGACGAGGGGAGGTGACCATTCTTCCCAAAAACGCCGCCAACGATCTGATCTTTTAGGGCCTCATAAATTCCGCGGGCGCCCATTCGACGCGCGCCGGCCAAAATGCCGTCGTTGAACTGGCTCATGATTTTCTCTGCAAACTGGACGTTCTCATGTGGCCAGTGTGCGCGTAACTACGATGGAATCAAATGGTGCATCGGATTGCGGATCGGCTTCGCTGGGAGGCTCTGGGGCTCTCCTCGCCACGCCGGCTGCCCAAGTCGACGGGTTTAGGACTCTACGGCCGCTTCCAGGCGTGCAAGTTGAGGAAAGGACGACTGATGATCACGGCCGCAGTGGTTCCGTCGCTCTCCGCGGCGGACGTAGCCCGTTTCGGCGAGGACCCGCGGGCCGCCTTTCACGCCAATTTCGGAATGGTCGAGGAACGCATCGATCGGGCCTGCAGACGCTCGGGCAGGTCTCGGGACTCGGTAACGCTCCTGCCGGTCACAAAGACCGTGCCGGCACATATCCTACGCCTCGCCTACGACGCTGGAGTTCGGCAGTTCGGTGAGAACAAGGTCCAGGAGGCGATCTCCAAACGCGAAGCGCTGGCCGATCTGCCTATCGACTGGAGCATCGTCGGGCACCTGCAGACGAACAAAGTCAAATTCGTTGCTGGGTTCGCCCGAGAGTTCCACGCCCTCGACAGCTTGCGCGTCGCCGATCTTCTGAACGCGCGGTTGGAGCGCGAAGACCGTCGACTGGACGTCTTCGTTCAAGTCAACACGTCGGGCGAGGAGAGCAAGTATGGCCTCCATCCGGACGCGCTCGGCCCTTTCGTAGGCATGCTGGATCGTTTCCCTCGACTTAACCCGCGTGGACTCATGACGCTGGCCGTATTCAGTCCCGACATGGAGAAGGTCAGGCCCTGCTTCCGACTGCTGCGTCGCCTGCGCGATCAAATCGCGGTTCGAGATCCGGCGATGAACGAACTTTCCATGGGAATGTCCGGCGATTTCGAAGCCGCGATCGAAGAGGGCGCAAACGTCGTTCGCGTGGGACAGGCCATCTTCGGTGTCCGCCCCACTCCCGACGGCCATTACTGGCCCGGCCTGGCCAGCAACGGGTGATGCGCTTCGTTTCCACACACGGCCAAGTGCGTCTGGCCGATTTCGGCTTTCAAAGTCACCCCACACCCAGGATCGTTATCATGATCGTCCTAGCCGGTTTGTCCGCATTCCCCATCACTCCCGCCGACACCGCTGGTCGCGTCGAGATCCACCTGTTGCGCAAGCTCGTGGCCCGCCTCGTGGAGGCCGGCGTCGATTCGATCGGGCTGCTGGGTAGCACGGGGGCTTACATGTACCTCGAACGCGCCGAACGACGCCGCGCGATCGAGGCTGCCGTGGAAGAGACATCCGGTCGAACCCCGCTCGTCGTCGGCATCGGCCACCTCAGAACGGACAACACCGTGCATCTCGCGCAGGATGCCAAGGCCGCGGGAGCCTCCGCCGGTCTGCTCGCGGCCGTATCCTACACCCCCCTGACGGTCGACGAGGTGTACGAGCATTTCGAGACCGTGGCCCGAGAGAGCGGCCTGCCGATCGTGATCTACGACAATCCGTTCACCACCCATTTCCGCTTCACGCCCGAACTCGTCGCACGGCTCTCCCGCGTCCCGGGCATCGTCGCGATCAAAAGCATCGCGGGATCACCGGATGAGACGTCCGCCCACCTGCAGTTGACGCGAGGGGCCGTGCCCGAGGGCTTCAGCCTGGGCTACAGCGCCGATGCCAACTCGACGGAAGCGATGATCGCGGGTGCCGACACTTGGTACAGCGTGATCGGCGGGCTTTTTCCTGAAATTTGCGTCGAGATCGTGAGGGCCGTCCAGCGGGGTGACGCCGCCGAAGCTCGGCGCCTCAACACGCAGTTGGATCCAGTCTGGGATCTCTTCAGGCAGTTCAGCAGCATGCGCGTGATCTATGCGTTGACTGACATTCTCGGGATCGCCCACATCGAGCCGCCGCGTCCGATCCTTCCCCTTGACGTCGACGCCAGACGGCGCATCGCAGAAGTCGTCGCTCACCTTCCCGCCGGCATCGCCATGTGAGAGCGCACGACTGAGCCTAGGCAATCCAGATCGGTCCGAACGTACGCTCGAACCGACGCAAAGCTGCACCCAAGATGCAATCCGCCGAGCAAGGATGACGGTTGAAGCGCACGGAACGACCGCTCGTTCGATACTGAGAAGAAGCGGTCATTTTCGCCGCACCCTCGAGGCGCGGCACATGGCTGGTCGCGTCGGCCCCTCCCAGCGTTCGGCCTACGGACCGCGGGTGCCGGGGAGGTCCAACGCTTTGGCAGACGGGCGCCTCGAATGGGCCGACGCGATACTGGAACGTCGGCGTGGGTCCGTGCCGTCGCGAAGCTATGCGGGGCCACGGCACAAACGGAACTGGATCATCGAGATTGACGTGAACTGGCACTGTCACCTGGGCCAGGTTCCATCCAAGATGGCTCTCAGTCTCGAAGCGGCCTCCGTTGAGGGCTCGCCACCGATGGAACCCCGATGAGTGACCTGGTCGCCCCATTGTCGTCTAGCGTCGAACCCGAAAAATCCCGCTGAGAAGCTGGATCTGTGCGCTGTGTGGCCTCGTTTATCATGAGCGGGACGGCTGGCCGGACGAGGGCATCCCACCCGGTACGCGGTGGATGGACGTGTCTGAGGATTGGCTTTGTCCAGACTGCGGTGCGGCCAAAGGTGACTTTGAGATGACGGAGCTCTGACGTCGCCCAGGGGGTTGGAACCTTTCAACGTGGCGCCGCAGATGGCCGCCAAGGAGCTACCATGTACGTGCCGCCGCATTTTGAAGTTTCGAGTCTTGAGACGCTTTGCGACTTTATCGACAACAACGCCCTCGGCGTCCTTGTCACGCACGGCAAGAGCGGGCTGGACGCCAACCACATTCCATTCGAGTTGAACCGCACGCAGGGGCCGCATGGCGTATTGCATTGCCACGTCGCCCGCAACAATTCTGTTTGGCAGGATATCGCCTCGGGGGACGAGGTGCTCGTCGTATTCCGCGCCGCGGGCGCATACATCTCGCCTCAGTGGTATCCGAGCAAGCACGAATTCCACAAGCAGGTGCCGACGTGGAACTATCTCGTCGTCCATGCTCATGGTCGCGTCACGATCAGGGACGACGAGCGTTACGTTCGTGGAATGGTCGCGAGATTGACCCGTACACACGAGGCGTCGCAGCCGGTGCCGTGGAAGATGACGGACGCCCCCAAGGACTTCACCGACGCGATGCTCAAGGCGATCGTCGGTATCGAAATTGAGATCACGCGCCTCGTGGGGAAATTCAAGCTGAGCCAAAACAAGGAAGAACGCGATATCCGCGGCGCCGGAGAAAATCTGGTCGAGCGGGGCGACACGTATGTTGGCGAGCGGATGCTGGAGGCAGCCGCGGCCAAAGTCGTTTGAAAACACGTTGACGAAGACGGCGGTGGTCTAATCCGTGACGTCGGATGAACGTGCGCATCTTGGCTCCGGTGTACGCGGCATGGGGCCGAAGCACGGAGTCATGGGGATGGCGCTAGCCCCGCGCCACCCCCATGAGCGCGGCCGTCGCCGCGCCACCGCCCGGGGCGCGGCGATCCCCCTCGCATGTCAGTTCAACAATTTCGGAAGTCTTGCGGGGCGCACTCGATCCCAGCTGGAATCGTAGGGCCGCGTCGCAAGCTTCAGCCACCGAATTTTACCGACCCGGATGGAGCGACTTCAAACTCAATATCGCCTGGGCCCTTCTGCGTGATGCGTCCGATGAGACCATGGATGTCCCCCAGAACCCACAGGTCCCGCACCTTGTCACCCTCGAAAGTGAAGATCGGCATTCCGTTCCACCAGACATGACGCCCGGTCGCCGCAATGCCGAACATGGGCTGGCGGTGGGTGCCGTGAAAGCGCAGCTTCGCCGACACCCTTTCGCCCTCCTCGATCATCACGAGGATGTCGGAGGTGTAGCCGCCCAGGGATCGAGTCACCCAACGAACGTACTCCGCGAACTGGGAATGCCCTACCAACGTCGGTCCCAAGGAGCCTCGGAAGGTGAAATCCGGATGGAAGATGTCGGGGATCAGCGAGACGTCCGCGTGGTCCCACATGTCCTTGTAGAATTTCCTGACCAACTCTTTCCTTGGACTGAGAGCCGTTCCTTCGAAGCTCAGTTCTGGTTCGGTATCCATCAAAGTCCTCCAATGTCTCTCGGCCGCCGTTCGCGCCGTGGCTCGATCGTCTGGTCACGAATGCAAGTATGAGATGCCACGGGCGAAGTGCTCTGGAGCATCGTCCCCGGAAACGGCGAGGTTGTCGGTCAGGAAGTCGACCAGCGGCCGGACGAGTTCGGTGGTCTGCGTCCCGTCCGATAGGATCACGATCTCCATCTGCGGGAGGGCCGGCCAACCTTCCTCGGTTGTGAGGACGCGCATGCCGCGACCCAGGAAGGACCTGCCCAGGGCAGTCACGCCAAGCCCTCCTTCCACTGCCGCCTGGGCTCCTAGAAGGCTGCTGGCCGTACAGGACACCCGCCAATCCAAGTTGGCCTGGGACAGACGCTCGATCATCAAGGCGCGATACGTGCAGGGTATGGGAAGCATGACCAACCGGATCGGCTTCGCATCGATTGCGAAATCGCTGCTCGCCATCCAAGTGAGCGCTTCACGCCAGATCGTCTTCCCGCGCTGGCTGGTTCGATCCTTCTTTGCGATCACGGCGTCGAACTTCCCTTCGTCGAACGCCGCCACCAGGTTGCAGCTCAAACCGGTGGTGACATCGACCTGCACTCGGGGATAGGCGTTCGCGAAGCTGGCGAGGATCGAGGGCAGCTGGCGGGGGATTGCGTCCTCGGAGATCGCCAGCCGCAACGTGCCTTCCACCTTGGGCTCGCGAAGTTCGCGCACGACCTTGTCGTTGAACTCGATCATCTGCCGCGCGGCCGCGAGCAATTTTTCCCCTTCGAGGGTCAAGCCGATCGAGCGGCTGTTGCGGTCGAACATCCGCTGGCCGAGGATCCCCTCCAACCGCAGCACCTTCTGGCTCACGGCGGATTGGGACCTGCCCACCAAGGGCGCGGCCGCGCTGAAGCCGCCGGAATCGGCGACGGCCACGAACGCCCTAAGGAGATCAATCTCAAGGTCTGGGTATCTCATGCCGAAGCCTCCGCAAATCGATGAACGGGCCGAACAAGCCGCAACGTTTCAGCGTTCGGGCCAAAGCTGCTCGATGGGGAGAGCGGTCTTGTACTTGACCTGTTTCAACGAAAAACTCGATCGAATGCTTGAGACGGCCTCGATTTTAGTGAGTTTGTCGAGAATGAAATCCCTCAGGGCCACCGTGTCGGTGACGACGACGCGCAGCAGATAATCCGAGTCGCCGGACATCAGATAGCATTCCATGACCTCCGGCAATTCGATGACCACCTTCTCGAACCTCTCCAGATTTTTCTCCGTCTGGTTCGTCAGCGAAATCTGGATGAAGACGCTCACCGTGCTGCCGATCCTTTCAGGATCCAACAACGCCACGTACCTGCTCACGACGCCCTTGTCTTCGAGCTGCTTGACCCTCGCGAGGCAGGGCGACGGGGAAAGTCCCACTTTTCCCGCGAGCTCGACGTTCGAGATTCGTCCGGAATTCTGAAGCTCGGCCAGAATACGACGGTCGGCTCGATCCAGGGCTGATCTCAGCATATCGTGCTCCATAATCGTATGTTGGCAGAGTAGCATGCCGCAACGGCGTTTCAAGGCGGTATATGCGGCAGGATATTCCGGCGCGAAATCGGTAGCCTCCGGCGCGTGATTGGAGTCCATCAAAATGCCTGAGAGCAGCAGTCGGGAAGTTTCCACAACCTCTGGCGACGTCGATCCGAGCGAGACCTCGGATTGGCTGGGATCGCTCGAGGCCATGGCGCGCGAGGAAGGAAGCGACCGCGTTCGGTTCGTGCTCGCAGCGCTGGAGCGTCGCGCCCGAGAGCTGGGCGTCCTATCGGATGCGCTGCCCTATTCTCCTTATCGCAACACGATCTCGCTGGAAAAACAGCCTCCGTTTCCTGGCGACCTCGCGATGGAGGAGCGGATCACATCGATCATCCGGTGGAACGCGCTCGCGATGGTCGTGCGTGCCAATCGTGCCTATGGCGAGCTCGGGGGGCACGTCGCAAGCTACGCGTCAGCCGCGGAGATCTTCGAGGTCGGATTCAATCATTTTTTTCGCGGCGGCGGAGAGAAGGGCGAAGGCGACCTCGTGTTCTTTCAGCCCCACTCGGCACCCGGTGTCTACGCCCGGGCCTTCCTCGAAGGCCGTCTGACCGCCGATCATCTTGCTCGCTACCGCCAGGAGATCGGGGGAGGGGGGCTGTGCTCGTATCCCCATCCTTGGTTGATGCCCGACTTCTGGCAGTTCCCGACGGGGTCCATGGGGATCGGGCCCATCAGTTCGGTTTATCAGGCCCGGTTCATGCGCTATCTCCGGGACCGCGGCTTGCTCGACACCGATGGACGTCGCGTTTGGGGCGTGTTCGGCGATGGTGAGATGGACGAGCCGGAGTCCATCGCCGCGCTGTCTCTCGCCGCGCGCGAGAACCTCGACAACCTCACCTTCATCATCAACTGCAACTTGCAGCGCCTCGACGGTCCCGTTCGTGGCAACGGCCAGATCGTCCAAGAGCTCGAGTCCATCTTCAAGGGCGCCGGCTGGAACGTCGTCAAGGTGCTCTGGGGCTCCGAATGGGACGCGATCTTCGCTCGGGACACCAATCACGAACTGCTCCGGCGCTTCGCGGAAACCGTCGACGGCCAGTACCAAACGCTCGGGGCCAAGGACGGCGCATACAACGTCGCCAATTTCTTCGACGCAAACCCGGAGGTCCGGAAGCTCGTTTCCCATATGTCGGATCACGACGTGGACCAACTGAAGCGCGGCGGCCACGATTTCCGGAAGCTCTTCGCCGCCTTCCAGAAGGCCCGCGACACCAAGGGTCGGCCCACCGTCATCCTGGCCAAGACCAAGAAGGGCTACGGCATGGGTCGGGCCGGCGAGTCCAGGATGACCTCGCATCAGGCAAAGAAGCTCGATGTCGAGGGCCTTCTCGCCTTCCGCGACAAGTTCTTGCTGCCGCTTTCAAACGAGCAGGTCGAGAATCTCGAGTTCTTGAAACCGGCGGAAGACTCCGCCGAGATCGCCTATCTGAAATCCCGCCGCGAGCAACTCGGGGGCTATTTGCCCGCTCGCCGGTCCGCGGCTAGGACGTATGCCGTCCCGGCCATCGAGAGCTACGCCGATTTCGCCTTGAATGCGGCCGGCAAGGAGATGTCGACGACGGTCGCGGTCGTTCGCCTGTTCAGCACCCTGCTGAAGAACAAGGAGCTCGGTCCTCGCATCGTGCCGATCGTCGCCGACGAGGCCCGGACCTTCGGCATGGACAATCTCTTCCGTCAGGTCGGCATCTACTCGCCCGTGGGCCAGCTTTACGAGCCGGAAGATGCCGGAACGATGCTCTACTACAAGGAGGCCAAGGACGGTCAGCTGCTCGAGGAGGGCATCACCGAGGCCGGGGCGATCTCCTCCTGGGTGGCCGCGGCGACGTCCTACAGCGTGCACGCCGAGCCCATGCTTCCGTTCTACATCTATTACTCGATGTTCGGCTTCCAACGGATCGGCGACCTGATTTGGGCCGCGGCCGACCAGAGGGCGCGTGGTTTTCTGATCGGTGCCACGGCGGGCCGTACGACCCTCGGCGGCGAGGGCCTCCAGCACCAGGATGGAAGCAGCCACCTGGTCGCGTCGACGGTCCCGAACTGTCGCGCCTACGATCCGGCCTATGCGTACGAGATGGCCGTGATCGTCGATCACGGCGCCCGTCGGATGATGGAGGAGGGTGCGGACGAGTTCTTCTACGTCACCGCGATGAACGAGAACTACGCGCAGCCCTCGATGCCGGCAGGGATCGAAGGCGACATCATTCGCGGCATGTACAAGCTGTCCGGACCCGCCGGTGGGACCGCGGCGGTCCGGCTTCTCGGTTCCGGCGCGATCCTTCCCGAAGTGGTGGCGGCGGCGGAGCTCCTGAAGGACGACTGGCAGATCGAGGCGGATACGTTCAGCGTCACGAGCTTCAGTGAACTGGCGAGGGAGGCGCGGGAACTCGAGCGTCGGCAGATGTTCGGCAACGGTACGGACAAGAGCCACGTTGCCGTCCTGCTTGAAGGCGCAGCCCCGATCGTCGCGGCCACGGACTACGTGCGGGCCTATCCTCAGCTGATCGCATCCTACGTGGCTGCGCGCTTCATCGCCCTCGGCACGGACGGCTTCGGACGCAGCGATACGCGCAAGGCGCTCCGCGACTTCTTCGAGGTCGACCGGCATCACATCGTGGTGGCGGCGCTTTCCTCGCTGGTCGCGGAAGGCAAGGTCGGCGCCGAGACGGTCACGGCCGCCATCGCCAAATACGGACTGAACGCCGTCGAGACTCCGCCCTGGTCGCGCTGAGTTCGCGCCCCCCCGAAAAGATAGAGGAAAGCGCGGCCATGGGCGCAAGAAAAACGATCGAGTTGCCGGACATCGGCGACTACAAGGACGTCCCCGTCGTGGAGATCCTTGTCTCCTTGGGCGACGCCGTCGGGGCCGACCAGCCGATCATGACGCTCGAGCCGGACAAGGCGACGCTGGAGGTTCCGTCGCCGTTCGCGGGCAAGATCGTGGAGCTGTTGGTCGATATCGGATCGAAGGTCTCCACCGGATTTGCGGTGGCCGTCTTGGAGTTGGACGAGTTGCAGTCGTCATCGGAGCCGACACCGGTTTCCAAAGCGTCTGCCTCGCAAGAGCCGGACCCGGCGCCTTCCAAGGCCACTCCGCCTCCCGAGCCTGCCAAGGCCGCAATCGTGGCCGCACCCCCTGATGACGACGGGCGCGGGGAAAGCCGCACGGCACATGCGACGCCCTCCGTGCGTGCTTACGCCCGGGAATTGGGCGTCGACCTTTCCCGCGTCTCGGCTAGCGGTCCGAAAAAACGCATCCTCCGGGAGGACGTCCAGGCCTTCGTCAAGGGCCGATTGAGCGCGCCGGAATCCGGAGGTACCGCGGCGGCGCCGGGCCTATCGTTACCGGCGATGCCTTCTATCGACTTTTCAAGGTACGGAGAGATCGAGCGCGAACCGCTTTCTCGTATTCAGCAGATTTCGGGAGCCAACCTCCATCGCAACTGGCTCGCGATTCCCCATGTCACCAACTTCGACAACGCCGACGTCACGGGCTTGGAGGCATTCCGGCTCGCCATCAATGCCGAACGGAGGACGCCGGCCATCAAGCTCACGATGGTCGCGTTCCTCATAAAGGCGTCGGCGCTGGCCCTCGCCGCGTTTCCGCGTTTCAACAGCTCGCTCGATGGCGCGCACCTCATCAAGAAGAAATACGTTCACGTCGGCTTCGCCGTCGATACGCCCAAGGGATTGATGGTCCCGGTCATCAGGGACTGCGACAGGAAGGGACTGATCCAGATAGCAGACGAGATGGCGTCGCTCTCTGAGAAGGCCCGTCAGGGGAGGCTGTCGCCTTCCGACATGGAAGGTGGGTCGTTCTCGGTCTCTTCCCTTGGCGGCATCGGGGGAGCCGGCTTCACCCCGATCATCAATGCGCCCGAGGTCGCGATCCTCGGAGCGGCCCGATCGCAGATGCAGGCGGTCTGGAACGGTTCGACGTTCGAGCCCCGCCTCATCACACCGATCAGCCTTTCATGGGACCACCGGGTCGTCGACGGCGTGGCGGCCGCACGCTTTCTTGGCCACGTGGCCGGCCTATTGGCCGATTTCCGCCGCGCGCTGCTCTGAGGATGAACATGGCAACGACAGTGCTTGTCCCGGACCTGGGTGACTACAAGGACGTTTCGGTGGCGGAGTTGCTGGCGAAGCCCGGCGATATCGTGGCGGTCGACCAGCCGTTGGTTGCTGTCGAAAGCGACAAGGCGACGATCGAGGTCCCTTCCCCGGTCGCCGGTCGGCTCGTCTCGTTCGCCGTGCAGGTCGGTGACCGCGTCGGTACGTCGTCGATGCTCGCAACGATCGAAGAACGCGTTGGCGAGGAAAAGGGTCCGAACGAGCTGGCGCCGGCAAAGCCACAGCCCGCGCCCGCCATCGGAGACGAGACCGTCGGACGCCTCGACCTCGTGGTCATCGGCGGCGGGCCAGGAGGCTACTCGGCTGCGTTTCGAGCTGCCGACCTCGGTCTTCGGGTCACATTGGTCGAGCGGTACGACACTCTCGGTGGCGTCTGCCTGAACGTAGGATGCATTCCATCCAAGGCGTTGCTCCATGTCGCCGCGGTCGTGGAGGAGGCGGGCCGTATGGCTGCCCACGGAGTCACGTTCGCCGACCCGCAGATAAACATTGAAAAGCTCAGGAGTTCGACGGGAAAGACCGTCAAACGCCTGACCGATGGCCTCGCCCAAATGGCGCGGATGCGTAAGGTCGATGTGCTCGTAGGCAAGGCTAGCTTCGTCGATCCCAACACATTGGTCTTGGAAGGTGCCGACGGAAACCGTAGGAAGATTGGGTTCGTCAACTGCATCATTGCCGCCGGGTCCTCGGCCGTACACTTGCCCTTCTTGCCAGACGACCCACGCATCGTGGACTCCACTGGAGCCTTGGAGCTCCCCTTCATCCCGAAGCGGATGTTGGTCATCGGCGGAGGGATCATCGGACTTGAGATGGCCACCGTGTATGGCGCGCTTGGGGCACGGATCGATATCGTCGAGCAGCTCGACGGGCTATTGCCCGGAGCGGACCGCGATCTGGTCGCGGTCTGGCAGAAGCGCAACGCCCACCGTTTCGATAGCCTCATGTTGTCGACGAGGTTGGAGTCGGTCGCGGCGACGGACGAAGGACTTCTCGCCGTCTTTGCCGGAGGCGAGCACGAGCCCAGGACCTATGACCTTATCCTTCAAGCTCCTGGCCGCCGCCCGAATTCCTCTGCCCTGAATTTGGCCGCCGCCGGAATCGCGTGCGAAAAAGAATTCATTCGGGTCGACAAGCAGATGCGCACCTCCGTTCCGAATATCTTTGCCGTGGGGGATATCGTCGATCAACCCATGCTGGCTCACAAGGCCGTACATCAAGGACACGTGGCGGCCGAAGTCGTCGCGGGCAAGAAGGCGGCCCTCGATGCCATGGTCGTTCCGTCGGTGGCCTATCTCGACCCGGAGATCGCGTGGGTCGGCGTCACCGAAGAAAGCGCAAAGGCATCAGGACTCTCCGTCGAGATCGGTCGCTTCCCCTGGGCCGCTTCCGGCCGGGCGATCGCCAACGGCGCGGACTACGGCATGACGAAGCTCATCTTCTCAAATGAGACCGGGCGGATCGTCGGCGGTGGAATAGTCGGCGTGGGCGCGGGCGACCTGATCGGCGAAGTCTGTCTGGCGATCGAGATGGGGGCCGACGCCCATGACATCGGCAAGACGATCCATCCGCACCCCACTTTAATCGAGACAGTCGGAATGGCGGCCGAGGTCATGTTGGGTACGTGCACCGATCTCCCTCCGAAGTCGTCCAAAAAATAGCTTCAGAGCGAGCCTGCCTCTGCGCCCGGCTTGCGAGATTCTAGGAGACGAAACTTGAAACGAGAAGCCATCGTAGCCGCGGGGGCCGCAGCGGTCGGCCCCTATTCGCACGGGGTGCGAGCCCATGGGGACCTCGTGTTCCTTTCCGGACAGACGCCGCTGGACGGCGCGACGGGGAAAATTGTCGTCGGAGACTTCAAGGATCAAGTGCGCCAGTGCCTCGGCAACCTTGGACACGTTTTGGCTTCTGCGATGTTGACCTTTGGCGACGTCGTCAAATGCAACGTGTTCCTGGTCGACATGGCCGATTTCGAGGCGATGAACGAAGTTTATGCAGCCCATTTCAGCGAGCCGTTCCCAGCGCGGACGACCATAGGCGTGGCGTCGCTACCGCTCGGAGCCAAGGTCGAGATTGAAATGATTGCCATCGCGGCAAGGGCATAGAGATACGATCGCGATCGGAGGAAGTCCCGAAGAGGAGCGCATCGGCCGTGGTCGACACCGCTTCCCGGCATTCCTATTTGTCGACCGCCAAGCCGGGTTCAAGGTGGCCGGACGCCAAGGGCGGCTACTGGCCAGCTAGCCAAACGCCAAATCCGATAGAACTCGGTGCCGTTCCTGCAGATCTCATGGTTCCGGCGGCCACGCAAATCCAAACAAAAAGGCCGGTCTCCGCGTGGAGCCGGCCAAAGTTGGAAGCATCGGCGCTCGCCGATGTTTCTCTGGGGAGAAATCAGAATTGTATACAGTATCGGCGAGAGGTGCCGTGAACAGCAGATAGCTGCTCTTCCGAAAAAGGTGGCTAAGCAATGATCAAAAACTCACATCCGCTATGCGCTTGGCTCATGGGAAGCGGATCTATCTTTAAAAAGAGTTAGAATCATCCAAAACAACATGGCCCTTATGCGGGCTATTCGAAAAACGACTGAATATTATTTGAACTATGCGTTTGCGTGGCGGTTGAAGCGCCTCAGACTGACATCACAACACAACTGAGGTTTCCCGCATGCGCGCCCAAGTTCTGAAATGCCACGGCGGACCGGAGATGCTGCAGCTCGCAGACGTCGAACGTCCGACTGCCCGACCCGGACAGGTCCTAGTTCGTATCAGGGCCACCTCGATCAATCCCGTCGACATCAAGATCCGGGAGGGCCTCCCCATCGGTCCCGAGCTCCCGGCGATCCTCGGCGCGGACCTGGCCGGCGTTGTCGAGGCAGTCGGGCCGGGTGTCGACGATTTCAATGTCGGCGATGAGGTCTATGGCTGTGCAGGGGGAGTGAAGGGCGTCGGTGGTACGCTCGCGGAGTACATCGCCGCCGACGCTCGGTTGATCGCGCCGAAGCCGCGGGCCTTGACGTTCCGCGAGGCCGCGGCTCTCCCGTTGGTCTCCATTACGGCCTGGGAGGCCATCGAGCGTATCGCCCCGAAGAAGGGGGAGGCCATCCTGGTCCAAGGCGGCGTGGGCGGCGTCGGCCACATCGCCGTTCAATTGGCCGCCTTCGCTGGTGCGGTTGTCTCCGCAAGCGTCGGCTCGGATCGGGACTTCGAGCAGGCGCGGTCATTCGGTGCCGCGAACGTTGTCGACTACAAGAACGACTCGGTTGCGTCCTTCGTACAACGCATCACCGGCGGTCGCGGGTTCGATGCCATCGTGGACACAGCCGGCGGCCAGAATCTCGTCAAGTCATTCGAGGCGGCTGCGGTGGGTGGACGCATTGCAACGACCAATTCCAGGGCCTCGGTCGATCTCGGATTGATGCACGCGAAGGCCCTCTCGTTGCACCTCGTATTCATGCTGCTTCCCATGCTCTCGGGTGAGGGGCGCGACAGACATGGCCGGATTCTTCGCGAGATAGCGGCTCTGGCGGATCGTGGGCTCCTGCGCCCGCATGTCGATCCCGAGCGGTTCACGCTGGAGACAGCAGCGGATGCTCACCGTCACGTTTCGAGTGGCAAGTCGAAAGGGAAGGTGGTGATCGAGGTCGACTGAAAAGGCGGACCGGTGCTTCGCCTTCGTCCTCGATCTGGAAGCAGTGCAATCAAATAAAAAACGGAGGAAACGAATGAAACGAAAGCTCGCAGCGGTCCTGATCGCGTCTATCGCCCTCGGTTCCTCCATGCCAAGCTTGGCACAAGTGCCGCCGGCGGTGGCCGGCAACACGATCGACCTGCCTCACGCTTGGCCCAGAAGCGGTGCCGAAAAGATCATTGAGAACGACCGCGGCGCAGTGTGGAACATCAATTTCGCCGAAGGTGTCGGCGCCCATTGGCACAAGCATCAGTTCGAGTTCGTCGGCGTGGAACTGACCACCTCGGCGTTCACCGTGACCAATCCCGACGGCGTGACCCGCACCGTAGCCAGCCCGAGGGGAAAAATGTGGATACTGCCCAAGGGGCTCACCCACATGGAGAAAGGATTGACCACGCCAGGACGCAACATCCTGATCGTCGATCTGAAGGATGGGCCGTCGCCTGCGTATGAGAACAAGTCGGGTGAACCCTCAGGCTACGTTGGCACTCAAGCCAAGCTCGTGAACGATACCGCACGCTTGTTGCAGTGGGACGTCTCACTGTCACCGAGCGTGCCGGAGAGGGCGACGTTCCATTCCCATGACATCTTCATCTGCGTGCTCGACGGCGGGCGCTTGAAGATTTCGGAGCCCGGCAAGCCGCCGGAACTCCTCGGATTGAAGCCCGGTGGGGGCGCGTTCCTGAAGGGAGGCGTCGTTCGCAAGGTGGAAGCGGTGGAAGCGACGTCACGCTTCATGCTCGTCGAGCTCAGGTAGCAAAAGGCGACGGGCCTTCCCACATGGGGAGGCCCGTCGCGACCCATGTTTCGGCGACGTACACAGATCTCGGTGGATTCCCGTCCGTCCACCGATGGCGCCGAACACCGCGGCAAACTTCCCCACGCGCTCAAGCGAAACCATCACGTTGGCCTGCTGGCAAAAGGCACACCACGCGCGTGGACCGGGGTGCGAGGCCTGCGATGCTTGGAAGTAACCGGTCGCAATGCGCCGCGACCGGCAGGGCCACCCTTCATAGCAATTCAAGTAGCATCAATCGCACCGCGCCATTGGCGGAGCGGAGCGAAACGCTCTTTCCCCGTTCCAGGAAATGTACATCGCCGACGTCCACATCGAGGACGTTTTCCTTGCCATGATCGAGGACGATCCGTCCCGGCGTGACTGCAACGATGAACGTATCATTTGGCCAGTTGGGCACACCGATATCCGAGGTGGAATCGATGGTGACGTCGTACTGCTTATAAAAGACGTCCTCTCCCACCAGCTTGTAATCAACATCCGAAATCTGGTTTGATTCAAATACGCCGCGGCCATCACCAACCGGAGCTTCGTCTTTTATATCAACGATCACGATATGCCTCCCGATCGTTGAAATCCCTTTCTCCATATGGGTGAGCCCCTTGGGAAGCATCCACATTCTTCCGGGGAACGAAACCTTTATTTCCGAGCTGCCGTCAGGATTTATGATCTCGTAGGCAGCAGGCGCCAGGTCAACGCCAGCATAGTGGTAAAGATGTTTATGGAAGTTAGAGTAAATCCCTTGAGTGAATTTTATGTCCCAGGCGGCACCACGATCGTTTTCTAGGAGGAGGTTGGCGCCAGGCCTCGGCCAAGCATGTGGAAGGGATGCCATGCTCGACTCGACGTCACGGTTCGCGGCGGTTTCACGTTGCATGATCTTCGACTTCACTCTGCCAGCTGATGTGAGAATTACGAACCGATTACGCATTCCCGCCACGGGGAGGCGTTTCTATTTGGGGGCGCATCATCAAGACGGCGTATCAGTCCTCGACGACGCTCTCGTTCAACTCCGCTCTGCCTGGGAAAAGCGCAGAGTACCCCGGCAAGCTCTCGATCCGCTTCAGCCAGTTCAACACGCCTGGCCTGTCATCGAGGTCGATACCTCCCATTCGCGCCATGCGCGTGTAAGGGTACAGTGCAATATCGGCGATGCTTGGATGACTGAGAGTCGCCAACCAATTCCCTTCCTTGACCTGGCTCAATCGATCTTCGAGTAGGGTCAAGGCGCCATCGGCCTTGCGTTCCCACTCTTTCACCTTGCTCCGCTCGACCTTCCGGCCAGGGTGAAGCGAGCGATGCAGTCTTAGTTGTGCCAGAGGGTGCATGTGCGAGGATTGCTCGAACGACATCCATGACAGAACATTCGCTTGGTCGAGCGGATCTTTGGGCCACCAACCTGTCCCCTGTGCCATGAAAAAGAGGATCGCCCCGGACTCTGGAATCGTCCGGCCGTCCGCCATCTCGAGAACCGGTACCTGACGGAAGCGGGCAATCGCTCGAAATTCGGAAGTTTCCAGATCGCCCCTGTCAATCGAAAGCGTCCTGCGTTCGAGCGGCTGTCCTATGAAGCCTGCGAGAAGGCGGACCTTCCACGCGTTCCCCGAACGCTGTGTGTCATACAGCCGAACACGTCCCGACATCGGCATTGGATGGCCTCGCTTGGGTCGCGGCTCCACGGCAACGTCGCGGGCAGCCTGGATGCGGGGGAAGAGTTCTCGTTCGATCCCTCTAGGATTCCTTCAGGGCCTTCCGAGAGTGCGCATCTTCGAGGCAACGACAGCCTCTTCGAGAAACTCCAGTCGATCCTGACCCCAGAAGATGTCGTCCTCGAACAGGTAGAACGGCGACCCGAACACCCCCTTCTCGATGGCGTCGTCGGAATAACGTGTGAATTCATCCTGGACCGAGTGCGAGCCCGCCTCTTCGAGCAGACGGGAGGCATTCGTCAGCGTCCGGTTGGCGAGAGTCAGGAGGACGTCGGGTGAGGCGACGTCGAGCTCCTCCACCCATGCGGCTTTCAAGATGTCATGAGATATCCGCTCGACGGGTTGTCCGTCGCGCTTCGCCGCGATGATGAGCCCCGATGCCAAGTCTTCGTTGGTGGTGCCGTATCTAGGGGGCTCGTTGATCGGCATGCCCAACTTGACCTGCCAGCGGCGTAGTTCGGCGAGGCGATAATCCTGCCGCTGCTTGGATCTTTGGCTCAAAAGGATGCCACCCGTCCTTGCGTAGACGTAAGGCATCTTGATCGGAAAATAGTTGATGGTCACCCCGTGCCGCTCGCCGATCGAGGCGAGGCGGGGGCCACCGAAGTAGGCCCAGTCCGAGAGGACCCAGAAATAATAATCGATGCTTGGTCGGGCCATGGTTCCCTCCGATATGTGTATCGAGATTTCTATGCGCGCCGCGATGCATGTTTTCCGCGGGCGGTCCTCACCGGTGAGCGGATCGATCACGCCCGTCAGTGCAGGATCTGGCTGAGGAAGAGCTTGGTGCGCTCGTGCTGCGGGTTCTTGAAGAACTCGTTGGGCTCGTTCATCTCGACGATCTGGCCGGCGTCCATGAAGATGACACGGTCGGCGACCTGGCGGGCGAAGCCCATCTCGTGGGTGACGCAGAGCATGGTCATGCCCTCGTCAGCGAGCGAGACCATGGTGTCGAGCACCTCCTTGACCATCTCGGGATCGAGCGCCGAGGTCGGCTCGTCGAACAGCATGATCTTGGGGCTCATGCAGAGCGAGCGGGCGATGGCGACGCGCTGCTGCTGGCCGCCGGAGAGCTGGCCCGGGTATTTGTGGGCCTGCTCGGGGATCTTGACGCGCTTGAGATAGTGCATGCCGATCTCCTCGGCATCCTTCTTGGGCATCTTGCGGCTTGGGCATCTTGCGG
>NZ_JBFUDG010000011.1:0-158441 GCF_056404835.1 Allobosea sp. P2_B12 | reverse complement strand
GATCAACATCGTCCAGGAGATCGCCCGCCAGACCGACCTCCTGGCGCTGAACGCGGCGGTGGAAGCGGCGCGGGCCGGCGAGCACGGCAAGGGCTTTGCGGTGGTGGCCTCGGAGGTGCGCAAGCTCGCCGAACGCAGCCAGGCCGCGGCTGCCGAGATCGGCACGCTCTCGGTCGATACGGTGAAGGTGGCGCAGGAGGCAGGCTCCATGCTGGCCAAGCTGGTGCCCGACATCAAGAAGACGGCGGAGCTGGTCGAGGAGATCACGGCGGCCTGCCGCGAGCAGGATGTCGGTTCGAGCCAGATCAACCAGGCGATCCAGCAGCTCGACAAGGTCACCCAGCAGAACGCGGCCGCCTCCGAGCAGGTCTCGGCCACCTCCGAGGAACTCGCCGCACAGGCCGAGCAGCTCCAGACAACCATCGCCTTCTTCCGTCTCGAAGACGGAGCGACGGTTCGGCCCGCGGTCGTCGACATGGCGGTCAAGCAGCTGCGCGGCAAGGCCGCCAGCATGGCCGCGGTCGTCCAGCCGAAGAAGGCGCCTGCCCGCCCTGCCAGGAAGGCGGCCAGCGGCGGCTTCACCTTCGACATGGCCGGGGCTGAGGACGGCGACGACGCTGCCTTCCACCGCAACTGACCCGATGCGTCCGGCCACGCCTCCCGGTGGGGCCGGACCGCCCGGTCCAGGCTTTTCGCTCGCCGCTCTTCAACGCATCCCGCGAGGTCATCATGGCTGATACCGCCCAATATCTGACGCTCGGCATCGACCAGGAGCTGTTCGGCATCGACATCCGCAATGTCCGGGAGATCCTCGACATGCGGCCGATCTCCAAGCTGCCGCATGCGCCGAATTTCCTGCTCGGCATGATCGATGTCCGCGGCGCCGGCTACCCGATCGTGGATCTGCGCACCAAGCTCGGCCTGGTCCGCGCCGAGCCGACCGACGCCACCCGCATCATCATCCTCGACGTGCCGGTCAAGGGTCGCACGCTGGGCGTCGGCTTCGTCGCCGACCGCGTCTTCGAGGTCACCGGCCTGGACGACGACCACACCGAGGCCGCTCCCGATGTCGGCGGCCGCTGGCAGTCGAACTACATCGCCGGCATCGGCCGTAAGGGCGAGGCGTTCATCGTCGTGTTCGATCTCGAACGTCTGATGGAATCGGACGATCTGCCGATGCTCGCCGCGGTCGCGCCAGAGAAGGCGGCTTGAGCCGATGACGCAGAAAGTTGCCGAGACCTACGACCATCTGGCCGACAAGCATTTCACCGCGATCTCGAAGGTCATCGAGTCGCGCGTCGGCATCAAGCTGCCGCCGGCCAAGCGGACCATGGTGGAGGGCCGGCTGCGCAAGCGCGTGCGCGCGCTCGGCCTCTCGGGACTCCAGGCCTATGGCGCGCACCTGTTCGACCGGGACGGGCTCGACGACGAACTGATCCACCTGATCGACTGCGTCACCACCAACAAGACCGACTTTTTCCGTGAGCCGAGCCATTTCGAGTTTCTGCGTGACATCGCCGTGCCGCAGCTGACGCAACGCCATGGCGGGCGTCCGCCGAACCTCAAAATCTGGAGCGCCGCCGCCTCGACCGGAGCCGAGGCCTATACTGCCGCGATGGTGCTGCAGGACATGGTCGCGGCTGGAAAGGTCGCGCGCTTCTCGATCCTGGGGACGGACATCTCGACGGAAGTGCTGCGCGAGGCCCGCTCCGCGATCTATCCGCGCGCCTTCGTCGAGCCCGTGCCGTCGCCGATGCAGCAGCGCTATCTGATGCGCTCCAAGGATCCGCGCGACGATCTCGTCCGCGTCACGCCTGAACTGCGCCGGCAGGTCCATTTCGAACGGCTGAACCTGATGGATGAATCCTATCCATTCGACCGCGACGTCGACGTGATCTTTTGCCGTAATGTGCTGATCTATTTCGACAGGGCGACGCAGCAGGAGGTGCTGTCGCGGCTCGCCTCGCATCTGCGGCCGGGAGGGTATCTGATGCTCGGTCATTCGGAATCGATGGCCGGCAGCGGCGTCGACCGGCTGCGTTCCGTCGCGCCCACGATCTACCAGGCTGGACTGGCGGTGAACGGGAGGTCGGCAGCATGACCCGCAAGCCCATCCGCGTCCTCATCGTCGACGATTCCGCCTCGGTGCGGCAGGTCCTCAGTTCGATCCTCGGGGAGGATCCGGGCATCGAGATCATGGGCACGGCAGCCGATGCCTTCGCCGCCGCGCGCCGCCTGCAGAGCGAAGTCCCCGATGTCATGATCCTCGACATCGAGATGCCGGGCATGGACGGGCTGACCTTCCTGCGCAAGATCATGGCGCAGCGGCCCATTCCCGTGATTATCTGCTCGACCTTGACCGAGGCTGGCTCGCGGGCGCTGTTCGATGCGCTCGAGGCCGGCGCCGTCGACGTCCTGCCCAAACCGCGCATCGATACGCGCGCCGCGCTGATGGAGACGGCCGATCGGCTGCGACATTCCGTCCGGGCTGCCGCGCAGGCGAAGCTGCGGCCGCGCGAACCGCGCATGCAGATCGAGAAGAAGCTGACGGCGGACGCGATCCTGCCGCCGCCCGTGCTGGGGCGTGTCCGGCACGCAACCGACAAGATCGTCTGCATCGGCATCTCGACGGGCGGCACGGAAACTCTGCGCGAGGTTCTGGAGCAGTTGCCGGCGAGCTGTCCCGGGATCGCCATTGTCCAGCACATGCCGGAGAAGTTCACGCTGGCCTTCGCCCGGCGGCTGAACGGCATCTGCGCGATGGAGATCAAGGAAGCCGAGGACGGCGACGAGGTCTCCACCGGCCGCGTCCTGATCGCGCCGGGCAACCGGCACATGCTGCTGCAGCGCGTCGGTCAGCAATACCGTGTCGCGATCAAGGACGGCCCGCATGTCTCGCGCCATCGCCCCTCGGTCGATGTGCTGTTTCGCTCGGCGGCGCAATATGCCGGAGCCAATGCGCTTGGCATCATCATGACCGGCATGGGCGACGACGGCGCGCGCGGGCTGCTCGAAATGCGCAAGGCGGGCGCACGCACGCTGGCGCAGGACGCCGAGAGCTGCGTCGTCTTCGGCATGCCGAAGGAAGCGATCGATCTCGGCGCGGCCGAGCGCATCGTCAACCTTTCGCGCGTGCCGCAGGAGATCATGGCGTGGCCTCAGGCGACGCCGGCGATAGGGGGCGGGAATGCGCGCGGCGTTTGAAGTCGACAACGGCAGCGGCGGTGTGACGATGGGCGGCAGTGATCCGGGTCTGGCGAGGCTGGTCCTGGCGCTGGAAGGCAGCGCCCGCGAGATCGACGTCACCTTCGCCAGGGCCGGGAGCCAGCTCGGCGAAGGCCTGGGTCTGTTCGAGGGCCTGAAGGAGCGGCTTTCGACGCTCTCCACCGAACTCTCCGGCGCGGAGATCGCGGAGGCGGGCAAGGCGCTCTCGGGGCTGGCCGGCGAGCTGCGCGCGATCAATGACGGGCTGCGCGACGAGACAGGCGTGCTGCGGGAACTCGCGACCCACAGCAAGGAGGCGTCGCTGTCTCTCGAGCGCCTGCTCGAGCATATGCGGCTGATCACGATTCTCGCTCGCAGCGCCCGCATCGAGGCCGTCTCGGTCCAGGCGGCCGGCCGCGATTTTGGCGACTTCACCAGCGAGATCGTCGCCCTGACGACGCAGGCACAGCACACCATCCAGAACTGCGCCCGCGACCACGATCATCTCAGTGCCCTGCTCGGCTCGGCGCTAGAGGCGCAACGCGATTTCGAAGGGCGCTATGGCCATGCGCTGTCGGCCCTTGCCGACAATTTGGAGCAGACCCTTGCCGAGGTGGCCGAGCGGCAGCGGCGCAGCGTCTCGCTGACATCAGATGCCGCGATCCATTCCGGCAAGATCGCAATGGCGGCGGGCGGCGCGATCATCGCGCTGCAATCGGGCGACAGCATTCGTCAGAGGCTGGAGCACGTCATCGCGGCGCTGCGCCTGCTCGGCTCGCTCGGTGAGGGCTCGGGGCCAGGGGCCGAACTCGACGCCGAGGAGCGCGGCGCGGCCGGGCTCGTGCTGCGCCGGCTGCAGGCGGCCCTGCTCGACGAAAGCGCGCTGACGCTGGCCCAGGATGCGGACGCGATCGAATCGGCGCTGGCGCTTCTGGCGGGCGACACAGGCAGCCTGCTCGATCTCGTGCGCTCGCTCTACCAGGGCGATGGCGGCTCATCCGGCTCCTTCCTCGCCGATCTCGAATCGGATCTGGCCCAGGCGTCCGACCTGCTCGGCAAATGCGACCGGGCCCGCTCCGGCGTCGATCGCGTCACGGCGGCCCTCTCGAGCGTGCTCGAAACCTGCCAGGAGACGGTCGCGGCGCTGGCCGGCACGGTCTCCAGCATCGTCCTGATCGGCATGAATGCCGGGCTGCGCGCCGCGCGCATCGGCAGCGGCGGGCGCAGCCTCGTGGTCATCGCCCAGGAACTGAAATCCGCCGCCGACCAGGTCGCGACGGACGCCAACCTCCTGACCCCGACCTTCGCCCGGATGCAGGAGGCCTCCGCCGGGCTGAAGCGCGGCGGGCGCCTCGACGCAGCCCATTTCGCCGCGCTGGACGAGGCGATGCGCGACTCGCTGGCGGCCATGCGCCAGACCGGCGACCGCCTCGGAGCGACGCTGGCCCAATTGACCCGCGAGGGCGGCGGCTTCGGTGCCGTGGTCGCCGATGCGCGGCTGTCCTTCTCGAATGCCGGCGCGATGAGCGACCTGATCGCCTCGGGCGCCGTCGAACTCGCGCGCGTCGTTGCCGATCAGGAGATGCCCTCGCGGGCAGACGCGGCCGAGCGCGTGCGCGGTCTCATCGACGCGCATGTCTGGCCGAACTACACCATGGCGGGCGAGCGCACGATCCATCAGGCCGTGATCGGATTGCTGTTGCCGGCGTCATCCGGTGCGGCCGCGCCAGTCGTCGTGCAGTCGACGGACAATCTCGACGACTTCCTGTTCTGAGCGACTGGTCCGAAACGCGTCAGATCGTTCAACTGATTCGGAACAGGCGTTGAGCTGAGCCCATGTCGTTGCGCGCTTTGCGTGCAAAGCCGCCGTTTGTCGCGGAACCTTCGGTGGATCATCAACCTTTGAGTCAGGTTTCGATGCGCCGCGGATAGACATTCACCTGTCTTCGCCGTAATCCCGATACAGTTCTCACAGCAATGTCATTTCTTCTCTCGATCGGAACGCACCATGGCAGACAATAACGAAGAGCTTCTCGATCTGACGACCTCGATCGTCTCCGCCTATGTCGCCCGCAACAATGTCCCCCGCGCCGATCTCGCCGATCTGATCGCCAGCGTCCACGCCTCGCTCGCCAAGCTCGGCGGCGAGCCCGAGGCGCCGGCCGCCGCGCCGCTGGTTCCGGCCGTGTCGATCCGCAAGTCGGTAACCCCGGAGGCGATCATCTGCCTGGAGGACGGCAAGTCCTTCAAGTCGCTGAAGCGCCATCTCAGCAGCAAATACGACCTGACGCCCGAGCAGTACCGCACCAAATGGGGCCTGCCGGCCGATTATCCGATGGTCGCTCCAGCCTATGCCGAGGCGCGTTCGGCGCTGGCCAAGTCGATGGGCCTGGGCCGCAAGGCCGCGGTTCCGGCCCCCGCCGCCGTGAAGCCCAAGCGCGCCGCCCGCGCCAAGGCGTAAACGGCCAAGGCCTAAAACGACCACGCGACGGACCGGCTCCCCCTGCGGGCGGCCGGTCCACGCAGATGCGTCCGGATAGGAGATTGCGTTGGCGATACGGCCCGGACGCAAGGACGCGAAGACGGCAGACGCCGCCGCCGATGAGCTGCGCACCGGCTCGGGCGCGCCCGCTGCCGCCGCCCGCACGCTGGAACAGGCGCTGGGCCAGCGCATCCGCGCGATCCGCCACGACCTCGACCTGACCGTTTCCGATCTCGCCGGCGCCGCCGCGATCTCGGTCGGGATGCTCTCCAAGATCGAGAACGGGCTGATCTCGCCTTCGCTGGCGACGCTCCAGGCGATCACGGGCGCGCTCAACGTGCCGATCAGCTCGCTCTTCTCGGTCTTCGAGGAAAAGCGCGACTGTTCCTATGTCCCGGCCGGGCAGGGCGTCCATATCGAACGGCGCGGCACCAAGGTCGGCCACTTGTATGAACTGCTGGGCCATGCGCTCGGCGGTGAGATCGCGGTCGAGCCCTATCTGATCACGCTGAGCGAGGAGGCGGTGCCCTATACCGGTTTCCGCCATGCTGGCGTCGAGTTCATCTACATGCTGAGCGGCGAGGTGATCTACCGCCATGGCGACCGGACCTATCATCTTCGCCCTGGCGACTCGCTGCTGTTTGATTCCGCCGCGACCCACGGGCCGGAGGAACTGATCGTGCGGCCGATGACCTATCTCTCGATCATCATCTTCAGCCGGTTGCCGCCGGCTGTCTGATTTTCTCCAAGAGAAAATTATATTCCCACTGATTGACGTGACGTCGGCCGTTCCTTAGGCTGCCGGCACTTCCATAGCCCTCATCCTGAGGAGCCGCGAAGCGGCGTCTCGAAGGATGCTCCAGAGGTCTCCAGAGCCTCCTGGATCATCCTTCGAGACGCGCTCCTGCAGAGCGCTCCTCAGGATGAGGGCTGGAGGTTGGGCGCCGAAAGGCGCGTTCTTCGATCAGGAACGGCGCCATGTGCGGCATTGTCGGCTTGTTCATCAAGGATCCCCGGCTCGAACCCGAACTCGGTTCGCTGCTCTCGACCATGCTCGGCGTGATGTGCGATCGCGGGCCGGATTCCGCCGGTTTCGCGATCTACGGCGAAGGCAGTGCCGGCTCCGTCAAGCTGACGCTGCGTGGGCCGGAAGGCACGGATTTCGTCGGTTTGGCCGCCGGGCTCGGCCTGCCGGTCACCGCCCGCGACACCCATGCCGTGCTCGCCGTCCCGGTCGGGCAGGAGGCGGCGGTTCGCGCCGCATTGGCCGCGACGGCACCCGGCATCGTGGTTGTCGGCGCCGGCGAGCGCATGGAGATCTACAAGGAGGTCGGCCTGCCGATCGAGGTGGCGAAGCGCTTCGGGCTGGAGCGGATGGCCGGGACCCACGCCATCGGCCACACCCGCATGGCGACCGAAAGCGCGGTCACCACCGACGGCGCCCATCCCTTCTCGACCGGCGCCGACCAGTGCCTCGTCCATAACGGCTCGCTCTCGAACCATCGCGGCCTGCGCCGCCGGCTGGAGCGCGAGGGGCTGGCCTTCGCCACCGACAATGACAGCGAGGTCGCGGCCGCCTACCTCACCTCGCGCATGCGCGCAGGCGACACGCTCGGGCAGGCGCTGGAGCATTCGCTTGATGATCTCGACGGCTTCTACACCTTCGTCGTCGGCACGGAGTCGGGCTTCGGTGTGCTGCGCGACCCGATCGCCTGCAAGCCGGCGGTGATGGCGGAGACGGAAGCTTACGTCGCCTTCGGCTCGGAATACCGTGCGCTGGCCGACCTGCCGGGCATCGCCTCGGCCAGGGTCTGGGAGCCGGAGCCGGCGCAGGTCTATTTCTGGAATCGCCTGCAATGAGCGGACATCACGCCATCGACCTCGCCACCGGCTCGGTGCGGGAGCTCAACGCCGCGCTTCACGCGCTCGGCCCCGATACCAACGAGACGCTCTGGCGCGTCTCCAACCCGCGCGGGCTCCATGCGGTCGCGGCCGGGGTCGATGCCCCCGTCACGATCGAGATTGACGGGCCGGTCGGCTATTACTGCGGCGGCATGAACAAGCATGCCAGCATCGTCATCAACGGCAATGCCGGCGTCGGTCTCGCCCAGAACATCATGTCGGGATTCGTCCATGTGAAGGGCGATGCCAGCCAGTCGGCCGGTGCCACCGGCTGCGGCGGCATGATCGTCATCGACGGCAACGCCTCCGCGCGCTGCGGCATCTCGATGAAGGGCGTCGACATCGTCGTGAAGGGTTCGGTCGGCCACATGTCGGCCTTCATGGGCCAGGCCGGCAGCCTCGTCGTGCTCGGCGATGCCGGCGAAGCGCTGGGCGACAGCCTCTATGAGGCCAGGCTGTTCGTGCGCGGCACGGTCGCGAGCCTCGGCGCCGACTGCATCGAGAAGGCAATGCGCGACGAGCACCGGGCGCTGCTGGCCGCCAAGCTCGAAGCGGCAGGCCTGGCCGGCTCCGTCGATATCGGCGAGTTCAAGCGCTACGGCTCGGCGCGCACGCTCTATCATTTCCACGTCGACAACGTGTCGAGCTACTAGAGTCATGCCGTTTGTGCTCGGAACCACTGCCGTCATCCTGGACAAGCGGCGAAGCCGCGCCGCTCCGGGATCCATCGTAGAGCCCAGTTCCCTCCGATGGATCCCGGAGCTCCGCGTCGCTGCGTCCGGGATGACGGCGTGTTTCCGAACCAGTTTGGCATGCCCTGAATTTTCCAGAGGCGGAGCGCGATGAGCGACCTCAGCAAGACACCCCGCACAGTTCCGCGCGCCTCGGCGACCTTCGACGAGTATACGCTCTCGGAAATCCGCCGCGCGGCGGCGACGGGCATTTACGACATCCGCGGCGCCGGAGCGAAGCGCAAGCTCCCGCATTTCGACGATCTGCTGTTTCTCGGCGCCTCGATCTCGCGCTATCCGCTCGAAGGCTATCGCGAGAAATGCTCGACCGAGGTCGTGCTCGGCACCCGCTTCGCCAAGAAGCCGATCACGCTGAAAATCCCGATCACCATAGCCGGCATGAGTTTCGGCTCGCTCTCGGCCAATGCCAAGGAGGCGCTTGGGCGCGGCGCCTCGGCGATGGGCACCTCGACCACCACCGGCGATGGCGGCATGACCCAGGAAGAGCGTCAGAGCTCGCAGATCCTGGTCTACCAGTATCTGCCCTCGCGCTACGGCATGAACCCCGACGATCTGCGCAAGGCCGACGCCATCGAGATCGTCGTCGGCCAGGGCGCCAAGCCAGGCGGCGGTGGCATGCTGCTCGGCCAGAAGATCACCGAGCGCGTCGCGGCGATGCGCACGCTGCCGGTTGGCATCGACCAGCGTTCGGCCTGCCGCCACCCGGACTGGACCGGGCCGGACGACCTCGAGATCAAGATCGAGGAACTGCGCGAGATCACCGATTGGGAGAAGCCGATCTACGTCAAGGTCGGCGCGGCGCGGCCCTATTACGATACCGCGCTTGCGGTGAAGTCAGGCGCCGATGTCGTCGTCGTCGATGGCATGCAGGGTGGTACGGCGGCGACGCAGGAGGTCTTCATCGAGAATGTCGGCATCCCGACGCTGGCCGCCGTCCGCCAGGCGGCACAGGCGCTGCAGGATCTCGGCATGCATCGCAAAGTCCAGCTCATCGTCTCCGGCGGCATCCGCAATGGTGCCGATGTCGCCAAGGCGCTGGCCTTAGGCGCCGACGCGGTCGCGATCGGCACGGCGGCGCTGGTCGCGCTCGGCGACAATGATCCGCACTGGGAGGCCGAATACCAGGCGCTCGGCACCACGGCCGGCGCCTATGACGACTGGCATGAGGGCCGCGACCCGGCCGGCATCACCACGCAGGACCCGGCCCTTTCCGCCAGGCTCGATCCAGTCGCGGCCGGCCGCCGGCTCGCCAATTACCTCGCCGTGCTGACGCTCGAATGCCAGACGATCGCGCGCGCCTGCGGCAAGAGCCATGTCCACAATCTCGAGCCCGAGGATCTGGTTGCGCTGACGATCGAGGCCGCCGCGATGGCACGAGTCCCGCTTGCGGGAACCGATTGGATACCGGGGGTCACAGGGCGGTTTTGAACGCTTGGGATTTGGTATGGAACCACTGCGTCATCCTGGACAAGCCGCGCAGCGGCGCAGATCCGGGATCCATCATAGGATGCCGCCGAGCCCTGTGATGGATCCCGGGCCGAGCTTCGCTCGCCCAGGATGACGGCGTGTTTCAGAGTGAAATTATCGCACTCCAAAGCGAGCGCTTTGACTGAGAAATCGACATCAACGAGCCTGAAACCGGGCCTTCGAGGGGATTTTCACGACCATGGCCACCGATCTCACAAAGATCGCCGCCGAACGCGGCATAAAGTACTTCCTGATCTCCTATGTCGATCTGTTCGGCAGCCTCAGGGCCAAGCTCGTGCCCGCCAGCGCGATCGGGCCGATGCAGCGCGACGGTGCGGGCTTTGCCGGCTTCGCGACCTGGCTCGACATGAGCCCGGCCGATCCCGATCTCTTCGCCGTGCCCGATCCCGACAGCCTGATCCAGTTGCCCTGGAAGCCCGAGATCGGCTGGCTGGCGTCGGACCTCGTCATGGATGGCAAGCCGGTCGCGCAGGCCCCGCGCACCGTGCTGAAGAGCCAGCTCGCCGCCGCCGACGGCTACACGATGAAGACCGGCGTCGAATGCGAGTATTTCCTGATCTCGGCCGACGGCACGCAGATTTCCGACGCCGCCGACAATGCCGTGAAGCCCTGCTACGATCAGTCGGCCCTGATGCGCCGCTACGAGGTCATCCGCGAGATCTGCGACGCCATGCTCTCGCTCGGCTGGGGCGCCTACCAGAACGACCATGAGGACGCCAACGGCCAGTTCGAGATGAACTGGAACTATGACGATGCGCTCAAGACCGCTGACCGCCACGTCTTCTTCAAATTCATGGTGCGCTCGATCGCCGAAAAGCACGGCCTGCGCGCGACCTTCATGCCGAAACCCTTCATCGACCTGACCGGCTCGGGCTGCCACATGCATGTCTCGCTGTGGAAAGGGAAAGCGAACGCCTTCGCCGACGCCAAGGGCGAACTTGAGCTCTCAGCGCTGGGCTACGGCTTCATCGGCGGGCTGATCCACAGCGCCGATGCGCTCTGCGCCATCACCAACCCGACGGTGAACTCCTACAAGCGCATCAACGCGCCGCGCACCGTCTCGGGCGCGACCTGGGCGCCCAACACCGTCACCTACACCGGCAACAACCGCACCCACATGATCCGCATCCCCGATGCCGGGCGCTTCGAGTTCCGCCTCGCCGACGGCGCCGCCAACCCCTATCTGCTGCCCGCCGCCGTGCTGGCGGCCGGCATGGACGGCATCCGCAACACCCGCGATCCCGGCAAGCGCCTCGACATCAACATGTACACGGATGGGCACAAGGTCAGGGGCGCCAAGAAGCTGCCGCTGAACCTGCTCGATGCCCTGCGCGCGCTCGACAAATCCAGCGTCCTGCGGTCGGCGCTCGGCTCAGCCCTGGTCGACGGCTTCCTCAAGCTCAAGACGCAGGAGTGGAACGACTACTCCCGCCACCTCACCCAGTGGGAGCGGACGAACACGCTGGATATCTGAGCCGCCGCGTCGCTGTTGGTGCGGCCCCGTCAGTGCTTCGCCAGCAATTCCTTCCGCAGCATGCAGTGCACGCCCTTGTGCTGGTTCACCGTCTGGGTGACGCGCAGATCGGCCGCCATCGAGCAGAGCGCATAGGCCTGCTCGCGGGTGATGCCGGTGCGCTCGACGATCAGCACGATCATGTCGCGCAGGGCCTTCTCGGCGCAGCGGTCGAGATCGGGGTCCATGCCGCAGGTGACGACATGGGTCGGCGTCTCCGCCCGCGGATAGGTGAAGTGCAGATCCTTGCGCACGGTCAGCGTGAAGGTGCCCGACAGCGCGGTCTCGATCGCGGTGACGTTGACCTCGCCATCGCCCTGCACGCCATGGCCGTCGCCGACCGAGAACAGCGCGCCGGGCACGAAGACCGGCAGATAGAGCGTCGTGCCGGCGACGAGTTCCTTGTTGTCGAGATTGCCGCCGAAGGCGCGCGGGATGATCGAGGTGCAGCGCCCCCATTCCAGCGGCGGCGCCACGCCCATCACCCCGAAGAACGGCGCCAGCGGCAATTCCAGCCCCCAGGGCATCGTCCCGACCATGCGGCTGGAATCGAGCGGAATGTTCATCAGGTGAAAATGCGGGAAGTCGTCGGGCAGCGTGCCGGCGAGCGGCCGGTTGAGGTTGTAGCCCCAGTCCTGCCGCAGCGAGACGGATTCGATGTCGATCTGCAGCACGTCGCCGGGCCAGGCGCCCTCGACCGAGACGGCGCCTGTCAGGATATGCGGCCCGAAGGGCGGGCCCTTCTGCGCGGCATGGATCGCCAGCAGTTCCGGCGGAACGTGGAAGCCGGTCGGCGGCAGCACCTCGGCCGTGCCGCTGACGGATTCGATCGTCACCGTGTCGCCGCTGGCGATGGTCAGCGCAGGCGCGACGCGGGCGTCGAAATAGCCCCAGTGGCAGGTTTCAGGCGAGGCCTTCAGGTGATGCGTCATGATTGCGTCCGTGGGGGCTGTCGCGCGAGGATGGGCTGGGGGCGCTTGGCCTGTCGAGTGCAAATTTCGTGCGCTGCGGCGGTCGCGCTCTTGCTCAGTTGGCGCGACATAGCGGTCTGGCGTGCCCTGTGCTGAGGGCATGCTGATTTTGCGCGGAAACACGCCGTCATCCTGGGCGGCCGAAGGCCGTCCCGGGATCCATCATAGGGCAGCGCCGCCGCCTTATGATGGATCCCGGAGCTGCGCCGCTGCGCGACTTGTCCAGAATGACGCGGTGTTTCCGAGTGAAGCGATCCACTTCTGATGGTTAGAGAGACCACGATGCCAAGAGCCCTTACCGCCATCGCCCTGTTTTGCGGCTCGAACACCGGCCATGGCGAGGCCTATCGCGAGGCCGCCACCGCGCTCGGCGCCGAGATCGGCCGGCGCGGGCTGACGCTGGTCTATGGCGGCACGCATAAGGGCCTGATGGGCATCGTCGCCGATGCGGTGCTGGCGCAGGGCGGCGCGGTGCATGGCGTGATCACGCGAAGGCTCGCGGATATCGGCCATCTCCATGAGAGCCTGACCCGGCACGAGATCGTCGACGGCATGCGGGCGCGAAAGCAGCGCATGGCCGATCTCGCCGACGGCTTCATCGCCATGCCCGGCGGCATCGGCACGCTGGAGGAGTTCATGGAGGCCTGGACGCTGAACCAGCTCGGCGACATGGACAAGCCGGCCGGGCTCTTCGATGTCGCCGGCTACTACCAGCCCTTCATGGGCTTCATCGACCACATGATCGCGCAGGGTTTCCTGCCGCCGGCGCATCGCGATGGCATCGTCGTCGACGCCGATCCGGCGCGGCTGATCGACGGGCTGATCGCCTTCGAGCGCGTCACCGTGCCGAAATGGCTGTAGCGCTCGACGCGCCTCATCTCCCTCAGCCCTCACAGCCCTCAGCCCTCATCCTGAGGAGCCGCGAAGCGGCGTCTCGAAGGATGCTTCAGGAGGTTCAGGAAACATCTGGAGCATCCTTCGAGACGCGATCTTTCAGATCGCTCCTCAGGATGAGGGCTGAGAGGGAGAATGGCTCGCATTTTCCAGTTTCCGCGCGAGCTGCTCGGCGAACTTCGCCGCCGCCACAGGCAGCGAGCGGCCATGCAACTGCCCCATCGCGAAACGGGCCGGCGCGATGTCGCGCGGATCGATCGGGCGCGAGACCAGCCCGTCGCGCTCTTTCAGATTGCTCGGCGCGCCGATCTCGATCTGGAAGGTGATCGCATTTTCGAAGCGCACATAGTTGCGCAGGAACTCGAAGGAGTTCGATTCGACCACCGGTGACATCCGGAACGAGCTGCGCGCCAGCGCCTCCTCCAGCAATTGCCGCCCGCCATAACCTTTATCCGGTAAAGCCAGCGGATAATCGGCGCAGTCGCGCAGGCGCAAACTGCCCTCGCCGGCAAGCGGATGGTCGTGGCGCATGATCGCGACGATGCGCTGCTCGGCCGAGGCGACGACCTGGAAACCCGGCATCGCCGAAAGGCGGAAGATCAGCGCGAGATCGACCTCATAGGCGACCAGCGCCCGCAGGGCCTCGCTATGGACGGCGACGCGCACGTCGAACTCGACCATCGGGAAGGCCTGCCGGTAGGAGGCGATCTCGACGGGCAGGAAATCATGCGCCAGCGCATGGCTGCAGGCGATCGAGACCGTGCCGCGCCGGAAGCCTGAGAGATCCTCGATCTGCGAGCGAACCCGACCGATATCGGCAAGCTGGCTGCGGATGTGCCGGATCAGCAATTCGCCGGCCGCGTTCAGCCTGACCCCGCGCGGCAGGCGCTCGAAGATCTTGGTGCCGAGCTCCTCCTCGATGTCCTGGACGCGCCGGTTCAGGGCGGACGCCGTGATGTTCAGCCGCTCGGCGGCCTTCCGGATCGAGCCGACGCGGGCGACCTCGTCGACATAATTGAGCAGGCGCAGATGCTTCACGGCGCGATCCTCATGAGCGATGCGTTTTTCGAATAGATCCGGCAAGAAGTCAGCACAAGACGGCATCGGTCAACCCGGCATAGGCTTCCTTCATGGCAGCGGCAGGCCGCCGCGCAAGCAACAGGCATGGAGATCTGGCATGGCCGACACGATCAGCAGACGCCGTTTCAGCCTTGCCGCCGGCGCCGCAGCCCTGGTGTCGGCCCTGCCGCGACCGGCGCTGGCGCAGACGCCGACCAAGCTCAAGATGATCCTGAACTGGCGTTATCAGGGGCCGCAGGGCTGGTTCTTCCTGGCCGAGGACCGCGGCTATTTCCGCGCCGAAGGGCTCGATATCGTCATGGACCAGGGCAACGGCTCGGGCGCCGCCGTCGGCTCCGTCGCCTCGGGCTCCTATGATCTCGGCTTCGGCGACATCAACGCGCTGATCCAGCTCGTGGCCAGGAGCCAGCCCGGTGCCGGCCCGCCGCTGGCGATCTCGGCGACCTATAACCGCCCGCCCTTCACCATCGCGGTCAAGGCCGACGGCCCGATCAAGACGCCCAAGGACCTCGAAGGCCGCACCATCGGCGGCCCGGCCAATGACGGCGCGCTGAAGCTCTTCCCGGCCTTCGCCAAGCTCGCCGGCATCGACGCCTCCAAGGTCAACATCACCAACATGCAGCCCAATCTGCGCGAGCAGATGCTGCAGCGCGGCCAGGTCGACGGCGTCTTCGGCTTCGTCAACACCATCGCCTTCTCGGCCAAGCTCGTCGGCATCGACCCGAACAAGGACTTCCGCTTCATCAATTTCGGCGATTACGGCATGGACCTCTACTCCAACGCCATCATCGCCTCGCGCAAGCTCGTCACCGAGCGCCCGGATGCGCTGAAAGGCCTGCTGCGGGCGATCGATCGCGGCCTCAAGGATACGCTCAAGGACAACGACGCGGCGATCGAGGCCGTCGCGAGGCGCGAGCCGCTGATCAACAAGGCGATCGAGAAGGAGCGCCTGATCGCGACGCTGGCCTCCGAGATGAGCCATCCCGAGGCGGCCAAGATCGGGCTCGGCGATGTCGATGACGAGCGCTTCCGGAAGTCGATCGCCATCGTCGTCGAGGCCGACGGCCTGCCGCGCATGCCGACCCCCAACGAGGTCTTCAGCCGCGGCTTCCTGCCGCCGCTGGCCGACCGCATCACCAAGCTGACCTGAAACCCTCCTTCCAGCCCTCATCCTGAGGAGCCGCGTCAGCGGCGTCTCGAAGGATGGTCCAGATGTCTCCGGTGCGGGCTGGAACATCCTTCGAGACGGCCCTACGGGCCTCCTCAGGATGAGGGCTGAGGGTCGACCAAGTGCATACAAGAACAAGAGAATGGCGATGAATCTGAACCTCACCGGCCGCGTCGCGGTCATCACCGGCCCCGCCAAGGGCATGGGCGCCGCCGTCACCCGCGCTTTCGCGGCGGAGGGCTGCAGGCTCGTCCTGATCGGCCGCGACGTTGCAGCGATCGAGACGGTCGCCACAGAGGTCCAGGCCGGCGGCGCCGAGGCGATCGTGATGCCCTGCGACATCACCAGGGGCAGCGAGTGCGACGATGCGGTTCGCGCAGCCAAGAATGCCTTCGGCGGGCGCATCGACATCCTCGTCAATGTCGCCGGCGGCTCGGGCCCGATCGGCAAGACCGGCTGGGAGACCACAGAGGACGAGTTCGACGAGATCGTCGACCTCAACATGCGCGGCTGCTTCAACACGATGCGCGCCTGCCTGCCGGCGATGATCGCCCAGGGCTCCGGCAAGGTCGTCAATGTCGGCGGCACCTTCGGCATGCGCGGACGGGCCGGGCGCATGGCCTACTCGGCGTCGAAATGGGGCCTGCGCGGCATCACCAAGAGCTTCGCGCTGGAAGCCGGCCCCTATGGCATCAACGTCAACTGCGTCGCGCCGGGCATGGTCGACGGGCCGCGCTTCCGCGGCAAGGTCGTGCCCGAGATGGCAAAACGCCTCGGCATCTCGGAAGAAGCCGCCTTCGAGAAGCACGCGGCGGACTATGCGCTGAAGCGCGTCTCGACCGATGAGGACGTGGCCAATGCCTGCCTCTTCCTTGCCTCCGACGTCTCCCGCCAGATCACCGGCGTCGACCTGCCGGTCGATGGCGGCTGGGCCATGCTGTGAGCGCCGCCATGACCGAAACGCCCTTCATCGCCGATCTCGTCCTGACCGGCGGCACGATCGTCACCGGCAAGACGCGCTTTGCCGCCGATGTCGCGATCAAGGGCGGTTTGATTGCGCTCGTTGGCAGCCCCGCCGCGATGCCGGCCGCCCGTGAGACGGTCGACGTCACCGGCAAATTCCTGCTGCCCGGCGCCATCGACGTCCATGTCCATTTCCGCGAGCCGGGCTACACCCACAAGGAAGACTGGCGCACGGGCAGCGCGGCGGCCGCGATGGGCGGCACGACGACCGTCTTCGAGATGCCCAACACCAACCCGCCGACGCGCTCGGTCGTCGAACTCAGGCAAAAGCAGGAGGCGGCCGCCAAGGCCCATGTCGATTACGGCATCTACGGCCTGCTCGCCGAGGACAATATCGACGAGCTCCAGGGCCTGATCGACGGCGGCGTCAACGCCTTCAAATGCTTCATGGGCAACACCTTCGGCAATCTGCCCTCGCCCTCGACGGGCGCGATGCTGGAGGGCTTCGAGATCATCGCGCCCTCGGGGCTGCGCATCTCGCTCCATGCCGAGACGGCCTCGATCATGGCCTGGCGCCAGCAGCGCCTGATGGCGGCCGGCCGCAACGACCCGCTCGCCCATATCGCAGCGCGCCCTGCGATCGTCGCGGCGGAAGCGGTCTCGCGTGCGGCCGAACTCGCCGAATGGACCGGCGCGCGCGTCCATATCCTGCATATCTCCTCGGCCGCCGAACTGCGCCCGCTCGCTGACGCCAAGGCGCGCGGCGTCGAGATCACCGGCGAGACCTGCCCCTGCTATCTCCTGCTGGATAGCCGCGATTACGAGCGGCTCGGCTCGATCATCCGGGTCAACCCGCCGGTGCGCGAGGCCTCGGATTCGGCTGCGATCTGGGCAGCGCTGCAATCGGGCGTCGTCGACATGATCGCGACCGACCATGCGCCGCATACACCTGAGGAGAAGACCAAGTCCGTGATCTGGCAGGCCGATTGCGGCTTCCCCGGTGTCGAGACGCAGATGCCACTGATGCTGAACGAGGTCTCGAAGGGCCGCATGACGCTGGAGCATTACGTCCGCATCTCGGCCGAGAACCCGGCCAAGTCCTTCGGCCTCTGGCCGGCCAAGGGCCGCATCGAGGCCGGCGCCGAGGCCGACATCGCCGTCGTCGACATGGAGCGCACCGAGACGATCCGGGCCGAAGCGCTGCATTCACGCGGCAAGATCACGCCCTTCGAGGGCGTCAGCGTCACCGGCGTGCCGATCCACACGCTGGTGCGCGGCCGCTTCGTCCAGCGCGACCGCAAGCTCGTCGCCGAGACCAGCGGCTGGGGCCGACAGGTCACTTCGGTCCAGCGCATGCCGAAGCCCAATGTTCGCAACGCCGACCAGACCTTGGCTGCATGTTTGCAAGCGCCTGCCATCGCCGCAACGGGAGCTAGGTCGTGAACGCAGCCGTCACCGCCATCGAGCCGGCCACCGCGATCCGCGTCCCGGCCTTCATCGAGTTCCAAGGCGCTTCGATCACCTATGGCCGCGGCGAGAAGGCCGTGCAGGCGCTGGCGCCGACCTCACTGAAAGTCGCCGAGGGCGAGTTTGTCGCGCTGGTCGGCCCGTCGGGCTGCGGCAAGTCGACGATCCTGAAGATGGTCGGCGAATTGCTGAAGCCTTCGACCGGCCATGTCTTCGTCGCCGGCCGCGAGATCGGCGCGACGCCGATCCGCATCGGCATGGCCTATCAGAACCCGACTTTGCTGCCCTGGCTCAACATCCGCGACAACGTCATGCTGCCGCTGAAGATCGTGCCGCCCTTCCGGCAGGGCTACCGCGCCAAGCGCAAGACCGAATACCGCGACCGCGTCGAAGCGCTGCTCGATCAGGTCGGCCTCGGCAGCTTCGGCGACAAGTACCCCTGGCAGCTCTCCGGCGGCATGATGCAGCGCGCCAATCTCTGCCGCGCCCTGATCCACGACCCCGACCTCCTGCTGCTGGACGAGCCCTTCGGCGCGCTCGACCAGTTCACCCGCGAGGAGCTCTGGGCGATCATGCAGGACCTCTGGCTCTCCAAGAAGCTGACCGTGCTTCTGGTCACGCATGATCTCAAGGAAGCCGCCTATCTCGCCGACCGCATCTGCGTGATGAGCGCGCGGCCCGGCCGCATCCTCGACGATTCACCCGTCGAGATCGTGCGCCCGCGCACCATCGACATGACCTTCGAGCCCGATTTCGTCGCGCTCAACCAGCGCCTGCGGGCGATGATCGTCGGCGCGCGCGGCGGCACCGGCATCGTCAGCCACCCCCCGAAACCGGTCTGAGGAGCGCGCCATGTGGTTTTCGATCCAGCCGCACCGTCATTCCGGACAAGCTGCGCAGCGGCGCCGCTCCGGAATCCATCGTAGGGCCAATTCCTTCGATCACCTCGGCTCTACGATGGATTCCGGGTCTACGCTTCGCTTGCCCGGAATGACGAGGTGTTTCCGAGCTTCTTTGCCAATCGTGGAAGGGGGCATCTGATGGAACGGATCGGCGAGATCATCCGCGAGAAGGGCGCCTCGACCGCGCTCATCATCGGCGTCTTCGTGTTCTGGGAGCTGTTCTGCCTAATGGCGGGCATCTCCGACATCCTGCTGCCGCGCCCGACGCAGATCATCGCGGCGCTGATCCAGTACTGGCCGGCGATCTGGCCGCACACCTGGCAGACGCTCTACACGACGCTGATCGGCTTCAGCATCGGCGTCGTCATCGGGCTCCTGCTCGGCATCCTGATCGGCTCGTCGAAGCTCGCCTACGACACTGCCTATCCGTTGCTGGTCGGCTTCTCCTCGATCCCCAAGGTCGCAGTCGTGCCGATCTTCGTGCTCTGGTACGGCGCCGGCACGGTGCCCGCGATCCTCACCGCGATGATCATCTGCATCTTCCCGATCGTGGTGAACGTCGCGACCGGCATCGCCACCGTCGAGCCCGAGCTCGAGGACGTCATGAAGACGCTCAAGGCGTCGAAATGGGACATCCTCTGGAATGTCAGCCTGCCGCGCGCGATGCCCTATTTCTTCGCCGCGCTGAAGGTCGCGATCACGCTCGCCTTCGTCGGCTCGGTCGTGGCCGAGACGGTCGCCTCCAACCGCGGCATCGGCAACATGATGATGATCGCCTCGTCGAGCTTCAATGTGCCGCTGGTCTTCGCCGGGCTCTTCGTCCTCGCCGGCCTCGGCGTCGCCCTCTACGTGCTGTTCTCGCTGATCGAGCAGCGCGTCACCGGCTGGGCCCATCGCAAGACCGATCTCGCTTCCGCCTGAGCTGTCCGCCGACCCGAACTCTTTGAAGGAGCCCGCCATGCGCCGACTGTTTCTGAAATCATCGCTCGCTGCGGCGCTTTGCACCGCCCTCGGTCTCGCCGCGCCCGCCCACGCGCAGGCTCCCACCAAGATCCGCTTCACGCTCGACTGGAAATTCCAGGGCGTCCACTCCTGGTATTTCCACGCCAAGGAGAAGGGCTATTTCGCTGCCGAGGGCCTCGACGTCACCATCGACCAGGGCGACGGCTCAGCCTCGACGGTGACCCGCATCATGGGCGGCGCCTATGACGCCGGCTTCGGCGACATGAACGCGATCATCCAGCAGGCCGTCAACAAGCCCGGCGAGGCCCCGGTGATGGTCTACATGGTCTACAACAAGGCGCCCTTCGCGATCATCCACAAGGCCGACGGACCGATCAGGACGCTGAAGGATCTCGAGGGCCGCAAGCTGAGTTCGCCCGCTGGCGCCGCCACGCAGCGTCTCTTCCCGATCTTTGCCAAGCTCAACGGCATCGACGCCGGCAAGGTCGATATCGTCAACATCGCGCCCTCCGTGCAGGAGATGATGCTTGTGCAGAACCAGGTCGATGGCGGCTTCGTCTTCACCGTGACCTCCTACATGAACCTGGTCGGGATGAAGCAGGACCCCGACAAAGACTACAAATTCATCATGTATGCGGACCACGGCATCGAATCCTATTCGAACGGCGTCATGGTCTCGCAGAAGCTGATCAAGGAGAATCCCAAGGCGGTCGCGGGGCTCGTCCGGGCGATCAACAAGGCGATGATCGAGATGACCGCCAACCCGACTGAGGGCGGCAAGGTGATGAACCGGGTCGAGCCGACCGTGAACGCCGAGATCGAGGCCAGGCGCATCGCATTCACCTACAAGGCGCATATGTTCACGCCTGAGACCGAGAAGCTCGGCGCCGGCGACGTCTCCGACGAGCGCATGGCCAAGGCGATCACCCAGATCGGCGAGGCCTTCGAGCTGAAGGGCACGCCGAAGGTCGAGGACGTGTTCAACCGCGCCTTCCTGCCGCCCCGCGCCGAGCGCAGTTTTGCTGTGCCGAAGAGCTGAGGACCAGCGTCATTCTCGGGCGGTGCGCAGCACCGACCCGGGAATATCAGGACGAGAAGGCGCTGATTTTAAGAGATGCTCGGGTCAAGCCCGAGCATGACGTGCGACAACGTGCGACGACGTCCGATCCACCAGCACAGAGCCTCATGATGCGCCAGATCACCGCCGGCCACGCCTTCGATGCGCGCCGCAGCCTGGGTGACACCACGCTCACCCTCGACGGCGGCAGGATCGCGGCCGTCGAGGCCGCCACGAGCCCACCGCAGGACGACGTCGTCGTGCTGCCGGCACTGGTCAATGCGCATGACCATGCCCGCCCGATCCGGACGAGCTCCGTCGGCGGCTTCGGCAAGCCACTCGAACAATGGCTGCATCGGCTGGCGCTGTTTGCCCCCGTCGATCCCTATCTCGCGACGCTGGCGCCGCTCGGCCGCGCCGCGCTCGGTGGGCAGGGCGCGGTGATGATCCACCATGTCCGGCCGATGGGCCTGACGGATCTGGCCACGGAGGCCACCGCCATGGCCCGCGCCGCCCGCGATGTCGGTGTCCGCATCGCCTTCGGCGTCGGCATGCGCGACCAGAACCCGCTGGTCTATGGCGATCACGGCCCGGTGCTGGCGGCGCTCGATCCCGTCTCCCGCGCCGAGATCGAAAGCCGCTATCTCGCCCCCATGCTCCCCATCGCCGAGCAGATCACCCGCGTCGATGCGGTGGCTCAGGCCATCGCCGGGCCGATGGTCGATGTGCAATACGCCCCCAACGGCCCGCAATGGGGTTCCGACGCGCTCTGGCAGGCCATCGCTGAGGCTTCCGCTTTGACCGGGCGGCGCGTGACAACCCATCTCTTCGAGACGAAATACCAGCGCGACTGGGCCGACCGGACCTATCCCAACGGGCTGGTGAAGCACTGGAAGGAGATCGGATTATTGTCGCCGCGCCTGACGCTGGCGCATTGCGTCTGGGCCCGGCCCGATGAGCTGGAGATGATCGCCGAGGCCGGCTGCGTCATCGCCACCAATACCTCCTCCAACCTTGCCTTGCGCTCGGGCCTCGCGCCGGTCGCGGAGATGGTCCGGCGCGGCTGCAAGGTCGCGCTTGGTGTCGACGGCCAGGCCTTCGACGAGGATGATGACGCCCTGCGCGAACTGCGCCTGCTCTGGTCGCTACATGGCGGCTGGGGCTTCGACACCGAACTCTCGCCCCGCGACGTGCTCGCCATGGCGCTGGAGAACGGCCGCATCGCGCTCGGTGCGCCCGCGGGCGGCCAGATCGCGGCAGGGCAGGCGGCTGATCTCCTGATCCTCGACCGCGCCGCGCTGGACGAGGATGCGCTGATGCCGGTCGATCCGCTTGATTTGATGTTCGCCCGCGCCAATCGCCGCCATATCCGCGAGCTGATCGTCGCCGGCCGCACGATCGTCAGCCACGGCCGCGTGCAGGGCGTCGATCTCGACGCCGTCCATGACGAATTGCGCGGCATCTATCGCAGCGGCATCGCGCAGCGTGCCGGCCTCGTCTCCGCCCTGCCGCCGCTGGAGAGCGCGGTGCGCCAGCACTACCTCGCGCGCCTCGGCTGCTGCTGAGTTCGCGCGCGGCTTTAAGCCGGGCCGGCGCTCACGCGAGCGGCGCCACCTCCGCGACCCCGCGCAGAAACACGTCGATGCATTGCCGGGCATGGGCGATGCGGTCCTCGCGCGTCATCAGGTCGTCGCCCGGAAAGCGCTTTACCAGCACGCTGAAGACCATATCCATCAGCATTCGCGCCGCCGTTCCCGGTGGAAAAGACCGCAGGGTGCCGCGCTGCTGCTGGCGGTCGAGCCAGTCCGCGAGCAGCTGACGTGCCGGCGCCGCTCCCTCTTTTGTGATCGCTTCGCCGATCTCGGGGAAACGGTCGGCATCCGCAATGGCGAGCCTGATGAAGGCGAGCCGCTCGCGGTTCTCCACCTCGCCGATATCGAGGCGGAAGATATCGGCCAGCGCCTCGTCCAGTGGCAGGTCGTCATCGGCACGCGGCAGCGCCAGCATCGACTTGCGATGATCGGCGATCATCGCCCGGAACAGGTCGGTTTTAGCCGGGAAAAGCCGGTAAAGTGTCTTTTTCGAGACACCGCAGCGCGCCGCCACCGCATCCATCGTGGTGGCGCCGTAGCCGAGATCGAGGAACAGATCGCAGGCGGCAGCGGCGATGCGCTGCCGCTCTTCCGCGTCCGGTCTCTGCTTCGGCCGCCCGCGCAGGCGCGGCGTCGCGGCCATCGCATCCCCATAATTGTCGATCATTGGCAGTTACCCCTGGAAACATCATGGCGTTTGACAGGGGCAGAAATCAAGCGTTAAGAAACTCACCAGTTTCCTAATGAGGCGCCAGATGCCGATCACGCGAACCGACATTGTCCGGCGCCTCCTGTTCTCGGGGGGCGCCTTGCTCGGTATGGGCCTGGCTGGCTGCAACAGCGAGAAGGCGGCTGCTCCGCCGCCGCAGCCGCAGGCCCAGGTCAGCGTCGTGGTGCTGCGGCCGCAGCCGGTCGCGATCTCAGCCGAACTCCCGGGCCGGGTCGCCGCCAGCCTGGTCGCCGAGGTGCGCCCGCAGGTCGGCGGCCTCATCAAGTCGCGCCTGTTCCGCGAGGGCAGCGAGGTCAAGGCCGGCGATTTGCTCTACGAGATCGATCCCGCGCCCTATCAGGCCGCGCTCGACAGCGCCGTCGCCGCGCTGGCCAAAGCCGAGGCGGCGGTGCCCAGCGCCCAGGCCAAGGTCGATCGCTATCGCGATCTCATCCGCCAGAACGCGATCAGCAAGCAGGACAATGACGATGCCAACGCCGCGCTGGCACAGGCCCAGGCCGATGTCGCCTCGGCCAGGGCGAGCCTCGATACGGCGCGGATCAATCTCGGCTTCACCAAGGTCACTGCGCCGATCAGCGGCCGCGTCGATCGTTCGACGCTGACCCCGGGCGCGCTGGTGACGGCAAGCCAGACCACGGCGCTGACCACGATCCGGGCGCTCGAACCGATCAATGTCGATGTCATCCAGTCGAGCACGAATCTGCTGAAGTTCCGCAGCGCGGTCGCGGAAGGGCGCCTGAAGATCACCGGCCCCAATGTGGCGGTGAAGCTCAAGCTCGATACCGGCGCCGAGTACGCGCAATCCGGCAAGCTCGAATTCGCCGAGGCCAATATCGACCAGACCACCGGCACCTTCACGGTGCGGGCCGAATTCCCCAATCCCGATCGGCTGCTGCTGCCGGGCATGTTTGTGCGTGCCGTGGTGCAGGAGGGCGTCGCCGAGAACAGCTTCCTGCTGCCGCAGCGCGCCATCGGCCGCAACACCAAGGGCGAGGCGACGGCCAAGTTCGTCGGCGCCGACGGCAAGGTCGAGGAGCGCGTGGTCGCGACCTCGCGCAGCGTCGGCAACAACTGGCTCGTCGACAGGGGCGTCAAGGACGGCGAGCGCATCATCGTCGAGGGCGGGCAGCTCGTGCGCTCGGGCCAGACCGTCACCGGCAATGAGGTGACGATCGACGAGGCCAGCGGCGAGCTCAAATCGGCGAACCGTCAGGCTGCGCTCGATTCTGTGCCCGGCAGCGTCCCGGCGCAGAAGAACTGAACCCCATGCTCTCGCGCTTCTTCATCGAACGGCCGATCTTTGCCTGGGTCGTCGCCATCGTCATCATGCTCGCAGGCCTGCTGGCGCTGCGGACGTTGCCGATCTCGCAATATCCGCAGATCGCACCGACGACCGTGGTCATCAGCGCCAATTACCCTGGCGCCGATGCGCAGACGGTCGAGAACTCGGTGACCAAGGTCATCGAGCAGGGCATGACCGGCGTCGACAACCTGCAATACATGACGGCGACCTCGACCTCCTCGGGCAACGCCACGATCACGCTGACCTTCACCAGCGTGGCCAATCCCGACGTCGCGCAGATGCAGGTCCAGAACAAGCTGCAGCTCGTCACAGCGCAGCTGCCGCAGACGGTACAGAGCACCGGCATCACCGTCTCGAAGTCGTCGAACGGCTTCCTGATGGTCGCCGCCTTCGTCTCGAAGGACGGCCGCATGACCACGAACGATCTCGCCGACTATGTCGACTCGACCCTGAACGACACGCTCAAGCGCGTGCCGGGCGTCGGCTCGACCCAGATCTTCGGCTCCGGCTACGCGATGCGGATCTGGCTCGATCCTTCCAAGCTCGAAAAATATGCGCTGATGCCGAGCGACGTCACCGCCGCGATCCAGGCGCAGAATACGCAGGTCTCGGCTGGACAGCTCGGCGGGCTGCCGCAGGTCGCGGGCCAGCAGCTCAACGCCACGGTGACGGCGCTCAGCCGCCTTCAGACCGTTCAGCAGTTCGAGAACATCATCCTGAAAAGCGGCGCGTCGGGCTCGATCGTCCGGCTGAACGACGTCGCGCGCGTCGAACTCGGCGCCAGGGACTACCGCACCTCCACCCGCTACAACGGCCAGCCGACGACCGGCCTTGCGATCAGCCTCGCGACCGGCGCCAACGCGATCGACACCGCCAAAGGCGTCAAGGCCACGATCGAGCGGCTCAAGCCGACGCTGCCCGAGGGGGTCGATGTCGTCTACCCCTACGATACCACGCCCTTCGTGCTGCTCTCGATCGAGAAGGTCGTGCACACCCTGTTCGAGGCGATCCTGCTTGTCTTCGTCGTGATGTTCGTCTTCCTGCAGAACTGGCGCGCGACGATCATCCCGATGCTCGCCGTGCCCGTCGTGCTGCTCGGCACCTTCGGCGTGCTGTCGCTCGCCGGTTATTCGATCAACACGCTGACCATGTTCGCGATGGTGCTGGCGATCGGCCTGCTCGTCGACGACGCCATCGTCGTCGTCGAGAATGTCGAGCGTGTCATGGAGGAGGAGCATCTCTCTCCCAAGAACGCGACGATCAAGTCGATGAGCGAGATCACCGGCGCGCTTGTCGGCATCGCCACGGTTCTCTCGGCCGTGTTCGTGCCGATGGCGTTCTTCGGCGGCTCGGTCGGCATCATCTACCGCCAGTTCTCGGTGACGATCGTCACCGCGATGATGCTCTCGGTCATCGTCGCGCTGGTGCTGACGCCGGCGCTGTGCGCTACCCTGCTCAAGCCGACCAACCACGGCGCGAAACAGAAGGGCGTGTTCGGCTGGTTCAACCGCGGCTTCGAGCGCACGACCAACGGCTATCACCGTGGCGCTGCCGGCATGATCGCCAGGCCGCTGCGCTTTATGCTCGTCTTTCTCGTGATCGGCGGCAGCATGGCCTATCTGTTCTACCGGCTGCCGAGCTCCTTCATCCCCGACGAGGACCAGGGCATCCTGCTCACCAGCGTCCAGATGCCGGTCGGGGCGACGCAGGATCGCACGCTCAGGGTTCTCGACCAGGTCAGTGCGCATTACCGCGAAAAGGAGAAGGACCTGGTCGACGGCGTGCTCACCGTCGCTGGCTTCGGCTTCGGCGGCGAGGGCCAGAATGTCGGCCTCGCCTTCGTCCGGTTGAAGCCCTTCGAGGAACGCGTCGGCAAGCAGGCGACGGCGCAGGCCATCGCCGGGCGCGCCATGGCCGCCTTCCGTTCGATCAAGGATGGCATGGTCTTCGCGCTTGCGCCGCCCGCGATCCAGGGCTTCGGCAACACCGCAGGCTTCGATTTCTACCTGCAGGACGTCGCCGGCGCTGGCCATGCCAAGCTGATGGAGACCCGCAACCAGCTGCTCGGCCTTGCGGGCAGGAGCCAAAGCCTCTCGGGCACGCGTCCGAACGGCCAGGAGGATACGCCGCAATATTCGATCGAGATCGACCAGGAGAAGGCGAGCGCGCTGACGCTGTCGCTGGGCGACGTCAACGCGACGCTCTCCGCCGCCTGGGGCTCGGCCTATGTCAACGACTTCATCGACCGGGGCCGCGTGAAATCGGTTTATGTCCAGGCCGACGCCCCGTTCCGCATGCAGCCCGAGCACGTCGGAAGCTGGTTCGTCCGCAATGCCGGCGGCTCGATGGTGCCGTTCTCGGCCTTCGCGGCGGGGCGCTGGACCTATGGCTCGCCGCGCCTCGAACGCTACAACGGCTCTTCGGCGGTGCAGATGCAGGGCGCGGCCGCGACCGGCGTCAGCTCCGGTGCGGCGATGGACGAGATCGACACGCTGATGAAGCAGATGCCGACCGGCTTCGGCCATGAATGGACCGGGCTGTCTTATCAGGAGCGGCTCTCCGGCAGCCAGGCGGCGGCACTGTACGCGCTTGCGATGCTCGTGGTCTTCCTCTGCCTCGCGGCGCTCTATGAGAGCTGGTCGATCCCCTTCGCGGTCATGCTCTCGGTCCCGATCGGCATCTTCGGCGCGCTCGCCGCCGCGACCTTGTTCGGCCAGACCAACGACGTCTATTTCAAGGTCGGCCTGCTCACCACGATCGGCCTCGCGGCCAAGAACGCGATCCTGATCGTCGAATTCGCGATCGAGCAGGAGGCCGCCGGCAAGAGCCTGGTCGAGGCGACGGTCGATGCGGCGCGCCAGCGGCTGCGGCCGATCCTGATGACCTCGTTTGCCTTCATCCTCGGTGTGCTGCCGCTGGCGATCGCGACCGGCGCCGGCTCGGGCAGCCAGAATTCGATCGGCATCGGCGTGATGGGCGGCATGATCGCGGCGACCATGCTCGGCGTGTTCTTCGTGCCGCTGCTGTACGTGATCGTGGCCGGGACTGTCAGGCGCTGGCGCAAGACCCGTCCTGAGAACGCGGCCAAGCTCCCGGCAGAGGCGCATTGAGGACATGATGCGGATGACGAAGACGGCTTTCGCCATGAACCTCCCCATTCGGTTCGCGCCCCGCCTCGCCGGCCTGCCACGCCTCGCGGGCGTCGGCCTCGTGGTCGTCGCTCTGGCCGGCTGCGCCGTGGGGCCGGATTATGCGGCCCCGGGCCAGTTCCTGCCGACGAACTGGGGCAATGCCCCCAAGACGAAGAAGCCGCTCGAGGCGCGGCAGCTCTCGCAATGGTGGACGAAGCTGGGCGACCCGCGATTGAGCGCGATCGTCGAGCGCGCGGTGGCCGGCAACCTCGACGTCGCCTCGGCCAAGGCGCGTATCCGCGAGGCCCGCGCGACGCGCAGACAGGCTGTCAGTGCGCTCTTCCCGGTCCTCGATGGCGATGCTTCCGCGACCCGCTCGCGCTCCTCGGCCGCGACCTCTGCGAACGGCAACAACGTCACCGGAAACCTGTTCCGGGGCGGCTTCGACGCCAGCTTCGAGCTCGATCTCTTCGGCGCCAATGCCCGCGGCGTCGAGGCCGCGACCTATGGCGCCGATGCAGCCGAGGCGGATCTGCGCGGCGTGCTGCTGACCCTGATCGGCGACGTCGCGACCAATTACATCGAGGCGCGCGGCGCCCAGGCACGAGCCTCGCTCGCTCGCCGCACTGCAGCCTCGCAGCGCGAGACCGAGAAGCTGACCCGCAACAAGTTCACGGCCGGCTCGGCCTCGGCGCTCGATGTCGAGCGTGCCGCCGCGCAGGCGGCGACCACCGAGGCGGCGATCCCGACGCTGGAGGCCGCCTACGCGCAAAGCCTGCACCAGCTGGGCATCCTGACGGGCGAAGCGCCGACCGCGCTCGCCGGCATCCTTGGCAAGGGCGGCCCGATCCCCTCCGCCCGCGGCACGCCGCCCGCCGGCATCCCGGCCGACGTCCTGATCAACCGCCCCGACGTGCGTCGCGCCGAGCGCCAGCTCGCCCAATCGACCGCCCGGATCGGCCAGGCGGAAGCGGCGCTCTATCCGCGCATCAGCCTGACCGGCAACATCGCCACGAGCGCGCTCAAGACCGGCGACCTCGCCAAGAACTCCGCGATCGGCTGGTCGTTCGGCCCGACCCTGAGCGTGCCGATCTTCAATGGCGGCGAGTTGCGCGCGGCGGTCGAGGTCGCGGAAGCCCAGCGCGACCAGTCCGACGCGGCCTTCCGGCTGGCGGTGCTGACGGCATTGCAGGATGTCGAGAATTCACTGGTCAACCTCTCCAAGGAGCGGGTACGGGCGGGCAAGCTTTCCTCTGCCGCCGCCTCCTTCCGCGAGGCTGCGCGGCTCTCGCGCTCGCTCTACCAGTCCGGTGCGGCGAGCTTCCTCGATGTGCTCGATGCCGAGCGCTCGCTCTACAGCGCCGAGGACACGCTGCTGCAGAGCCGCGTCGCGACGACGTCGAATTTCGTCGCGCTGAACAAGGCGCTCGGCGGCGGCTGGGACAAGCCGGTCGAGGTCGAATTGCCGCGCGTGATCGACACCAATACCGGCCCGCATCTGCGGGCGGCTTATTAGGTCGAACTGGTTTGGTCGGAACCTTGCCGTCATCCTGGACAAGCCGCGAAAGCGGCGCAGCTCCGGGATCCATCGTAGGGCGCCGGAGCCCTACGATGGATCCCAGGACGACCTCCGGCCGCCCATGTGACGGGACGTTTCTGCGATCAGCCGCCTGACGCACCGCCGGCGATCACCGTCGGCTTGCCCTCGACGGGCAGGTCGAGGCCTTGCTGCAGGCTGTCGAGATTGTATTCGCGGATCCGCCCCTGCGTCGGATCGCTGACGAAGGCACTGGCGCCGATGACGGCGAGGTTCGGCGTCGGCGTCTTCGCGCCATAGGCGCAGTCGAAGGCCGGCACCGCGTCGAAGCTGGCGATCTCCTTCCAGGCGGGCGCGATCTCGTAGATGCGCAGCTTGCCGTCGGCGGTGAGATTGGCGAGCCGCTTGCCGTTGGACGAGACCTCGAACTGGCAGGCGCCCTGCTCGCCGGGCACTTTCAGGACATCGGCCTCCGACAAGCTGGCCGCAGCCGGATCGATGCGCAGCAACGCGTCGTAAGGTGACTTCAACCCGTAATTTCCGACCAGATGGCGTCCGCCGCCGCCCTTGATCGCGCTGGTGCGGCGTCCGTCCGGATAGGCCAGCTTGTGCGCGGCAAAGTTCCTTCCATCCCGCCGCAGCACGAGAACGCCGCCGCCTTCGCCCTCGGCGCAGCCGAAGACATGCGTGTCCTTGAGAGCGGCATGGCCGTGGAACAGCCGGCAGGAGGCATCGGCTTTCGTCGTGTCGTTGATCCTGAAGACGGGCTTCCAGCTCTCGGGCTTTCCCGTCGTGTCGAGGATCTCGAACCCGTCGGGACGCGACGAGGCACTTCTGTCCTCGCCCTTGGCGTAGACGGGGTTGGGCACAGAGACGAGGAGCCGGCGCTTGCCGAGCGGGATCGCGATGCCGTGCTGCGGGGCGGGGCTCTTCCAGACGATGGATCTGGGGGATTTGCTCCCGAGGCTGGCGAGGTCGAGCAGGACGACCTTGGGGTCGCTCTTCCGCAGCCAGGGCCGCTCGCCGTCATAGAACAGCGCGATCTGGCCCTGCTCCGAGACGACATGAGCGGGCTTGTCGCCGGTCACGACAAGGTCGAGCAGCCGGGGCGTTAGCTTCTCGACATCGTCATGGTCGCCATGGGATTCGCGCGCCAGACCACTGTCGAGAATCCGAATCGTCCCAGCCTCCTCGCCCGTCTTGACGACGACATGGCGGCCGTCGCCAGCGGTCGCCAGCCCGGCATTCGGCAGCGGCACGGGAAAGCTGTGGGTGGTCTCGCCGCTGTCGAGATCGAGGATGCGCAACACCGGCTTGTCGTGGTCGGCGAAGACCAGGCGCCCGCGCAGGACGGCATGGTCATGGGCCTGCGCGGTGCCGAGCGAGAGCATCGCACCGGTGGCCAGAGCGAGGGGACGGAAGGAGTTGGTCACGGGACATCCTGTGCGGTTCGGAAGGACCTTGCGGCGGGGCGATCTGGCCCGCCGCGGTCGCGGTTGACAGAAATGAAATGTTATACTGTAACAAAATATCATTTCAAGACGGACCTGATCCCATGCCTCACACAGACCTTCTCGACCGCCGCCTGCCCGTGACCGTGCTCTCGGGTTTCCTCGGCGCCGGCAAGACGACGCTGCTGAACCACATCCTCAACAACCGCGAGGGCAAGCGGGTCGCGGTCATCGTCAACGATATGAGCGAGGTGAACATCGACGCCGATCTCGTTCGCGACGGCGGTGCCGGCCTGTCGCAGACGCAGGAAAAGCTCGTCGAGATGAGCAATGGCTGCATCTGCTGCACGCTCCGCGACGACCTGCTCACTGAGGTGCGCCGGCTCGCCGCCGAAAAGCGCTTCGACTACCTGCTGATCGAGGGCACTGGCATCGCCGAGCCGCTGCCGATCGCGGCGACCTTCTCCTTCCGCGACGAGGACGACCATTCGCTGGACGATGTCGCGCGCCTCGACACGATGGTCACCGTCGTCGATGCCCTCAACCTGCTGGCGGACTATGACAGCCGCGATTTCCTCGCCGATCGCGGCGAGACGGCGGGCGAGGGCGATGCGCGCACGCTGGTCGATCTCCTGGTCGAGCAGATCGAATTCGCCGATGTCGTCGTCATCAACAAGATCGGCGAGGCGACGCCCGAGCAGCGCGAGAAGGTCCGGCAGGTCGTACGCGGCCTCAATGCCGATGCCCGCATCGTCGAGGCCGATTTCGGCCGCGTCCCACTCGATTCCGTGCTCGACACGAAGCTCTACAGCGAGGAGCGATCGCAGGAACATCCGCTCTGGCACAAGGAGCTGTTCGGCTTCCGCGACCATGTCCCGGAGACCGAGGAATACGGCATCCGCTCCTTCGTCTACAGGGCGCGGCGACCTTTCCACCCGGCGAGGCTCCATGCTCTGCTGGAGCAGCGCCTTACCGGCGTCATCCGCGCCAAGGGGCATTTCTGGCTGGCGACGCGGCCGCGCTGGGTGGGCGAATATTCGCTGGCGGGCCGCATCACGCGGACGGAGGGCATGGGCAGCTGGTGGGCGGCGGTGCCGAAGGATCGCTGGCCACGTTCGGAGGAGTTCGCCTCGCTGATGCGCCGGCACTGGTCGCAAACCTGGGGCGACCGCCGCCAGGAACTCGTCTTCATCGGGACGGCCGAGATGGACGAGGCCGCGATCCGCGCCGCGCTCGATGCCTGCCTGGCCGGCAGCCCGGCGACCGGGATGACTCCAGGCCTGCTCGCGCTCGACGACCCGTTCCCGTCATGGGACAGGCAGGCCGCCTGACGGCTCTGCTGCAATCGCGTCGCGGTCAGCCATCGCTTCGACCGCGGCCTTCACCTTCTGGACGAAGCCGAGCGCCAGCGTCGAACGCAGGCGCCCGGCGCCCCAGACGACGCCGACATCATAGTGGATTGAGGGTCGGAAGCGCCGCGCGACGACGCCGCGGCCATGATACTCCGCCGCCGTGAACGGATCGACGATCGAAAGCCCGGCACCGGCTGCGACGAGCGAACAGGCAATCATCGACAGCGGCGTCTCGACGCGCGATCGGCGGCTGATACGTGCCGCGGCGAAGACGGCGTCGGTATAGTAGCGCATCGGCGTCGACTGTTCGAGCAGCACGAAGGGGTCATCCGCGAAATCCTGCGGCTCCAGCACCTCTTTGCCCGCCAGGCGATGGCCTTCGGGAATGACTGCGAGGCCGGGAACCGGCGCCATCGCCTCGACCTCGATGTTCGGGAAGTCGAGCGGGGACTGGGCGAAGCCGACATCGCAGAATCCACTGGCGACCCATTCCATCACCTGCGACGAGATGCTCCCGTAGATCGAGACTTCGAGACCCGGCTTCTCCTTCAGGAAGGCGCCGACGATGCGCGGCAGGAAGCCGACATTGAAGGTCGGCAGCGCCGCGATCCGGAGCCGGCCGGCTTCGCCCTCGCGCAGTTGTCGCGCAGCGCTCTCGATGCGATCCAGCCCGACGAACTGCCGCTCGACCTCCCGATATAACGAAAGCGCCTCGTTGGTGGGGACCAGCCTGGTTCCGCGGCGTTCGAACAGCGTCAGGCCCAGCGCATATTGGAGATCGTGGATCAGCCGCGTGACCGCCGGCTGGCTGATATGCAGCGCGCGGGCAGCCGAAGTGATGCCTCCGGTGACGATCACGGTCCGGAAGGCTTCGATTTGGCGAGGGTTCAGCATGGCATTCCAGGGTTGGATGCCAATCATAACATTTCGGTATGTCTTCCGCGAATCATTCGATTTGACCAGTTCCAGCCTGTCGCAGAACCTTCACCATCACTCGAAAACGAGGAGGGGATCCCGTGAAGATTGCCGTTACATTCGCCTTGGCCGCCAGCACCGCGCTCGTCGCATCGGCCGCCTTCGCCCAGCAGAAGACGATGTTCGTGGCCGGCTATGGCGGCTCCTATGAGCAGACCATGCGCAAGGACGTGATCCCGGCCTTCGAGAAGCAGGCCAACGTCAAGATCGAATACGTTGCCGGCAACTCGACCGACACCCTCGCCAAGTTGCAGGCGCAGAAGGGCAACCAGCAGATCGATGTCGCCATCGTCGATGACGGCCCGGCCTATCAGGCGGTGGCGCTCGGCTTCTGCGGCACGCTGACCGACGGCCCCGTCTACAAGGACGTCGCGCCGGTGATGAAGTTCAAGTCCAACAAGGGCGTGGGCCTGGGCCTCGTCGGCACCGGGCTGTTCTACAACAAGAAGGTCTTCGACGAGAACAAGTGGCCGGCTCCGACCTCCTGGAACGATCTCAAGTCGAAGACCTATGGCAAGAAGATCGTCACGCCGCCGATCAACAACACCTATGGCCTGCATGCCCTGATCGCCTTTGCCCAGCTTGGCGGCGGCGGCGAGAACAACATCGAGCCCGGCTTCGAGGCCTTCAAGAAGGACATCAACCCCAACATCATCGCCTATGAGCCGTCTCCGGCGAAGATGACCGAGCTGTTCCAGAACGGCCAGGCCGTGCTCGGCGTCTGGGGCTCGGGTCGCGTCAAGGCCTTCGCCGACACCGGCTTCCCGGTCGAGTTCGTCTACCCGAAGGAAGGTGGCTATGCGCTCGGCGTCGCAGCCTGCCCGATCGAGGGCTCCAAGAACGCGGCGGAGGCGAACGCCTTCATCCAGTTCATGCTCTCGCCCGCAATCCAGAAGGTGATGGCGACCGGCGCCGGCTTCGGCCCCGCCAATACAACCGTGACGCTGACCACCGACGAGCAGAAGGGCCTGCCCTATGGCGAGGACGTGAAGAAGCTCAAGGCGGTCGACTGGGACGTCGCCAACGCCAAGCGCGAGGAGTGGACCCGGCGCTGGAACCGCGAGGTCGAGCGGTAAGGCAATCTTTCGTCATTCTCGGGCGCCGCAAAGCGGCGACCCGGGAATCTCGTGACGCGAAAGCGCTGCGTCATGCTCGGGCGTGACCCGAGCACCTCCGTCCTGAGATGGTCGGGTCAAGCCCGACCATGACGCCCCCGCTCAAGCAGAAATCGTTCGAAAACCCATGTCGCATCTCGTCCTCGATGGCCTGACCAAGCGCTTCGGCGGCTTCACCGCCGTCGATGCCATGAACCTTTCGGTCGAGCGCGGCGAGTTCGTCTCGCTGCTCGGCCCCTCGGGCTGCGGCAAGACCACGACGCTGCAGATGATCGCCGGCTTCGTCGATGTCGATCGCGGCGGCATCAGGCTCGATGGCGCCGACCTCGTCTCCGTCGCGCCCAACAAGCGCGGGCTCGGCATCGTGTTCCAGAGCTATGCGCTGTTCCCGCATATGACGGTGGCCGAGAACATCGCCTTCGGGCTGGAGATGCGCGATGTCTCCAAGCCTGACCGCGACAAGCGCACGCTCGCCGCGATGGAACTTGTCGGGCTCAAGGGCTTCGCCGACCGCTATCCGCGCCGCATGTCGGGCGGCCAGCAGCAGCGCGTCGCGCTCGCCCGTGCGCTCGTCATCAAGCCGGCGCTGCTCCTGCTCGACGAGCCGCTGTCGAATCTCGACGCCAAGCTGCGCGAGGAAATGCAGGGCGAGTTGCGCCAGATCCAGCGCTCGGTCGGCACCACCACGGTCCTCGTCACCCATGACCAGCACGAAGCGATGGCGCTGTCGGACCGCATCGTGCTGATGAACCAGGGCCGCATCGAGCAGATCGGCGCGCCCGACCAGGTCTATGACCGCCCCGCCAGCGCTTTCGTCGCGAGCTTCCTCGGCAAGACCAACGTGCTCGCCGGCACCGGCGACGGGCAGGGCTCGGTTGCGATCGGCGATCTCGTCCTGCCGCTTCCCGGCGCCGGCAAGGGGCCGCTGCAACTGGCGGTGCGGCCGGAGCGCCTATCGATCGCGGCGGCCGGCGAACCCGGCCTCGAGGCCCGCATCCTGGGCCGCATCTTCCAGGGTACGCATTGGCTGTTGAGCGCGCAGAGCGCGGCGGGCGCGCTGACGCTGATGCGCGGCAATGACGGCGCGGCGGTTCCCACCGAAGGTGAGACCGTCCGTCTGCGCTTCAACGCCACCGACGCGGCACTCCTGCCCGGCGGGGCGACGCCATGAGCCTTGCCGTCACCGAGCGCAACGCGCCCTTCCTGCTGACCGGGCCGGCCCTACTGGTCTTCCTCGGGCTGGTGATCATCCCGCTCGGCATGACCGTGCTGCTCTCCTTCTACGATTGGGGCCAGTACAAGGGCATCGTGCCGGAGTTCACGCTGAAGAACTGGATCGAGGTCTTCACCGACAGCTATTTCTTCGAGATCTTCCTGCGCACCTTTCGCATCGCCATCCTGGTCACGCTGGCGTCGATCGTCATCGGCGTGCCCGAGGCCTACATCCTCAACCGGATGGCCCCGGCCTGGCGCAGCGCCTTCCTGCTGGTGGTGATCGGGCCGCTGCTGGTCTCGGTCGTGGCGCGCACGCTCGGCTGGGCCTTGCTGCTGGGCTCGACCGGCCTCGTCAACCAGGGCCTGATCGCGCTCGGGCTGATCACGACCCCGCTGGAATTCATGTTCACCGAGACCGGCGTGGTCATCGTGCTGATCCATGTGCTGATCCCCTTCATGATCCTGGCCGTCTGGGCCTCGCTGCAGCGGCTCGATCCGCAGATCGAGAATGCGGCGCTGTCGCTCGGTGCCAGCCGGCTGACGATCTGGCGGCGCGTGATCCTGCCGCAGATCGTGCCGGGCATCCTCTCGGGCTCGATCATCGTCTTCTCGCTGGCGGCGAGCGCCTTCGCCTCGCCCGCGATCATTGGCGGCCGCCGGCTGAAGGTTGCAGCCACGCTGGCCTATGACGAGTTCCTGAACACGCTGAACTGGCCGCTCGGCGCGGCGGTGGCGACCCTGCTGCTGCTCGCGCTCGTGCTGATCACGGTCGGCTCCAACCGGCTGATCGAGCGCCGCTACGCACAGGTGTTCGAATGAGGCGCAAGACCACAAACCTCAAGCGCGCCGTCATCCCGGGCGGAGCGCAGCGCAGACCCGGGATCCATTCCGGAGCGTTTACCGCTGAGGTTCAGGAATGGATCCCGGGTCTCCCTTCGGTCGCCCGGGATGACGGCGCTTTTTCTGCTGAAGGCGGGAGGTGCTTCACATGAGGCGCAACAGCCTGCCCGCTCTGATCTTCCACGGCCTCTTCGTCGTCTTCATGCTGGCGCCGCTGCTGATCGTCTGCATCGTCGCCTTCACGCCCGAGGGCTATCTCTCCTTGCCGACGCGCGGCCCGAGCCTGCGCTGGTTCAAGGCGATCTTCGACTATCCCGAATTCATCCGCGCCTTCCGCGACTCGCTCTGGCTGGCGGCGCTGTCCTCGACCATCGCGATCATGCTGGCGGTGCCGGCCGCGCTCGCCATCGCGCGCTATCGCTTCCCCGGACGCGAGGCGATGACGACGCTGTTCATGTCGCCGCTGATGGTGCCGCATGTCGTGCTCGGCATCGCCTTCCTGCGCTTCTTCACCCAGATCGGCATTTCCGGCACCTTTGTCGGCCTGGTGCTGAGCCACATCATCGTGGTGATCCCGTTCGCGCTGCGGCTGGTGCTCGCCGCCTCCTACGGCATCGACCGGCGCATCGAGCACGCCGCGATCTCGCTCGGTGCCGGCACGAGCACGGTCTTCCGGCGGGTGACGCTGCCGCTGATCCTGCCCGGCGTCGTTTCCGGCTGGTTGCTCGCCGCGATCAACTCCTTCGACGAGGTCACGATGACGGTGTTCATCGCCTCGCCGGCGACAGTGACGCTGCCGGTGCGGATGTTCCTCTACGTCCAGGACAATATCGACCCCCTCATCGCCGCGGTCTCCGCCTGCCTCATCGCCATGACCGCGGCGCTGCTCTTCGCGCTCGACCGGCTGTTCGGGCTCGACCGTCTCTTCGTCGGATCCGGAAAGGGCTGACAGGCCGTGACTACGCAGAAATCCATATCGGAAGCCGATATCGTCGTGGTCGGCGGTGGCGTCGTCGGCGGCGCGATCGCGCTCGGCCTGGCGCGCGGCGGCGCCCGCGTCACCATCCTCGACGAGGGCGATGTCGCCTTTCGCGCCTCGCGCGGCAATTTCGCGCTGGTCTGGGTCCAGTCCAAGGGGCTGGGCATGCCGGAATACGCGATGTGGTCGCGCCGCTCGGCCGAGCAATGGCACCAGCTTTCCGGCGTGCTGAGCGAGGAGGCCGGCATCGACGTCGCCCACAGCCAGCCCGGCGGCTTCATGCTCTGCCTGTCCGAGGCCGAGCTGGAGCAGCGCCGCCACACCATGCAGCGGCTGCACAACCAGATGTCGCTGAGCGATTTCCCCTATGAGATCCTCGACCATGACGAGACGAAGCGCCGCCTGCCCGATATCGGCCCCGATGTCGTCGGCTCGGTCTACAGCCCGCTCGATGGGCATGTGAACTCGCTCAAGCTGTTCCGCGCGCTGCGCGACGCCACGCAGCGGCGCGGCGTCGACTACCGCCCCAACTGCACCGTCGACAGCATCACGTCAGACGCGGGCGCCTTCCGGCTGAAAGGCGCCTTCGGCGAGATTGCGGCGGGCAAGGTCGTGCTCGCAGCCGGCCTCGGCAACGCCCGGCTCGCCCCCATGGTCGGCCTCGACGCGCCGGTGAAGCCGAGCAAGGGCCAGATCATCGTCACCGAGAAGACGGACGCCTTCCTGCACAACCCGATGGTCACGCTCCGCCAGACCGACGAGGGCGGCATCATGATCGGCGACAGCCAGGAGGATCGCGGCTTCGACACGGTCGTCGGCCAGCCGATCCTCTCGGTGATGGCAGAGAGGGCAGTCCGCATGTTCCCGCGCCTCGCCGGGCTCAACGTCGTGCGCTCCTGGTCGGCGCTGCGCGTGATGAGCCCCGACGGCTTCCCGATCTACGACCAGTCGCTGAGCCACCCCGGCGCCTTCGTCGTGACCTGCCATTCCGGCGTGACGCTGGCCGCCAACCACGTCCTGACGCTGGCGCCCGCCATTCTCGCGGGTGGACTGCCCGAGACGCTCGATGCCTTTTCCGCACGGAGGTTCCATGTTCCGGCCCATGCATGAGCTGAAGGCGGCCGATGCGCTCGCTTTCACCTTCGACGGCCGCGCCCTGACGGCGCGCGCGGGTGACACGGTCGCGGCCGCGCTGCTCGCCAATGGCGTCCAGGCCTGCCGCCAGACGCCGGTCTCGGGCGCGGCGAGGGGGCCTTACTGCATGATGGGCGTCTGCTTCGACTGCCTCGTCGTCATCGACGGCGTCGGCAACCGGCAGGGCTGTCTCGTGCCGCTCCGCGAGGGCATGCGGGTTGAGACCCAGGTCGGGCGCCGCCATCCCGACGGGGCCGAGTCATGATCACGCTCACCGCCATCGATCATGTCGCCGAGCATTACGACATTGCCGTGGTCGGCGCCGGCCCGGCCGGGCTTGCCGCCGCCGCGCGCGCCGCTGAACTCGGCCTCTCCGTCCTGCTGGCCGATGAGAACCCGGCGCCGGGCGGGCAGATCTACCGCGCCGTCACCACGACACCGGTCGCCGACCGCAGCATTCTGGGCGAGGATTACTGGAAGGGCGGGGCGCTGGTCACCCGGCTGGAGCGGACGGATACGCATTACGCGCCGGGCTGCACGGTCTGGTCTGTCGCGCCCGACGAGGCCGGCGGCTTCGAACTCGGCCTGTCGCTCGGCGGGCAGGCGCGGCTGGTTTCCGCCAGCCAGATCATCCTGGCGACAGGCGCGCAGGAGCGGCCATTCCCGATCCCCGGCTGGACCTTGCCCGGCGTGATGACGGCCGGCGCGGCGCAGATCGCTCTGAAAAGCTCCGGCCTTGTGCCGAGCGGGCGCACCGTGATCGCAGGCTGCGGCCCCTTGCTCTATCTGCTCGCCGACCAGCTCGCGGCGGCCGGAGCCAACATCGTCGCCGTGCTCGACACGACGCCGCGCCGCAACTGGCTCTCGGCGCTGGCGTCTTTGCCGGATTTCCTGCTCTCGCCCTATCTCGCCAAGGGCTTGAAGCTGATGATGGAGGCGCGCCGCAAGCTGCCGTTCAAGACCGGCGTCACGGCGCTGGCGGCCGAGGGCACCGACACCGTGACGAGCGTGAAGGTCACGCGCGGCGGCGCCACCGAAACCATCGCCTGCGACGCGCTGCTTCTGCATCAGGGCGTCATCCCCGGCATCAACCTCTCGAACGCGGCCGGCTGCGCGCAGCATTTCGATACTGAGCAGCATTGCTGGACGCCGACGGTCGATGACTGGTTCGGCTCCTCGATACCGGGCATCGCGATTGCCGGCGACGGGGCCGGCATCGGCGGTGCCGAGAGCGCGGCCTTGCGCGGCGAGATCGCGGCGCTGGACGCCGTGTGCCGGCTCGGCCGCCTCAGCGAGGCACAGCGCGACGAGAAGGCCGCGCCAATCCGCGCCGAACTTGCCCGCAGCCTGCGCGGCCGCCGCTTCCTCGACCTGCTCTACCGACCAGCCGAGAGCTTCCTCGCGCCCCCCGCCGACGAGACCATCATCTGCCGCTGCGAGGAGGTCACCGCCGGCCAGATCCGTGACACCGCCCGCCGGCTCGGCGTCACCGGCCCCAACCAGATGAAGGCCTTCCTGCGCTGCGGCATGGGGCCGTGCCAGGGCCGGCTCTGCGGGCCGACGGTGGTCGAGCTGATCGCGCAGGCACACAAGGTGTCACCCGCGGAGGTCGGCTATTATCGTCTGCGTCCGCCGGTGAAGCCGATCACGCTGGGCGAGCTCGCGGCGCTGCCGCCGAGCGAGGCGGCCGTCAAAGCGGTGGTGCGGTGAGCGCAAAGGGCCGCAGCGCCGATGTCATCGTCATCGGTGGCGGCATCCATGGCTGCTCGACGGCACTGCATTGCGCGATGCGCGGGCTCTCCGTGATCCTGATCGAGAAGGACCATGCCGGCCGGCACGCCTCGGGCGTCAATGCCGGCGGGGTGCGCCAGCTCGCGCGCCATGTCGCGGAAATCCCGCTCTCCAATGCCTCGATGGCGCTCTGGCACAAGATCGAGGATCTCGTCGACGATGATTGCGGCTTTACCTGCGACGGGCAGGTGCTGGTCGCCGAGGATGACGACGACCTCGGCAATTGCCGCGCCCGCGTCGACGATTTGACCCTGCGCGGCTTCCATCACGAGGAACTGATCGACGCCACCGAGCTGCGCCGGCTGGTGCCGGCCGTCTCTGAGACCTGTCCCGGCGGAGTCGTCTCGCGCCGCGATGGCGCCGCGATTCCCTTGCGCGCGACGCAGGCCTTCAGGCGCAAGGCGGAAGCGCTCGGCGCCGATATCCGTGAGGGCGTGCGGGTCACCCGCGTCAGCCGCGATGGAACGAACTGGCGGGTCGAGACCAGCGATGGCACCTTCCTCGCACCCCGCATAGTCAATGCCGCCGGCGCCTGGGCCGATCGCATCGCCGCCGATCTCGACGAGCCGGTGCCGCTCGAGGTGATCGCGCCGATGCTGATGATTACGGCCGCGATGCCGGCCTTCATCAGGCCGGTGGTGATCCTGCGCAAGCGCAAGCTCTCCTTCAAGCAGTTCGCCAACGGCACCGTGCTGATCGGCGGCGGCTATCTCGGCCGCGCCATCCGCGACGAGAACCGCACCGTGCTCGACTGGGGCAAGCTCGCCACCAACGCCAGAACGGTCTGGGATCTGTTCCCGATCATGCGCGGCGCCCCGATCGTGCGCGCTTGGGCTGGGATCGAGGCACGCATGCCCGACGATCTGCCGGTCTTCGGCCCCAGCGCCCGGCACGAGGGCGTCTACCACCAGTTCGGCTTTTCGGCCCATGGCTTCCAGCTCGGCCCCGGCGCGGGCGCCGTCATGGCCGAGATCATCGCGACCGGCGCCAGCAATGTGCCGATCGACGGGCTCGGCATTGCACGATTCGGGTCCATGAACGGGAGCGATGCCCGACTTGCCTCGTGACCACCGCTGTCATCCCGGGCGACCGAAGGGAGACCCGGGATCCATTCCGGAACCTCTCCGACAAGCGCTCCGGAATGGATCCCGGATCGGCGTGGCTGTCGCCGCTTGTCCGGGATGACCGCGTAATTTCCATGATCGCCATTTTATCCCAAGCAGGAGAATGACCATGACCATCAAGCGCAGCATCAAGACCCCGATCCAGAACCGCATCGTCGAGACCGGCAATCTTGTCTTCGTCGGCGGCTGCATCGCCGACGACACCACCCAGTCGATGGGCCCGCAGACCCAGAACATCCTGACCAAGATCGAGGGCTATCTCGGCGAGGTCGGGCTCGACCGCAAGGCGATCGTCGCCTCGCAGATCTTCGTCACCGATCTCTCCCAGAAGAAGGAGATGGACGCCGCCTGGACCGGCTTCTTCGGCGACGATTTGCCGACCCGCGCCACCGTCGGCGTCGCCGATCTCGGCGGCGGCGCGATCATCGAGATCGTGGTCACGGCAAGCCGGGGCTGAGGCTTTCGACGACACGGGATGGCGGTGACTTCGCTCAGAAGCGCGCCGTCATCCTGGACAAGCGGCGCAGCCGCGCAGCTCCGGGATCCATCGCAGGGCAGTACGGCGCTCTATGATGGATCCCGGGTCGACCTGCGGTCGCCCAGGATGACGGCGTGTTTCCTCGCCAACGCGGCACGCTCCGGCCTCACGAGCTGCCTCACACCGCCACGACATACCCATCCCGGCGCGGGTCTGCCGCGCCGGTCATCACGCCGGTCGCGGGATCGACCGCGACCGCCTGCATGCCGCCGCACTTCATCGTCCAGCCGACATCGAAGGCCGTGATGTCGTGGCCACGCTTGCGCAACTCCGCGATCGTCTCCGGCGCGATCCGGTTCTCCGCCTCGATCGCCCGCCCGTCCCAGAGCCGCGAGCGCGGCGCCTCGATCGCCTCCTGCAGCGGCAATCCGAAATCGAGATGCTGCACCATGGCCTGCGTCTGCGTCTGCATGATGCCGTAGCTGCCGGGCGTGCCGAGCGCGAGCACCGGTTTGCCGGCGCGCGTCGAGATGCTGGGCGACATGCACATCGGCAATTCGTCGCCGGGCCTGGAGCGGTTGGGGCTGCCGGGCTGGACGTCCGACCAGTACAGGAAATTGTTGAGGCAAAGCCCCGTGCCCGGCACCACCACGCCGCTGCCGAAGGGGCTGCCGAGGCTGTTGGTGATGCAAACCAGATTGCCCTCCGCATCCGCTACCGAGAAGGAGGTAGTATGCGCGGGATCCTCGCCGGCCTGCGGCGTCCATTGCTCGGTCGGGCCCTCGACCGGCACGCCGTCTCCGAGGCGCGCACGAAGATTTGCCAGCGAATCTTCGGAGAAGATCGCGGCCAGCGTTTCGGGTGAGGGGTTGTTCGAGGCGATCCGCACGCCCGCCGCGAGCCTGATCGCGCGGTAGACCAGGTCGAGATGCTCCGGCCCGTCCTTCGGTAGCCCTGCGAGATCGAAGCCTTCGAGCAGCTTCAGGCTGAGCAGGAACTGGAAGGCCTCGCAGGCCGGCGGCGGCACATGGATGTCGAGCCCGCGATAGGACACCGCTAGCGGCTCGCGCCAGCGCGGCGCCACGGCGGCCAGGTCCTCCATCGTCATCAACCCACCGAGCGACTGGAGATGGCTGACGACGCGCTGCCCGAGCTCGCCGCGATAGAGATGGTCCGGACCCTTGGCGGCGATCTCGCTGAAGGTCCGCGCCAGATCGGGCTGGCGCAGTACCTGGCCGATCTTCACCGGCCCGCCCTCGGGCAGATAGGTCGCGGCGAAGCTGGGATAAATCTCCGGCCAGGCCTCAAGCAGCGGCGCCTGCTCGTTGAACTCGGCGACGCCGAATTCGGAGAGCGCGAAGCCGTCCCGCGCCAGCGCGATCGCCGGCGCCAGGATCTCGGTGAGGGGCTTTCGGCCATAGCGCGAGGCCAGCTCGCACCAGCCGGCGAGGTTGCCGGGCGCTGCCACCGCATGCGCGCCGCGTTCGAGGTCGGAGCGTTGCGAGAAGCGGTCTGACGGGAAGCTCTTCGGGATCGGCGGAACGAAATCGAGCACGCGCACGCGGCGCTCAGTGGCAGACCACAAGGTCGCCGAGCCCATGCCCGACAGGCTCGACATGAACGGCTCGACCACGTTCAGCGCCGCGGCCGTCGCCGCGATGGCATCAAACGCGTTGCCGCCCTGGATCAGCAGCCGCGCCCCTGCCTGCGCGGCGAGCGGATGGGCGGCGGCGACCATGCCGTGGCGGGATTGGATCGTCGGGCGGCGGCCATGCATCGTCAGTCGTCCTTGCATTCGGGCGTCGTTAGGCTGGCGAGATCAGAGCACAATTCGCCGGCTGGGGAAGGCCGTCGCCGCGACATTTTTGGCGCGGCTGCTGGCGCCCCGCGCATGGCGGGCGCTGGGCGAGATCGATACCTTTGAGCACCTTGAGATCACCAAACCCCTCCGGACCTTTTGGTCCGGTACCGGCGGCGCGCCCGGTACATCGTCGTTTGGGAGGTGGTCGCCGCGCGACTCAGGTGCCGCAGAAGGTCGCGATCACCCGCTCATGCTGCTGCGGTGGGGCCTCATAATCGGACAATTCCGGCCGCTCCTCGAAGGGCCGTTCCAGCACCGCAAGAAGCGTCTCGAAGGGTGTGAAGTCGTCATGCTCCTGCGCCGCCGCGATCGCGGCCTCGATCCGGTGGTTGCGAGGAATATAGGCGGGATTGACCGCGAGCATCGCACCCCGCGCCGTGCCAGCACTGCGCTCGCGCCAGCGCGTCAGCCAGCCATCCAGGGCCGGATCGTTCTCAAGCGCCGTGCGCAGCGGTTCCTCTCCCGCAAGCCCCGCATGCAACCGGCTGAGATGGCGGAAGCTCAGGGTGAAATCGGCCAGATGCACCGCGAGCAGGCCGAGGAATTCGGCGCCGAGCACGGTGTCGGCCTCGCTGTCGCCGGGCAGGCCGAGCTTGCGCGCGATCCCGGCATCGTATGCGGCCTGATAGCGCGGCGCAAAGGCGCCGAGCGCGTTCTGCGCGATGGCGATCGCCTGGTCGGTATCGGGCGCCAGCAGCGGCAGCAGGGTCTCGGCCAGCCGGGTCAGGTTCCACAGCGCGATGCTGGGCTGGTTGTCATAGGCATAGCGCCCGCCGCGATCGATCGAGCTGAACACGGTCGACGGATCGTAGGCATCAAGAAAGGCGCAGGGGCCGTAATCGATGGTCTCGCCAGCGATCGAGACATTGTCGGTGTTCATCACGCCATGGATGAAGCCAACCAAGAGCCAGCGCGCCACCAGATCGGCCTGCGCCGCGATCACCGCTTCGAGCAAGGCGAGACACGGGCTCGCCGCGCGGGCCGCCTGCGGATAATGCCTGTTGATGACATGGTCGGCCAGCAGCCGCAGCGCCTCGACATCCTGCCTTGCAGCGAAGAACTGGAAGGTGCCGACGCGGATATGGCTCGCGGCGACCCGCGTCAGCACCGCGCCCGGCAAGGCCTGTTCGCGCATGACGACGCCGCCGGTCAGGACGAAGGCGAGCGAGCGCGTCGTCGGGATACCGAGCGCGGCCATCGCCTCGCTGACGACGTATTCGCGCATGACCGGACCCAGCGCCGCGCGCCCGTCGCCGCCGCGCGAGAAGCGCGTCCGCCCGGCGCCCTTGAGCTGGATGTCGCGGCGTGTGCCGGCGCGGTCGACGACCTCGCCCAGCAGGATGGCGCGCCCGTCGCCGAGCTGCGGCGTGAACTGCCCGAACTGGTGCCCGGCATAGGCTGTCGCGATCGGCGTCGAACCCTCCGCCACCGCATTGCCCGCCAGCACCTCGACCCCCTCGGGGCTCGCCAGCCAGTCCGGATCGAGCCCGAGCTCGGCAGCCAAAGCGAGGTTGAGCCGCACCAGACGCGGCTGAGGCACCACGGTCGGAATGGTCGGCGCATGGAAGCGCTCTGGCAGCCTTGCGTAGCTGTTGTCGAACGCAATGTTCATCGCGCGCTCCTCTTCGTCGTGTCCGAGTGCGTTTAGTGTCGCTCGTGCCGGCATTGGCTGTGGTCCGCCAGCGCCTCGATGATCGCGCAATCGCAGGCCGCGACGCCGCCCGAGCAGGTCGCGGCGATGCGCTCGAGCTCCTTTTCCAGCGAGCGCAGCCGCGCGATCTTGTGCCGGACCTCGTCGAGATGGGCGACCGAGATCGCATGGGCCTCGTCGCAGGCCATGCCGGGATTGTCGGAGAGCCGGAGCAAGGCGCGGATGCCGTCGACCGGAAATCCGAGATCGCGCGCATGCTTGATGAAGGCGAGCCGCTCGACATGAACGCGGCCATAGCGGCGCTGGTTGCCCTCGGAGCGTTCCGGCTGCGGCAGAAGACCGACCTGCTCGTAATAGCGGATCGTCTCGACCTTGACGCCGGTTCGGTCCGACAGCGAGCCGATCGGCATGACGCGCTCGGCGATTTTCGCGTCCATCGTCATTTTACCTCTTGAACCTGAAGTGGCTAGAGGTCGTATCTAGGGTGTCTCGCAAGCCTTGCAAGCGGAGATGACCATGACGACGACCCCCGATTCGAGCGGCGAGACCGTGAACTCGCAGAGTTTGAGTTGGAAAATCGGCGGCATGGACTGCGCGAACTGCGCGGCGACGATCCGCGGCGCAGTCGAGCGACTGCCCGGCGTCAGCGAGGTCAAGCTCTCGGTGATGAGCGAAACCATGACGCTGGCGCTCGACGAGAGCCGGACAGATCGCGCGGCGATCGAGACGCGCGTCGCCAGCCTCGGCTACACCACCGTCGCACTGGCTGCGAAGGCCGCCCCGCCGTCGACGCCTGCGAAGGCGGACGGCTGCGGCTGCTGCGGGCATGACCACGGCGACCACGATCACGATCATCATGACCACGGCCACCATGGACACGACCACGCGCATGCCGGTCATGATCATGCGCCAGCCGCCAGCGCAAAGGCGGCGGCCGATTCCGGCCATGGGATGCCCGGCCATGTCCATGAAGCGACGCCCGATGGCATGTCCTGGTACCAGACCGGCAAGGGCCGGCTGGTGCTGGTCACCGGCGTCTGCCTCGCTGCGGCCTGGGCGGCGAGCCTCGCCTGGCCGGCGGCGGCGCACTGGGCCTTTGTCGCCGCCTGCCTGATCGGCATCGTGCCAGTGGCGCGCAAGGCCTTTGTGGCGGCCAGCGCCGGTATGCCTTTCACCATCGAGATGCTGATGACCATCGCCGCCACCGGCGCATTGTTCATCGGGGCGGCCGAGGAGGCGGCGCTGGTCGTCTTCCTGTTCGCGGTCGGCGAGGTTCTGGAGGGCGTCGCCGCCGACCGTGCCCGCGCCTCGATCCGGGCACTGGGCGATCTCGTGCCCAAGACCGCGATCATCGAGGAGAACGGCGAAACGCGCACCGTCGATGCGGCAGGCCTCGCGATCGGCCAGATCGTGCTGGTGCGCCCCGGCGACCGCATCCCCGCCGATGGCGAGATCACCGACGGCATCTCCGGCATCGACGAGAGCCCGGTCACCGGCGAATCCGTGCCCAAGACCAAGGGCGTCGGCGACCCGGTCTTTGCCGGCTCGGTCAACAGTGAGGCGGCGCTGCGCGTGCGCGTCACCAAGGCGGCGGAAGACAACACCATCTCGCGCATCATCCGGCTGGTCGAGGAGGCGCAGGAGGCGCGCGCTCCGACCGAGCGCTTCATCGACCGCTTCTCGCGCATCTACATGCCGGTCATCGTCGGCCTCGCCGTGCTGGTCGCGATCGTGCCGCCCCTGCTGTTCGGCGGCGAATGGCCGGTCTGGATCTACCGGGCGCTGACCCTGCTGCTGATCGGCTGCCCCTGCGCGCTCGTCATCTCGGTGCCGGCCGCGATCGCCGCCTCGCTCTCGACCGGTGCGCGCCAGGGCCTGCTGATGAAGGGCGGCGTCGTCATCGAGGCGGCCGCCCGGACCGGCATCGTCGCCTTCGACAAGACGGGCACGCTGACGCAGGGCCTGCCACGGGTGACCGAAATCGTCGCATTGGGACGTTCGGAGCGCGAGGTCGTCGAACTGGCGGCCTCGGTCGAGACCGGGTCGAGTCACCCGCTGGCGCTGGCGATCATCGAGCGCGCCAGGGCCGACACGATCCCGCTGCGCAACGCGATCGAAGCAAAGGCTATCGCCGGCCAGGGTGTCACAGGCACGCTCGACGGCGTCGCTATCTTCGTCGGCGCGCCGCGCCATGCGCTCTCGCGCGCGGCCTTCGACGACCAGGCCAACGTCGCCGTCGAGCAATTGGAAAGCGCCGGCAAGACCGTCGCCGCCGTGATCGCCGATGGCATTCTCGCCGGGCTGATCGCGATGCGCGACGAGCCGCGCGAGGATGCGGCGCAAGGCATCGCCGAGCTGAAGGCCCTGGGCGTTCGCTCGCTGATGCTGACTGGCGACAACGCGCGCACGGGTGCCGCCATCGCCGGCTCGCTGGGCATGGAGCACAAGGCCGAATTGATGCCGCAGGACAAGGTCACGGCGATCAAGGCGCTCTCCACCGGGGCCTCGGTCATGATGGTCGGCGACGGCATCAACGATGCGCCGGCGCTCGCCGCCGCCGGCATCGGCGTGGCGATGGGGTCGGGCACCGACGTCGCGCTGGAGACGGCCGATGCCGCGATCTTGAAGAGCCGTGTCCGCGATGTCGCCGCCATGATCCGGCTGGCGCGGGCGACGATGAGCAACATCCGCGTCAACATCGCCATCGCGCTCGGACTCAAGGCTGTGTTCCTCGTGACCACGGTCTTTGGCTACACCGGGCTCTGGGTCGCAATCCTGGCCGACACCGGCGCGACGGTCATCGTCACGGCCAACGCGCTGAGGTTGCTGCGCTTCAACGCTGACCGGGCTGGCTAGAGGCGATGCTGTCGCTTGGCTTCACGTTCTGATCCCATATCTCTGTGCGAGGTTGGGACAACGAGTCCGCCGTCGAACGCAGCTATCTGGCCGATCTCGCGCCGAGGCCTCGCTCAGGACCCAGCCATAGATCGGGCGGTTCGGCGAAAGGTCGCGAGCGCGAAGCCCGCCAGGATCAGCGCGATGCCGATGAGGTGGAACGACCGGACCGGCTCGCCGAGCACCAGGAAGGCGAGCGCAGCCGTGAACAGCGCGACGAGGTGGAACGAGGCGCCCGTCACGGTCGCGCCGAGCGTGGCGACGCAGCGGTTCCAAAGCACGAAGGCCGCGAGCGAGGCGAAGATGCCGATATAGAGCACGGCCGCGAGCGAGCCAGCGTCGCGCGGGATCACCGCACCATGGCCGATCTCCACGGCCCAGAAGGGTATCAGCACGAAAAGGCCGGCCACCATCGTCGCGGCGAGAAAGACGAGCGGGTCGATTTCGATGGGTTTGCGCCGAAGCAGCACCGAGTAGAGCGCGTAGTTGGCGACCGCGACGAGGACGAGAAGCTCGCCGCCGCCGAGCGAAAGCTGCCGCAGGCTGCCGACCTCGCCGCGCGACACGATCCAGGCGACGCCGACGAAGGACAGGATAATGCCGCAGAGCGTGCGCAGTGCGACCCGCTCGATACCGAGCGCGAAGGCTGCCAGCGGCACCATCAACGGCAGGGTCGAGTTCAGGAAGGCGACGCTCGCAGCCGGCACGGTCTGCAAGGCGAGATAGCCGAGTGCATTGTAGCCGGCGATGCCGAAGGCACCGCAGCCGAGGACGAGCCTGGCATGCCGACGCAGCAGGTGCCGCTGCTCGTAGGCGCGGCGCGCCACGAAGGGTGCGAGCACGGCCAGCGCCACCAGCCAGCGCCCGACGGCGAGCGAGACCGGCGGAAAGCTCGGAGCGAGCGCACGGCCGAGCACGAGGTTGCCAGCCCAGAACAGCGGCGGCAGCCAGAGCAGCAGCACGGGTCGCGCCCACAGCGCCAGGAGAAGCGGCTTCAGGAGAAGCGGCCTCATGCCATGCCTTCGCTTGGGCTGCCTTCGAGGCCGAGGCGCAGGCGCCGGTTGTGGCGGCCCTTGTTATCGATCTTGAGGATCCGCAGCGGACGCGAGGCGCCGGTCGAGGCGAGATGCGTCCCGCCGCAGGCCTGGCGATCGAGACCGACGATCTCGACGATCCGGACCAGTCCGTCTGGGGCGGGTGGCGGCGCGACCGATCGCGACCGGATCAGTCCAGGCTCGGCGCTGGCCTGCGCTTGCGACACGAGGCTGGCGCGAACCGCGAGATCCCGCCGAATGACGTCGTTGATCTCAGGCTCGAGCGCTCTCAGGCGATCATTGTCGGCCTCGGGCAGATCGAAATCGATCCGCGCGGTGCCATCCTCATTCATCTGGACGCCGGTGACGAGCGCGCCATCGCAGGATTGGTAGACCAGCGCGTTGACGATGTGCAGACCGGTATGAAGCTCGCGCATCAACTGCCGGAAGACCGGATCGATCGCAGCCTCGACCGGCCCGGCGGGGAGTTCGATCGCGTCGGCCAACAGATGCCAGACGTCGCCGTCCTGCAGATCGAAGCCGATGATCGCGCTCTCGCCGCCCGCCCAACGCAGCAGGCCGCGATCGGGCAACTGCCCTCCGCCTCCGGGGTAGAACGGGCTTTCGCGCAGGAGCAGCCGGCCCGGCGCCGAGGCGGTGACGATGGTCGAAAGCGTCAGCGTGTCGGGGTTGTCGAGACAGTAATACCGGCCCATGCCAAAAATTATCCTGACGCCTGCGGGCGCTGACGGCCCCGTGTTCAGGAGAGAGTGGCAGAGTTGCGCCGGCCGTTATTGGCTGGAATTGCGCAGCGCGTCAGCTCCGCGCGGCGCGCTGCCACTGCAGGGGCGTGATGCCGAAGCAGCGCTTGAAGTGCCGGTTCAGCGCGCTCTGGTCGCAGAACCCGGCGGCCAGGGCCGCCTCGACGATGGGTCTGCCCGCCCTCAACTCGCCCAGCGCCGCCCTCAACCGGACCTGCGTGAGATAGGCGTGAGGTGTCAGCCCTGTCGCCCGCCTGAATAGCCCGATGAGCTGGAACGGTGTCAGGCCAACAGCCGCGCCCATGCCGTCGAGGGTCAATGCCTCCGCATGGCGCTCGGTCATCAGTGCCTGCACCCGGCCTGCAAGGTCCCGGTCGCAGGGTGCGACCGGGATGCGTGTTCCGCCACTGCCATGACGAGCGAACAGCACGCCGAAACTGCTCACCAGAAGCTCGCTGTCCTCGAATGGGTCGCCTCCTGCGTCGAGAGCCCGATGCAGCGACAGGAAGGAGCCGACGAGGGCCTCGTCCCTGAAGACGTTGGCGGTGAAATAGGGCGTCGCCGCGATGCCCAGCATATGACTCACCGCATCGATGGCGGTCTGGCTGAGATAGAGGCCGCGATAGCGCCAGCGCTGGCTCCAGCCCATGCTCCCGGAATGCGGCTCTGCGGGGTTGAACACCAAAAGCCGGGACGTGCTGGCCTCCTCCGTCGAACCACGGCTCTTGAACTGCGAGCCGCCATCTTCGGTCACGGCAACGACGAGGGCATCGTGGCTGTGGGGCGCATAGTCATGGCTGGTGAAATCGGCGGCGAGACAGCTCAGGCCCCGGACATGGGGGTCCTCCCAGTAGCGTGAGCTGTTTCGGGTATCGATCCGGGCCACGCTGCGATCTCCCTCACGGCTTCATCATAGCAGACGGCCGCATCGGCCGCGATCGCTGCTTCCGCTGGCTGAGGATGTGGTTGGTGTGCTCCCGGAGGCGGTTCCGATCCGGCTCCAGGGCCACCTTCGGAAGCCGGTGGAAATTACAAAATGTTAAGATCGGCAGCGTTTGCTGATAGCCCCGCCAGCCATGAAGTGACGCCTTGCCTATTACTCGCAAACCCAGCGATGGCCGCATGATGCGCCCGGCCTACCTGCTGGCGGTTCTTGCAGGCGCCGCCCTTGTATGGGTTGCGGTAACGGTGGTGTTCCGGGCGGACTATCCCGCCGATCTGATGTCCTGTGCCGAGCAGCAGTTGGATCTGCTGCCGGCTGAACGCGTTGCGGCATGCCTGTGCCTGGTGGAAGAAAGCCAGGCGCTGAGATGGCGCCTCTGGCGACTGGTCGCGTCGCAGGCTGCCGAGAAGCTGGCCGAGCGTGCCGCTCGCAACACATGTCTTGCCACTGATCTTCGATCCCGATCGTGATCCCGACAAATTTCTCCCCGCTACCGGTGACCTGCGGCAATGGGGATTTGTGATCCGTTCAGAGGCGCAGGCCGTCCAGAACCTCCTGCAGCTTCGAAAACTGATAGGGCTTGTTGAGAATCGCTGTTCGGGGCCCGCCCTCAAAGCCGTCGACCCGATTCTGGCCAGTAGCGAAGACGATGGCGACCTGCGGCTTGTGCGTGCGAACGCGAGCGGCCAGTTCGCCGCCGCTGATGTCGGGCAAGCCGACATCGGTGAACAGCACGTCGATGTCCCGCGCCGTTGCGATCTTGAGCGCGTCCAGGCCGTTTTCCGCTTCGATCACGGTATGACCAAGCCCTTGAATCATGTCGGCGGTATCGAGACGGATGAGCGGATCGTCCTCGCAAACCAGGACGATCAGGGCATTCCTCGGCTGCGGGGCATTCTCCGGCTCGATCTCAGGTTGCGGGGGCGGGGCGTCATGCTTCGGCATCTTTCCGTCCCGGGCCAGGACCTGCCGGATCTTTCGCGCCAGCATATCACGCGAATAGGGCTTTGAGAGCAGATTGACGCCCTCGTCGAGCCGTCCGCCATGGACGATCGAATTCTCGGTATAGCCGGAGGTGAACAGCACACTGAGCTGAGGGAGGAGCTCCTTGGCCTTCCGTGCCAGCTCCGCGCTTTTCAGCGGACCCGGCATGACCACATCGGTAAACAGCAGGTCGACCGTCACGCCGCTTTCGAAGACGACGAGTGCGCTTTGGGCGTCCGGAGCCTTCAGGACGCGATATCCCAATTCCTCCAGACTTGCGATGACGGTGTCGCGCACGGCATCGTCGTCTTCAACGACGAAAACTGTTTCCGCTCCACCAACGACGGGGCCTGTGTCCTCCACATGGGGCCCGTCTTCGGCATGGTTCGACCGCGGCAGGTAGAGTTTGACGGTCGTGCCCTGGCCGGGCTCGCTATAGACCTTGATATGGCCGCCGGACTGCTTGACGAAGCCGAAGACCATCGACAGGCCCAGACCGGTTCCCTTGCCCTGGGGCTTCGTCGAAAAGAACGGCTCGAAGGCCTTTGCCAGGATCTCCGGCTCCATGCCGGTGCCTGTATCGGTGACCGACACCTGCACATATTGCCCGGCCGCCACTTCGGCGTGCCGGTCGGCATAGGCGTCATCGAGAAAGGCGTTGCCGGCCTCGATCGTGAGATGGCCGTGGCCCTCCATCGCGTCGCGCGCGTTGATCGCGAGATTCAGGATGGCGTTCTCGAGGTTGGTCGGATCGACCAGGGTGTTCCACAGGCCCCCTCCCACGATGGTCTCGATCTGTACGCCTTCGCCGATCGTTCGGCGTAGCAGATCGTCCATGCCGCGGATCAGGCGGCCCACGCTGACGACTTTCGGCTCCAGCGGCTGCCTGCGCCCGAAAGACAGCAGTTGCGACGACAGATGTGCGCCTCTCGCGACGCCGGCCATGGCCTTTTCGACACGAGCCTGCGCCTTCTCGTTGCCACGGACCTCGCGTGACAGGAGTTGCAGATTCCCGCCGATGACCTGAAGCAGGTTATTGAAGTCGTGGGCGACGCCGCCCGTCAGATTGCCGATGGCCTCCATTTTTTGAGACTGGACCAGCATGGCCTCCAACCCGGTCCGGTGCTCGATTTCGGCGGTCAGCTTTGCATTGGATTCCTCGAGTTCCCGCGTCCGCGAGGCGACGCGCGTCTCCAACGCTTCGCTGTCCATCCTGAGATGGTGGGATACCGACGAGAGCGCGTCCCGCAAGGCAGCGAATTCGCGTAAGCCGGTCTTGAACACGACGGGCTGATCGGATTTGCCGAGATTCGCGCTGGCAGCCGTCAAGATGGCTAGGGGCCTCTCGATCATCCGCCACAGCCACAGGGCCGCAGCCGAGGCAAGGATCACAATCAGGGCTCCAAAGCCGGCGAGCGTCAGCAGCGCGGCTTGCAGGGGGCGTTCGATGAGCGCCTGCCGAATGTTTGCTGCGATCAGCCAGCGCGATACGTCTGATCGGACATAGCCGACCAGCACCTCCTCGCCGGTGGCGCTCATGCCGGCGAAGGTTCCGCTTTCGCCGATCGCCTTTCCCAGGAAGGCGGGGTTGCCCGGCTTGCCTCTGAAGGTTTCATCGTCATCTGAACGGATGACATAGGTCCCGGCCCGATCGCCGACGCCGACAATCCAGTCGGATGGAACTGCGTCCCTCAGAACATCATGCAGGACCGTCGTCGCAACGCTGACGTGGAGAAGATATTTGACTTCGCCATCGATCGTGACGGGGACAATCACCGCCACGAGAGGGCGGTTTACGATGCCGCCGACGAACACGTCGGAGACGAACGGCCTGCCGGCAGAGACAGCCTCCGGATCTGCTGCGATGCGTGATGGCGGCAGCGGTTCGCCATGGCGCACTGTTGTGCTGAGCAGTTGCTCGCCGCTGAGCGTGCGAAGCCCGATGTCGCCGCCGATGAAGGATTTGACGAGGAGGGCCTGGCGATAGAACGCAGGCAGGTCGTCGGAGCGAAGATTGTCGGACGTCGCCAGCGTCTGCAGCGCAGTCCTCCAGCCGAGCAACTGGCGGTCCAGGATCGAAGTGGCGTTCCTGGCGACCTCAAGCGCGTCCTGTTCGTAGCGGGCGCGCTCTGCAGCGGAAAACCGCTTGATCACCACCAGCGCAAAGAGGACCGCCGGGACGAGTATGATCGCAACGAGCGCAAGAGCGATGAGCCGAGACGGTATTCCAGCTGTCGAACGCCAAACGATCTTTGATTTAGCCGTGGTCATCCGCGTGGCTCGTCTGCATGACTCATGCATCAAGGCAGTAGCACGCTTTCCGTCCATCTCCATCTCGCGGCGAGTTGCCGGCCGTGTTTCACAAGGGCGATGAGGACCGCTGCGGGCATGGAGCACATTTGCGTCCAGGCGGTGATGCTGTCGTCAGGGGTATGCCATGCGCTCGGCCGCGATGACGATTGGAACGGCAATTTCCGGCGCCGCCGCGGAAGTCGAAAGCCGGTCGTACCGTGACGAAGCGGAGCGAAACGACAGCGGCCTGGCAAATACCGAGTGGCAATGGCCGTGCTTTGCACACTACTGGCTGATCGTTCTAGGCGATGACGGCACGACATCTGACAACGAGCGCGATAGTATGTGATTCGCGTCGGGGGGAATATTGATCTTAATCCGCGTCGAAGACGGAGCGGGACGATGCTCAAAATCCTGATTGCCGAAGATAACGAAATGCTGGGAGACCTCTTCGAGGACTACTTGAACGAGGTTGGGTTCAATGTCGTTGGCGTCGCACGAACTGTTGGGGATGCTGTCGATCTGGCGATCTCGCATCAACCTGATGTCGCTGTGGTTGATTATCGGATGGGCAGTGATTTGGGGACAGAGATCATCCGCCAGCTGCCCCGCACGTCGAGGCCGGCAATTCTTTATCTGTCCGGGGAGCCTCTGGCCCGGGTTCTGACGAAAGCCGATGGCGAGGGCTTTATTCAGAAGCCGGTCAGTCTCGATGCTCTTGCCAAAGCGCTGTCCGTGGCATGGGAACTCCGCTCCAACAGCTTCATAACGTCTCAACCGGTCCCGGCCGGTTTTTTCACGCTGAGTATGGAGCCGGCCTTAAATCAGCGCTCGGCGTAGGTCGTAAGAAGTACCAACTCCGGCGTCGGCGGGCTGGCTTTGCCGTAACGACACCCTTCCCGCGCGGGGGGCGCGACAAGGGTGAAAACACCGCGATCGCCCATGGCATCTTGCCTTATCACCCTTCCTGGGAACCGACTTTCACGCGCCCCCATCTCCAGGCGGCAATCGCATTGCCTTGAGGAACCATAGCCCGCCCTCCGGCTTGAGTGGGGATGAAGAGACGTCCCTCGCTCGAGTTCTGGATTTGGGTTGTCATCGCCGGCATCCTCATATGCCTCGCAACGCAATGCCTGGTCGGGCCGCCCCTCGATGCGGAGCCATCGCGGTCGCGCGCCAGCGAATACACCGGGGCTAAGCGATGATCGCGTGCCAATGCCGAGGCGACGGGATGGGCGGCTGGACGAGTGAGGGGACGGCCTGCCGGGGCTCCCGGCGGGCAGGGCACTTACGCGGAAGGATCGAGCCACGCACAACACCCTTCTCGCAGAGAATGAAGGCAAGCGGGTTTTCGCGGTGGTTCTCGACGCCGGCGACAAGGCCTTCGCCTGCATCAGCCGCTTCGCCAATGATCATGCCATCTCGGCGGCCTCGGTCACCGCGATCGGCGCCTTCCAAACCGCGACGGCCGGCTTCTTCGATGTCGAGACGAAATCCTACGAGGAAATTTCCGTCGACGAACAATCGGAGGTTTTGAGCCTGATCGGCGACATCGCGGAGGGCGACGACGGCCGCGCCAGCCTTCATCTCCATGCGGTGCTCGGTCTTCGGGATGGAAGCACCAAAGGCGGGCATCTGCTCAAGGCCACGGTACGGCCGACGCTGGAGGTGATCGTCACGGAAATGCCCGGCCATCTGCGGCGGCGCAAGGTCGAGGCCCTCGGCATCGCCCTGCTCAAGCCGCGCTGAAGCGATGGATCATCGGCTCCCTCGCCGCTGCTTGCCTCGGATGGGGCTTACTCGACCGCCCACTGGCAGAGCTTGAAGTCGCGCGGGCGCTTGCGCATGTCGAGATGGAGATGATCCTTGTGGGAGCTGTCCGAGCCCGGACCCAGCACCGTGGTGAAGCGGGCACAGGCGCTCTTTTGCAGGGCTTCGCGTAACGTGCGCGTTGTCCCGTCGCGGTCGGTCAGACCGATGGTTCGGCCATCCTGCAGGCGCAACCCGCCGAGATCGAGCGCGTTCCCGCTCGCATGCTCGCTGATAGGGGCTCCCGCGACGCCGTTGCGCGGCCGGCAGGCATGCCCGCCGACCCCGACCAGCTTGGTGAGCTTGCCGTTCGCGCTGGTCATGATCCCCGGCAGATCATCGCGCACCCAGCCCAAGACCTCCAGCGCGAAAGCACAGCGGACCGTGATCGCGCTGTCGAATTCGACCTTGGAGCCATCGGGCATGGCGACGCTGCTGAACGTGACGGGGTCTTCGATGGCGCATGCGCCGCTGCTGCTTTCGGGCGAAGACGGAAGCGCGATGCCGCCGCGTTCCGCGAAGGTCGCGAGACACACCGAAGGCCCCGCCGGCTTCTCGGCTTCGGGGGTCTGGCTGGCGGTTGCTGGGACTGACGTCACATCGGCGGGGCGCCGCGGTGGCAAAGGCGCCATGATGCTCGGACGCACCAACGGCTTCTTGCCGCCCGTAGGCTGGCGCGCCTCGGCGGCGGCTGGCGAGCAAAGCTGGAAGGCGCAAAGCCCAGCCGTGATCACGCAGGCGTATCGCCGCTGCGGGCGATTGCGCACGCCGATCAATCGACGAAACGCACCGGCACGCCAGGTTTGACGAGATCGGCGAGTTCCTCCGCGTCCCAGTTCGTCAGCCGGATGCAGCCATGCGAGTTGGTCTTGCTGACCTTGCCCGGCTCGGGCGTGCCATGGATGCCGAAGGTCGGCTTCGACAGCGCGATCCAGACGGTGCCGACCGGGCCGTTGGGGCCCGGCGGCAGGACGAGCGTCTCGGTGTTCTTGCCCTGCTGGAAGTTCTTCTCGGGATCGTAGGTGTAGTTCGGGTTCCGCGCGACGCGCTCGATCGTGTAATCGCCCGACGGCGACGGCATGTCTTCGCTGCCGATGGTGGCCGGATAGCTCGCCAGCACCTTGTCCTGCGCGCCGAAGACGATGACCATTCCCGTGCTCTTGACCGCGTCGATCCGCAGCGCGGCGCCCTTTTCAGGCGAGCGCCGCCCAGAGGCCACGAGCAGGCGCGCACCGGCTTCCGAGAATGCCTGTTTGGGATTGAGCGCGCCGAGCAGCGTCTCGCTCATATGGAAGCGCTCGCCCAGCATTTCCTCCGGGCTCGTGTAGGACAGTCGCTTCATCTTGGCCTGCTTGGCATAGTCGCGTGGGATGTTGTCGGCGAAGTCGTAGGCCGCGTCCTTCTCGGTCAGGGTATATTCGGCGATCACGTCATTGGCGGTGTCGCCGCCAAGGTTCAGCCAGGCTGCCTCGTCGATCTGGTCGCCCTCGGGAAGCTGCGCCTGTCGCCGGAACTGCGCCACCGCCTTGCGAAAATTCTCGCCGTCGACACCGTCGATCACCCCCGGCGAAATGCTGCGGCGGCTCAGCAGCACCTGCGCCTTGACCACGAACGGATTGGGGCCGGGCGCGGCCTGCTTCTTGCGGTCGATAAAGGTGGCTGCGTTCACCTCGTCGGCCGTGAGCGCGAAGGCGGGCGATGCCAGCGCCGCCAGCGCCGTTGCCAAAAGGACGATGCGGAGGCCGGTCTTGCGCGGGTTCACGGTGTTCATGGTGGTCTCCAGCGACCTGCGGCGGTCGCGGGAGCTATACCGCTGGATCGGGCAGATGTTCCGCAAGGACAGGGCGAGCCCTCAAGGAACGGATACGACGCTGGCTGGTTCGTCATGGCAGGAGGAACGAACCATGACGAACAATTCACATCACCTCACCGATGCACCCGGGGTTCTCAAGACCGCCAGACGCCCCGGACAATCCGGGGAGGAGACCGAGCATCGCGCCGGCCCCAATCCGCGCTCGGCCAATCCGACCGGTCCTCACGCGCCCTACGAGGCCGATGACCCGAACGGGCTTGCTGCCGAGAAGCACATCCGCGAGCTTGCCCCTAGCCAAGAGCCAAAAGCCGAGAAGGCGAGAGGGAATGGCATTGAGGTCGTCGATCTGAGCCATCACAAGACTTAGTCGATGCATCTCTCATCGAAATCTGCGGTCATGCGCGACATTCTGGCGGCCTGCGTGCTGGCACCGGCGCTGCTCTTCGCGTCGTCCGCAGACGCCCAGTTTGGGGGTACTCCGGGCAATGGCCCGCTGACGCCCGGCGGCCCGAGGCAGGGGCTTGGTCCGCCCTCGATCACCGACAACGTGCCCGATCTGCGGCTGCGCTCCGATGGCGGCGGCATCCCAGGCGCGGGACCGCCGGTCGATTATGGCGCCGGGCAGCGCGCCTATGGGCGACCTCAGGCGCGGGGCGAACTCGGCCGCGAACGATATGCCACATCCGGCCGGCACTGTCGGACACCCGAGCGGGTCTGCGTGCTCGCCGCTGCCGCGCCTTTTGAATCGGGATGCTCCTGCCGGACGCCGGGCAGGGGCAGGGCCGAGGGCTACGTCGTCCCTTAGAGCGAGGCCGGGCCGCTTGCGGCACGATGGCCGATTGCGAACAAAACCGGAAACTGGTCGAATCCGGCTCATGCTCGCCATCGATTCGCCTGTCCTCGCCACGCCCTATCTCGACGCGCTGAATCCGGCGCAGCGCCGCGCGGTCGTCCATGGCGTCGGCAGCGATCTCGCATCGCCCCTGCTGGTGATCGCGGGTGCAGGCTCGGGCAAGACCAACACGCTGGCGCATCGCGTCGCGCATCTCATCGTCAGGGGCGCCGATCCGCGCCGGATTCTGCTGATGACCTTTTCGCGACGCGCGGCCGCCGAGATGACAAGGCGCGTCGAGCGCATTGCCCGCAAGGTCATGGGCGAGGGCGCCAGCGTGATGACCGACGCGCTGAGCTGGGCCGGCACCTTCCACGGTCTCGGCGCAAGGCTGCTTCGCGACCATGCCGACCAGATCGGCCTCGATCCCGCCTTCACAATCCATGACCGCGAGGACGCGGCCGATCTGATGAATCTGGTGCGGCACGAGCTCGGCTTCTCGAAGACCGAGACGCGCTTTCCCGCGAAAGGCACCTGCCTGGCGATCTACTCGCGCTGCGTCAACGCCGAGACGCCGATCGAGACCGTGCTGACCAGGTCCTTTCCCTGGTGCGTCGCCTGGGCGGCGGAACTCCGGGAGTTGTTCGCGGCCTATGTCGAGGCCAAGCAGCGCCAGAACGTGCTCGATTACGACGATCTGCTGCTCTACTGGGCCCAGACCATGTGCGACCCCGATCTCGCCGCCGACATCGGCGCGCGCTTCGATCACGTCATGGTCGACGAGTACCAGGACACCAACCGGCTGCAATCGTCGATCCTGCTGGCGCTGAAGCCCGATGGCCGCGGCCTCACCGTGGTCGGCGACGACGCGCAGTCGATCTACGCCTTCCGTGCCGCGACGATCCGCAACATCCTCGACTTCCCAGCAGCCTTCTCGCCGCCGGCCGAGATCATCACGCTCGACCAGAACTACCGCTCGACGCAGGCCATCCTCGGCGCCGCCAATGGCGTGATCGACCTCACCAGCGAGCGCTTCACCAAGAACCTCTGGACCGACCGCGCCACCGGCGCGCTGCCGCAACTGGTCAACGTCCGCGACGAGGCCGATCAGGCCCGCTTCATCGCCGGGCGCGTGCTGGAAAACCGCGAGGCCGGCTCGAGCCTGAAGCAGCAGGCGGTGCTGTTCCGGGCGTCGCACCACAGCGGCCCGCTGGAGGTCGAATTGACCCGCCGCAACATCCCCTTCGTCAAGTTCGGCGGGCTGAAGTTCCTCGACGCCGCCCATATCAAGGATGTGCTGGCGCTGCTGCGCTTCGTCGAGAACCCGCGCGACAAGGTCGCCGGCTTCCGGCTGATGCAGCTCCTGCCCGGGGTCGGCCCCACGACGGCGCAGCGCGTGCTCGAGCATATCGCGGCAGCCGCCGATCCGATGCAGGCGCTGGCCACCGCGCCCGCGCCGCCACGGGCCGGCGAGGACTGGGTGGCGTTCCTGGAAGCCGTCGAGGAGTTGCGCTCAGGCCGGTCCGGCTGGCCGGCCGAGATCGAGCGGGCGCGGCTCTGGTACGAGCCGCATCTGGAACGCATCCACGAGGACGCCGCGACGCGCCAGGCTGACCTCGTCCAGCTCGAACAGATCGCAGGCGGCTATCCCTCGCGCGAGCGCTTCCTGACCGAATTGACGCTGGACCCGCCCGACGCGACCAGCGACCAGGCCGGCGTGCCGCTGCTCGACGAGGATTACCTGATCCTCTCGACGATCCATTCGGCCAAGGGCCAGGAGTGGAAGTCGGTCTTCGTCATGAACGTCGTCGATGGCTGCATCCCCTCCGATCTCGGCGTCGGCAGCAGCGACGAGATCGAGGAGGAGCGCCGGCTGCTCTATGTCGCGATGACGCGGGCGAAGGACGATCTGCACCTGATGGTGCCGCAGCGCTTCTTCACCCACGGCCAGAGCGCCACCGGCGACCGCCACGTCTACGCCGCGCGCACGCGCTTCATTCCCAATGCGCTGCTTGGCCTGTTCGAGCGCACCGCCTGGCCGATCGCGGCGCCTGAGCCGGCACGGGCCGCAAGCCAGGGCCCAAGGATCGACATCCGCGCCCAGATGCGCGGGATGTGGCGCTGAATCTGTCTCTCGCCGGAACGATTCATACGAGCCCGGTTCCCCGCATCCCGCCTCAGCTCATCCGACGAGCCGCCGCGAGCGCTGCCAGGCCGCGGGCGTCTCGCCGACGATCCGTCGAAACACGCGGGTGAAGTGGGCTTGGTCGGAGAAGCCGGATTCCACGGCGATGTCTGTCAGCGAATGTGCGCCGGCCGCCAGCATGGCCTGCCCCCGCCTGACGCGCTCCTGCAACTGGAACTGATGCGGCGGCAGGCCGGTCGCGGCCTTGAAGGCGTGGCTGAAATGGGATTGCGAAAGGTCGACCACGGCGGCCAGATCCTGCAGCCGGATATTGGCGCCGCTATGGGCTGAGATGTAGTCAGTGACGCGCCGCAACTGCCCGGCCGTCAGCGAGGACCGCTTGCGCGGTTGCCCACGCCGAACCTGGAAGAGGTCGATCAGCAGCGCCAAGGCGAGGCTGTCGCCATAGAGATCGTGCCGGCCCTCGGATGCGGCGCACTCGGCCGCGATCATCCGCGCCAGTGCCATGATGCGCTCATCCTCGAACATGATGCGCGGCTGGGCCAGCAGGGCGACGTCGAGGCGCTCAGACAGGCGCTCGGATATCTCGTCGGGGTTGAAATGCAGGTCGAGATGCCGGATTCGCATGCTCTCGCGCGTCCGGCCCCAGACCGGGACATCGGCCGGCAGATAGCTGATCGAGCCCTGCCGTGACGTCCTCATCCTGTCGTCGCGCTGCGGGTCGAGCCAGGTCTCGAAATCGCCCCCGGCCTTGTCCAGCACGATGAAGAGCCGCGGATAGGGCGAGATATACTCGCCGCGCGCCCCGGGCTCGCATTGCGCCCGCCAGAGATCGGCGATGACCCCGTTGAACGCCCGGCATTTGAGCGCGTCGACGACCGTCACGCCCTGCCGGACCGACTTCATCTGAGGCTGGAAAGACATCGCTTCATCCCGAACTGGTGACGGCAAGCGGCCAAAATACAACTATGCCGCCCGATTGTAGATCGACACCCATGATCGTTCAATGCACAACAGAAACGATCAATCCGCTTGGCGGTTTAGCTGTTACGGAGGATTAGCTTCAGGCGGGCGCTGTTTTGAACAATTCTAAATACGAATAGTTCGACGGGACCACAATTAGATCGAATGGAATATGCAGATGAACTATCATAGATCTAAGAATATCAGATCTATTCTTGCCTCTGCCGTGTCGCTTGCGGCGCTGCTCTGTGGCCCGACGGCGTTCGCCCAATCGACGGCCGCTCCCGGTCCGACGATCCAGCTCGACCCGGTCATCGTCGAGGGCCAGGCCGAGACGGTGAGCGGCCCGGTCCGGGGCTATGTCGCGCAGCGCACGGCCACGGGCTCGAAATCCAACACGCCCATCACCGCCGTGCCGCAATCGGTCTCCGTGATCGGCCGCGACGAGATCGAAGACCGCAACGCCCAGAAGGTCGACGAGGTTCTGCGCTACACCTCGGGCGTCACCGCGCAACCGTTCGGGCCCGATCCGGACACCGACTGGGTCTTTATCCGTGGCTTCCAGGCGACGCAGACCGGCGTCTTCCTCGATGGCCTGTCGAACTATTCCTATGGCTTCGGCGGCTTCCAGATCGACCCGTTCCAGCTCGAGCGCGTCGAGGTGCTCAAGGGTCCCGCCTCGGTGCTCTATGGCGGCGGCAATCCCGGCGGCATCGTCAATCTCGTCAGCAAGCGGCCCAACGGCCGGAATTTCGGCCTGGTCGAGGCCGGCATCAACAATTTCGGCAACGCCTATACCAACATCGACATCGGCGTCAGCGACAAGCAGGGCGTCTGGAGCACCCGCCTGACCGGGCGCCTCAGCGGCGGCGACCAGTACACGGATGTCTCAAAGGACTTCCGCGGCTTCATCCTGCCGCAGATCACCTATCAGCCGACCGGTGCGACCCGCATCACCGCCTATGCTTCCTACGCGGCGCTCGACCAGATCCATGTCGGCGGCGGCTTCCTGCCCTATGTCGGCACCGTGGTGAATGCGCCCTTCGGCCGGATCGCGCGCAAGGCCTTCCTCGGCGAGCCCGATATCGACAGCCAGAAGCGCACCCAGGCGATGGTCGGCTACGAGTTCCAGCATCAGTTCGACGGCTGGACCTTCAGCCAGAACGCGCGCTATGGCCGGATGAAGGGCTCGCAGCTCGGACCCTATGGCTTTGGCTATGCCGGCCCCGATGCGCCCTTCGGCGATCGCTTCCAGCCGCTGGCCCCGGATTACCGGCTCTACCGCATCGGCTTCCAGGAGCGCACCTCGGTCGACACCTTCCTGATCGACAACCGCCTCGAGGGCGGCTTCCGCACCGGCGCGCTCGATCATTCGCTGCTGCTCGGCGCCGACTACAAATACTTCAACATCGACCACACCCAGGCCTCGGGTGGCGCGACCACGATCAGCGTCACCAACCCGGTCTATGGCGCGCCGCAGGGCCCGACCGGCGTCTATCTCAACCAGGACCTCAGCCACCACCAGATGGGCCTCTATTTGCAGGACCAGATCCGGTTCGGCGATGGCTGGCTCGCCACGCTCAACGGGCGCTACGACTTCGTGAAGAAGAAGTCCGTCAGCGCGCCGGGCCTGCTGTTCTCGCCGAGCTACAGCAAGGAGGAGGCTGCCTTCTCGGGCCGCGCCGGCCTTGCCTATGAGTTCGCCAACGGCCTGACGCCCTATGTCAGCGCCGCGACTTTCTTCAACCCGGTCTTCGACGCGGTTCCCAATCTCGCCGGCGGGCAGGCGACGCCGTTCAGGCCGGAAGAAGGCCACCAGTACGAGGCCGGCCTGAAATACAAGCCGGGCTTCATGGACGCGCTGTTCACGGCTTCCGCCTTCCGCCTCGTCAAGCAGAACGTCGTCAATCCGGCGCCGACGGTCCTGAATCCCTTCGGCCAGCAGCAGCTCGGCGAGGTCACCTCAACCGGCGTCGAATTCGAGGCCAAGGCCAATCTCACCGAGAACCTCAAGCTCCTGGCGAGCTTCACCGCCTTCGACCTGAAGACGACCAAGGACACACGGCCCGCCTATGTCGGCAAGACGCCGCAGATCGTGCCGGAGGTGACGGCTTCTGGCTGGCTCGACTACACCTTCACGGAAGGCGCGCTGAAGGGCGTCGGGCTGGGCGCCGGCGTGCGCTATGTCGGCAGCTCCTGGGTCGACAATGAGAATACGCTGAAGGTCCCGGCCGTGACGCTGGTCGATGCGGCGATCCGCTACAAGATCGGCAACTGGGGCGTCGCGCTCAACGTCACGAACCTGTTCGACAAGGTCTACGTCAAGAGCTGCCAGGGCTATTCGAGCTGCGGCTATGGCGATGCGCGCACCGTGACCGTCTCGGCCAACTACAAATGGTAGCAGGCCGGCCGTTCCGGCCCTATGCCGAGGCCGTGGCGCAAGCCACGGCCTCTTCGTCTTGCGGGTTGCCGAAGCTCATGACCAAGCGCCTCACCAGCCGCCACGGCCTGTTTTCGTGACAAGGCTCGTTGCATCGAGCCTTGCTGCATCGAGGGTTGCCGCATTGACGCGGCGGGGCGTGCTCGCCCTGCCGGCCGCGATCACCTTGGCCGCGCCAGCCCTGAGCGCAGCGCAGCCGCGCGTCGCGACGGTCGACTGGGCGGTGCTGGAGACGCTGCTGGCGCTCGGCATCACGCCGGTTGCCGCGACGGAGCTGCTGCAGTTCCGCGAGGTCGCGGTCGAGCCGGCTGTGCCCGCCTCCGTGGCCGATCTCGGCCTGCGCGGCACGGTCAATTTCGAGATGCTGCGGCTGGTCCGGCCGGAGCTGATCTTCATCTCGAATTTCTACGCTTCGTCCGAAGCGCGGCTGCGGCTGATCGCGCTGGTCGAGAGCTTCACGATCTATGCGCGCGGCGTCGAGCCCTTCGTGGCGGCCGAACAGATGACGCTGGCGCTCGGCCGCCGGCTCGGCGCGGAACAGGCGGCGCAGCGCTATCTCGCCGAAACGGAAGCCGAGTTCGCGGCGCTGCGCGGCAGGATCGGAGGGTTCGCGGGGCGCCCCGTCATCCCGATCAATCTCGGCGATGCCCGGCATTTTCGCGTCTTCGGCGCCGATAGCATGTTCGGCGAGGCCCTGGCCCGGCTGGGCATCGCCAATGCCTGGACCGACAGCACGAGCTATTCCGCGATGGCCCCGATCGGGCTGGAAGCGCTCGCCCGCGTTCCCGAGGCCTGGATCGTCCTGATCCCGCCCACCCCGCCGGACGCGATGCGCATCCTCGGCCGCAGCGCCTTCTGGAACGCGCTGCCGACTGTCGCGGCCAAACGTGTCCTGACGCTGGATGCGATCAACCCCTATGGCGCGCTGCCGGCCGCCCGGCGCTTTGCCAGGCAACTCGTTGCGGCGCTCGACCATCGCGGAGCCGCGTCGCGTGGCTAGGGGAACGGTCCTGCAACGCCCGGCGCTGCGCTGGCTGCTGCCGGCGGCGCTTGCGCTTGTGCTCGCAACCGCGGTGATCGCCAGCCGCGCGCCCTTGCCGGGCGACCCTGCGGTCAACGCCGCGCTCGAACGCATCCTGCTCTGGCACAGCCTGATGCCGCGCTTCGTCACGGCGCTGATCTCAGGCGCGGCGCTCGGCCTCTCCGGCCTGCTGTTCCAGCAGGTGCTGCGCAACCCGATCGCCGACGCCTCGACGCTCGGCATCGCCTCCGGCGCCCAGCTCGCGCTGACCGTGGCGACGGTCTATGCGCCTGCGCTGATCGCCGCCTCGCGCGAGACGACAGCGCTGGCGGGCGGGCTCGTGGCGGTGGCGATCGTGCTGGCGCTGGCTTGGCGGCGAAAGCTCGACCCGGTGACGGTGGTGCTGTCGGGCATGGTGATCTCGCTGATCGCCGCCGCCCTCAGCGCCACGATCGTGCTCGCCAAGGGCGAATATGTGCTCTCGCTCTTCATCTGGGGCGCCGGCTCGCTCAACCAGCAGAGCTGGGATGCGCCGCTGATGCTGGCGCCTCGCCTCGTCCTGGGTGGTGTTGCGGCAGTGCTGCTGTTGCGCCCGCTCGCCCTGCTGGCTCTGGATGACGACAGCGCCCGCAGCCTCGGCCTGGCGCTCCATGGCGCGCGCATCCTCGTCCTGCTCGTCGCCGTCTGGCTGGCGGCGACGGTGACCGCCGAAGTCGGCGTCATCGGCTTCGTCGGGCTGGCCGCACCCATGATTGCGCGCGCTGCCGGAGCACGCCGCCTGCGTGACCTCCTCATCGCCGCGCCTTTTACCGGCGCGCTCCTGTTGTCTGTGACGGACAGCGCCGTGCAACTGCTGGGCTCCGCCACCGCCGATCTTGCGCCCACCGGCGCGGCCACGGCCCTGATCGGCGGGCCGCTCCTGCTCTGGATGTCGCGGCGCATGGTCCAGACCGTTCCGCCCCAATTGAACGGCTCCGGGCAGGGAATGGCCAGGCTCGGCCGTCCATGGCTCGCCATCGCGGCCGTCGGCTGCGTCCTTGCCGTGCTCGGCGCCATCGCGCTGGTGCTCGGCCGTGGTCCCGGCGGCTGGAGCCTGGCGACCGGCGCGCTCTTCGCCGACCTGCTGCCCTTCCGCGCGCCGCGCATCGTCGTCGCCGGGACGGCCGGAGCGATGCTCGCGGCAGCCGGCACGCTGATGCAGCGGCTGACCGGCAATCCGCTCGCCGGGCCCGAAGTGCTCGGCGTCAGCGCCGGCGGCGGCCTCGGCCTCGCTGTGCTGCTGCTGCTCGTGCCCGCGATCGGCCCGCTAACGATGCTGGCGGGCGCCGCCGGTGGCTCCTTCGCCGTGCTGCTGGTGATGCTGCTGATCGCCGCGCGCCCCGGCTATGGCCCGCCGCGCCTGCTGCTGGCCGGCATCGCCTTGGGCGCGCTCTGCATGGCGATCGTCTCGACCGTGCTGGCGCAGGGCGACATGCGTTCCTATGCGCTGCTGCTCTGGCTCTCAGGCTCGACCAACCGCGTCGGCGCCTTCGAGGCCTGGACAGGCCTCGTCGCCTGCCTGCTACTGGTCGCGCCACTGTTCCTGTTCTCGCGCTGGCTCGACATCCTGCCGCTCGGGGACGGTGTCAGCCGCGCGATCGGTCTGCCGCGCATCGCCAGCCGGCTGTTGCCGGCAGCTTTCGCGGCGCTGCTGACCGGCATCGCCTCGCTGTTGATCGGCCCGCTCAGCCTGGTCGGGCTCGTCGGCCCGCATCTGGCGCGGCTGTCGGGCTTCGTCCAGGGCCGGCATCAACTCGCCGCCTCGGCGATGCTGGGCGCCGCCGTCATGGTGCTGGCGGACTGGCTGTCGCGGATCGTCGCCTTTCCCTATCAGGTCCCGGTCGGGCTCTTCGCCGCCCTGATCGGCGGCCCCTATCTGATCTGGCTCTTGAGCCGAGGAGCGGACCGCAATGGCTGAACCTGATAGGCTCGTCGCCGCGACAACCGTCCCGCTCGCCGATCCCGCTGCGATGCTGGACAGGCTCTGCGAGCATGGCAGACGGCCTATCGGACGAAGGCGAGCGGACGTGCCGTATCGGGATGGCGCATCACCCCCATGTTCACGCCGTAGATCCATTGGAGCCGCTCGGGCGTCAGGATCTCGTCGGGCGTCCCGCGGGCGATCATCCGGCCCGAATGCAACGCGATGATCTCATCGCAGAAGCGCGCTGCCATGTTGACGTCGTGCAGCACCACGACCACGCCGAGACCGCGCTCTTCGGCAAGGCGGCGGATCAGCGTCAGGACCTCGACCTGATGCGAGATGTCGAGCGCCGAGATCGGCTCGTCGAGCAGCAGACATTCGGCGTCCTGGGCGACCAGCATGGCGAGCCAGACGCGCTGGCGTTCGCCGCCCGACAATGTATCGACCAGACGGTCAGCGAACCCCGCGACATCGGTCAGGGCCATGGCCTCGGCGACCTTCTCGCGATCGACCTGGCCGAAGCGGCCGAGTGCGCCGTGCCAGGGATAGCGGCCGAGCGCGACGAGCTCCCTGACCAGCATGCCGACAGCAGGCGGCGTCTGCTGGGGCAGATAGGCGACCTTGCGGGCGAAGGGCCGGTCCCCCCAATCACCAAGCAGCTTGTCCTCCAACTGCACCGCGCCTGTGCTGGCGGGCTGCTGGCGGGCGAGGATCTTCAGCAGGGTCGACTTGCCCGAGCCGTTATGGCCGATCAGGCCGACCACGCGCCGCGCCGGCAGCGTCAGCGTTAGCGGCTCCAGAAGGACTCGCGCTGGAATCGAAAAGGACACCGCCCGCAGGGCGAACAGGTCTTCGCGACCGGCGGCATCCGCCGCGAAAGCGGAGCGGTCCGGCGATGCGGTTTCGGCTTGGGAGAGGGTCTTGGACAGCGGCTTCATCGACGGGACCTGGTGCAAGGCTGAACGCGATCTTGAGGGCCTTCCGCGCTTTGCAGGGCGCTTGTCCGGTCTCGGACGCACTATGGCGCGACTGCACCCCACACTCCCTATACAAAGCAAAATTATCTCACAACACCAATGATTTAGAGCCGTTCCAGGAAAGGGTTCCGTGTGCCTCGCTTCCTGTGCTGGAATAGAGGGAATGTGGGCGGCTGCGGCATCGCACCGTGGCGATGCGCTGAAGCGGATGATCCCTCGGCCCGACTCGAACGGCCAAGCTCGTGCCCTCCCCAGCATGATGGCGGCCTCGGGGGCCTCAGGCTGCGAGCTTGAGCGCGCCGTCGCGGGTAATGCCGGCCTGATCGAGCGCCGTCTTGATCCGCGCGATCTCGGCGTCGCCGATCTTCATCAGTGGCGGGCGAACCACGGCCTTGTCGAGCCGTCCGAGCACCACCAGCGCCTCCTTCATGCGGTTGTGCATGTCGAGGAAGGGCGGTGCATAGAAGGCCTGCGAAAGCGGATAGATGCGGTCGTTCACGGCCTGTGCCGTCTTGAGGTCGCCGGCCTGCACGGCCCGGAACAGCGCGACCTGCAGATCGGCGATGACGCTGCCGGAGCCCGACAGCAGGCCGTTGCAGCCCAGCGTCAGCGAGGCCATCAGCCAGGCGGAGTGCGTGGTCAGCACGTTCACGGGACGGGACAGGTTCTGGAAGGTGCGGATGTGCTTTTCATGCAGCATCGCATCGTTCGACCAGTCCTTGATCGCGGCGATGCTGGGCACCTTGTCGAACAAAGCGAGCAGGGTGTCGAAGGTGTAACCGAGATGGCTCGCCATCGGATACTGGAAGGCGATGATTGGCAGGTCGGTCGCGTCGGCGATGCGGCGGTAATGCGCGATCGCCATGTCCGGCCGCAGATGCCCGCCCATCGCCATGCTGTTGGGCGGGAAGACCAGCAGCGCCGATGCTCCCTCCTTGTCCGCCATCGCAGCGAGGCGGGCCGCCTCGATCGAACCGTCGGCATAGATGCCGTTGATAACCGGCACCTGATCGCCGACCTCGGCCATCGACGCTGCCAGGATCTGCTGCTGCTCCGCGAAGCTGCAGGCATGGACCTCCGAGGCGTGGCCGTTGACCGTGACCGCCGAGACGCCGTCGACCAGCGCGCAATCACGCAGATGCTTGCGGGTCTGGCGCTCGTCGATGCTCATATCCTCGTTGAGCGCGAGCAGGGTGGCAGGAATGACTCCGGAGGGGCGGAAATCCTTGAAACGAGGCATAGGCGTCTCCTCTCGCGTTCGCGGATATGGCGGTTCGGCATCCAGCCGTTCCAGAGCCCGCCTGCACCGCTCAGTTGCCGTACATGACCTTCGGCATCCAGGTTGCCAGCCCCGGGAACGCGATCAGCAGCGCCAGAACCAGCAACTGACAGCAGATGAACGGGATCACGCCCCAATACATGTCCTTGAGCTTCATGCTCGGCGGCGCGATCGCCCTCAGATAGAAGATAGAAGGCGCCATCGGCGGGGTGAGATAGGCCGTCTGCAGCATCACCAGTAGAACCACTGCAAACCAGAGCGGGTCAATGCCGAAGCTCTTCACCAGCGGGATCGCGATCGGAACGATGATCAGGATGATCGAGATCGAATCGATCAGGAAGCCGAGGATGAAGGCGACGAACAGGATCACCGCGATCACCGACCAGGGCGACAGGCCGAAGGCGTCGAGGACGGCCTTGGTCGCGGTCATGCCGCCGGAGGCGAAGAACACGCCGGAGAACATGCCGCCGGCCAGGATGATCGCCAGGATCATCGCGGTCAGCGAGACGGTCTGCAGCGCGGCCTGGTACAGCAGGCTCCAGCTCATCCGGCGATAGATGATCGCCAGGATCAGCACGCCGAGCGAGCCGCAGGCGGCCGCTTCGGTCGGCGTCGCCAGCCCCATGAACAGGGTGCCGAGCACGGTGAAGATCAGGAAGGCCGGTGGGATCAGGGCGATCAGGGTGAACCTGATCTTCTCGCCGAAGCTGCGCGGATCGGGCTCGGTCTCCGGCGGCGCCAGCGATGGTTTGATGGCGCAGACGATCAGGATGTAGACAATGAACAGGCTCGACATCAGCAAGCCCGGGATCAGGATGCCGGCGAGCAGATCGCCGATCGACATCGCCGCGATCGGCGCCAGCACCACCACCGGGACCGAGGGCGGGATGATCGTGCCGAGCGAGCCGCCGCCGCAGATCGTGCCGGCGACCAGCGAGTTGTTGTAGTTGCGCTTGAGCATGGCGGGGATGGCGAGCATGCCGACCAGCGTCTCGGTGGCGCCGACGACGCCGCTGGCCGCTGCGAAGATCGTGCACATCAGGAGGGCTGCCACCGCGAGCCCGCCCGGCATGCGCCGCGTCCACATGTAGAGCGCGTCGAAGAGCTTCTCGGCGATGCCCGCGCGCTCGAGAATCGAGCCCATGAAGATGAAGAGCGGGATCGCGCCGAGCACGTAATTGGTCGAGAGGTCGTCGACGCGCTGGGCGAACTGGTGGACGAGCGTGCCGCCGAAGCGCAGAAGCCCGAAGCCGAGCGCCGCCAGCATCATCGAGAAGGCGACGGGGAAGCCGAGGAAGATCAGTCCCAGCAGAACCGGGAACATCCACATGACGGTCTGCGAGGTCATCGGGCTGGCCCTTCAGTCTCGCGGCCGAACACGACCAGGAGATTCTCGATCGCCTTGCCAAGGCATTGCAACGCGAACAGCCCGAAGCCGAGCGCATAGATGAAGCGATAGGGCCAGATCGGCGGGTTCCAGGCCGACAGGCCGGAGCCTTCGCCGCTGCGATAGACCCCGGCGAAATTGCTGATCAGCACATTGGTCAGCCAGAACAGCATCCCGGCCATCAGGATGTAGCCGAGCCCGTCGATCGCGGCGATGCCGCGCCGCGGCAGCGCCTGATGGATGAAATCGACGTTGACATGCTGGCCCTCCAGAAGCGCGTAAGAGAGGCCGAGCAGGAAGATCGTGCCCATCATCATATAGCTGAGCTCGAACGCCCAGGCGGTCGGCGCCGAGAAGGCGTAGCGGCTGACCACTTCGAACACCATGGCGAGGACGAGCGGGAGCACGACGAGCGCTCCCAGCCGGCCCGACCAGAGCGAGAGCAGGCCGATGAATCTGACGATGGGCATGAAGAACCTCGAATGGGGCGGCGTGGCCGGCGTCGGCTTTCGCAGACGCCGGCCTTGCGGGAGATCAGCGGCTGCCGGTTGCGAAGCGGAACTCGGCCATCGGCTTGACGCTCTTCATGAAGGCGACCTGGCTCTCATAGGCCTTTTTGAACCAGGGGTTCGTCGCAGCCTGCTTCTCGGCCCATTCGCCCGAGACCTTGACGACGGCGGCTGTCAGGCTCGGATCGACCTGGACGACTTCAAGGCCCGGCGTCGCGCGGATCGTCTTGTAGGCGTCGAGATCGCTCTTGGCGTAGCCGAGATAGGTGTCGAGCACCGTCAGGCGGCCGGCGAGTTCGAGCAACTGCTTGTCCTTGTCGCCGATCTTGGCCCAGGTCGCGTTGTTGAAGATGCAGTCATGCGCCCCGGACGGGGCGTGCAGGCCTGGCATGATGATGTATTTGGCAACCTTGTGGAAACCTTCCGACAGGTTGCTGCCGGGGCCGCCCCATTCGATCGCATCGACGACCTTGCGCTCGAGCGCGCTGAACACTTCCGAGCCCGGCAGAACGACGGTGGAGGCGCCGAGCATCGGCGCGATCTCGGCCCAGGAGGACGAGGTCCGCAGCTTCAGGCCCTTCATGTCGTCGGCCGTGCGGATCGGCTTGTGCGAGTGCATGAAGAACTCGGTCTCGAGCACGCCGCAGGGGAAGGCGACGACGTCGAACTTCTCCTTGCGCCACTGCTTCCACAAATCGGCGCCGCCGCCATTGTAGAGCCACATCATCATCTCTTCCGGGTTCGGCCCCGCCGACCAGCCGGAGAAGATCGCGCCGGTCCGGTCGATGGCCCAGTCATAGCCCGGCCAGGAATGGCCCATATCGGCGACGCCCTTCTGCACGGTCTCCGTGACCTTGAGCGCCGGGCCGAGCGCGCCGGCCGGGAAGACGTTGATCTTGATGCGACCCTCGGTCATCTTCTCGACGTTCTCGGCATATTTCTTGGCGCCGATATCGAGCCAGTGGCCGCCCGCCCAGGGCGTCGCCATATTGAGTTCGAGCTTGTTTTGGGCGAGCGCGCCCTGTGTCGTCAGGGCAAGGCCGCCGACGAAAGCGGCGGTCGTGATCAGGCTCTTGAGTTTGGTCATGGTTATTCCCCTTCCCTCTGTTTTGATTTCTGGCAGATGTCTCGTTGCAGCGCCCCGTCCGGCATCGCCTGATGCTCGGTCGGGAGGAGCCGCGAGAGCGGCATTGCGGGCGGGCCGGCTGGATGAGGCCAAAGCGAGGTCATGGGCGTGACGCCGGTGTGGCGCGCTGCCAGTCCAGGGCGCGATCGCGCAGGGACGCGCCGGAGCGGCAAAGCGAATGTCCGGTCCCCATGCCAGATTCCCGTTCACGACTTCGGCGCCCTCCGCCTCGACCATCATCTGTCCGCCGCTGGCACGCGAGGATTGTTGCTACCGATATCGAACAGTCTGCCTGCTCATATATCGGCGCCGGCCTTCCAACGCCGCGACGCCGAATTTGCCTGAGGCAAAGATCGCGCCAAGCTGAAATTGCCTGAATCCTCGTGGCTTTTTGGGTGAAGACGTAGCAATGCCGACACCTTGCAACGGGTGCCTTCATATATCAATTGGCGAATGGGCGCCTTGGATTGGATTGTGACGCCGCTTCTTAGCCAGGCTTTTTCGAGGCGCCAGATAAAGCCGCGTGCGAGGGGTGATGGCACGGAGACGTGGCTTGTTGTGCGGCGGCTCCGGCCGCGGGCCCGTGAGGGCGATGCCGAGGCAGATCATATCGCCGAGCCGGGATCCCGTCTCCGTCAGCCGCGCCGGACGCCCATGCCTGGCCGCGGCAGGGGCGCTCATCAGTCCGGCGCCGCCCCCGACAACGATCACGTCAAATACAGCCTCGCCCGAGCCGCAATCCCGACTGACATGCAGGTCAGTATGAAGTGTAGGGCACGGCAGTCAACGGCGATGCGTCGACTGGCACGCCGTGGAGGACCAGCGAGGCTGGCTGACAGGGCGCGTGTCGCTGCCTCGCTCCTTCGGCGGCGACACAAAGCCGTAATGATCAGGACTGTCCGGGCCTAGGGAGGGGTGGGTCCTCCCGCTGATGTCGCTCGCGATCGAGCCGTCCCTGAAGCGCGTCTTCGTAGAACGCCCGATAATTCAAGGCGACCTGCTGCCAGGAATAGGGGGCGAGGGCGTCGACGTCGGGCTTCAAGGCCCCGCGCGAAGCTTCCAAAGCCGCGAATGCCTCGACGATGACGTCTGCCGCGTCCGCGGGAGCGGCGAAATCGGCGAGACGGATCACGGGATAGGCCTCCGCCAAAGCGACGAAAGCGGCATTGGGCTGGACGACGGGGATCAGCCCCGCGCTCATCGCCTCGATCAGCGCAAGGCCAAATCCTTCGTAATCCGAGGCCGAGACGAAGAGCGAGGCGCGACGCATCAAGGCCCGGGCGCCTGCATCGTCCAGGCCGAGATGGATGTCGATCCGGTCCGCCAGGCCGGCCCGAGCGACGGCGTCGCGCAGCGCGGCTTCGGACCAGTCGGATTCGACGCCGATCATGTCGAGATGCCAGTCGGCGCCCGAGCGCAGCAATTCTGTCATGGTCGCGATCAGGTTCTCGGGACGCTTGTTCTTGGAGAAGCGCCCGATGCTGACGAGACGTCGAACCGGTTCGGGGCTGGACGCGCCGCGGAATTTGTCGAGATCGACGCCGTTCTCGATCACGCGGACCTTTCCGGGCGCCACCGTCTCGAACATCCGCGCATCATTGGCGCTGCAGCCCGCGATCCCGCGATAGGCCAGAGACGACAGCCGTGTCGGACCGTTCATCCAGATCGTCTTCAGGCCGGAAAAGTCGCGCGTGTGGAAGAAGCCGCCATGCGTCGTCGCGACCAGCGGCTTGCGATGAAACATCCAGCCCAGCGCGAGAGCATCGAAAAAGAAGTCGATGGCGTGGACATGGACGAGGTCGGCACGCGACAGATGCGCGAAGACCGACGGTGCGACGGGATAGCGCGAGGAGCCGAGATAGGGAATGCGCCGGACCGGGATGCCGTCGATGACCTCTTCCCGCTCCAGCCGCCGGCCCGGATCGGCAAACAGCCGGTCGAGTGTCACGACCGAGGGCTTGAGCCCCATACGCAGCTGCGCCCTGCAAAGGTTGGCGACAACATCTTCCAACCCCCCGCGATTCGGCAGAAACTGCCGGACCACATGGACGATCCGCATTCCTTCACGCACGCCCATGCCCTCACGCACGCCTGTGAGCGGCGCGTTCACGGACGTCCCGTCCGGCCACAGCTCGCGTTTTTGGCCGCCTTGGTTTTCAGTTGCTCGATGAGCGCCTTCATCTGCGGGCGCTCTCCCGCCACGGTGGGTTCGAGGTTGAAGACGTAGTCGGGCGGCCACCATGGCCCGGCTCCCCAGGCAGCCCAGCCGATCCATTGTTCCGGACGCGAATCCAGACGGGTGGTCATCTCCTTGAAGACCTTGACGCATTCGGGCCGGTCGGAGGCCGCGAATTCACCTAGGAAGCCTTGTCGGCCATGGGTCTCCAGCCAGGCGCTGACGTCGTCGATGGCCTTGAGCGCGCCCTGCGCTGCAGAGCACTCCGGCTGGCGGCCGGAATAGTCGGCATCGAGATATTGGTGGAAGTCGTAGGCGAACCGTTTCAACGGGTCTTCGATCGCCAGCAGGTCGCGGCCGTTGTTGCCCACCGGCAAATCCGCCGTCCAGCTATGGGCGCCGCCATAGGCGGTCCCGGTGACCAGGAGCATCTGCCGGGCTCCCGTCTTGCGGATCGCGGCGATGGCGACGTTCTGGATCTTCGCCCATTCGGCGCTGTGGATGTCGTAAGGCTCGTTCATGATCGAGAAGACCACGTTCGTCCGGTCGCGATAATGCGTTGCCAGCCGCCGCCAGACATCGCCCAATGTCGAGGCCGGCAGCGCCGGGGAGCCGAGCTTCTTGCCAGCGTAATAGCCGAAATTGTGCAGGTCGAGGATCGCGACGAGACCGGCGGCCTTGGCCGTGTCGATGCTCTGGTCGAGACGGGTGAGCTCGGCCGCATCGAGCTCCCCGCCGAGTTTGGGCTGGATGCGCTCCCAGCGGAACGGCAGTCGGAGGGAGGTCATGCCGAGCCCCGCCAGCCGGCGGATCGCCGCCTCGGCAGGATAGGTATAATCGGTGTTCGGCCGCCCCGGCACCGTGCCGAATTCGGCGCCCGAGAGGTTGACCCCGCGCAGGCAGATTTCCGCGCCCGTTGCCGGCACAGCGACCCCCAACAGGCCGGTGACCGCCAGCAGCAGGCCCGCGCTCCGCCGCCTCGTCGCGATAGTCATGGCTTGACGGTCTCCAGCAGTCTGTCCCGCAGACGAAGCGCCGCGCCGAGATGGGTGAAATTGTGGTCGGCGCGGGGAATGGTCGAAAACGACACGTGGCGATAGGCCGAGATCCCGTCGCCGGTCTTGCCGAAATAAGTGTTGAACTCGGCCAGGCCGACATCCCCTTCGGCATAGATCAACGCGACATCGACCTTGCGGGTCGCGAGTACGCCGAAGCGCCGGTGGCATTCGCGACGCAGCCGGCCATGCTTGGTCAGGCGGCCCAGCCAAGGCGCGAGCCGGATCGAAATCTGCTTCAGGAGGCGAAACAGGAGGTAGCGCCCGGCCGGACCGATGCGCAGCTGGCCCGTCAACAGCCGCCGCAGCCCGCCCTTGCGCTTCAGGGTCGCGCCGAAATCGCCGACGCTGCGATGGGCGTACCGGATCGCATCCTCGACGCTTTCGTCGGGGTCCCAGACGAAGCGCTCGTTGTTGACCATCACGAGCTGCCGGACCCGCTTATCCGCGACGGCGGCGTTGAAGGCGGCATAGGCGCCGCTGCAGCGCCCGATCAGGATCGGGTCCTGGTAGCCGCGCGTCTCCATCAGGTCGAGGGCGAGGCTGACGTCGGCGATCTGTTCGTCGGAGTAGAGCACCTCCTCGGGGCCGTTCTCGTCGGCGAGGCTGTCGCCGATGCCGCTCGTATCGAAGCGCAGCGACGCGATGCCCCGCGCCGCGAAGGCGCGAGCCTGTGCGACGGTGACGCGGGCCCAGCCGATATGGTAGTCGCGGCCTGCGTTGACGAAGACGATCGACGAGCGCGAAGGGCGGCCCTCGGGTTCGCAGACGACACCGAAGAGGCGTCCGCCGGGACCGAACCGCACAGGGCTCTCGACGAAGCCCGGCCCGCGGAGGCTCGCGGCCTGCCCCTCATGGGGCCGGGCAGCCGCGAGCGCGAGAATGCTCCGTTCCGGCTCTCTCGCACGCAGCGCGACCCAGTCGACGATGGCCGCGATCGTCGGCAAAGGCGGCCTGGCGCCGGTCGGATCGGTCGTCAGCATCTCGTAGCCATCATAGGGCGCGCTCGTCACGACGGCGCCGCGCTCGGCCAGATGCGTCGCGAGCGCCGCATCGCCGGGACGCGACAGCAGCAAAACCTCGTCGCAAGGGCGGCTGTCGAGATCGAGCAAGCCGAGCTTTCCGATGGCGGCGAGGCGTTCCGGCGGCAACCGTAGGCCCGCCACGGCACAGCCGGTATCGTCGTCGGGATCCATGCCGATCCCGATGCGGTCCGCGACGATGCGCGTCCAGACGGATAGCTCGCGCAGGTAGCGCTTGCCGCTGACGACCGGCGCCATGACGACGCAGCCGGAAACCGGAGCCAACGAATCCGCCAGACGCAAGGCGAGCGTTCCGCCGAGGCCCTGTCCCAGCAGGATCAGGCGTGAGCAGCCGCTGGCCTGCCTGAGCAGATCGGCGGCGGCGCGCACGGTCTCGGTCCAGTCGTCTAGACCGGGCGGCACAGCGACATCCAGCGCATCGCCAAGACCGGGATAGTCGAAGCGCAGGCAGGCCATGCCGGCGAGGGACAGCGCTTCTGCCAGGGTGCGCCAGGTGCTGCGCAGGCAGAGTTCCTCATAGCCGACGGGGCCCAGCATCAGAACCGCGACGGAGGCGGCTCCGGGATAAAGCATGCCGATGGTGCCCGAGAAGACGACGGGCGTTCCCTGGCTCGACAGCGCGGCCATCGGCGCCGCCGGAAGCTCGGGCGCCGTATCCTGCCGTTGCGCCATGACCGGTGTCCGTTCAGCCGCCGCGCCCATGTCTCTGCTCCGCATCGGCATCTTCAATGAACGGCTGTTTTTGCCGCGGCTTCGGCAGGATCGCCGCCGGGCACGGACCGTATCGGCTCTGGCGTTGTCGGGCCCTGGAAGAGGAAGGGCCTGAAGAACGCCGTCGCCATGTTGTCGATCGCATATTTACGCTTGATCCAGTGCCAGGCGGCCAGATTCGAGGCCAGCGACATGAAAAGCCCGGCGATCGCGATGCCCATCAGCCCACCGATCTGGGCCAGCCCGTACAGCAATCCCAGGTAGAAAACGAAGATCACCGCGCGCGCGATCAGGAAGAAGCGCTCGCCGCCGCCGATCATCAACAACCAGGAGCCGGGCCCGAAAAAGGCCTGCGAGACCGACAGCACGCACAAGGCGGTCAGGACATTGGCATGCTGTGCGAAATCCGCGTTGAAGATCGACAGGACGAAGGGCGCGATCATCGCCAAGACGAGCGCGCCCAGAAGCGAAATGCAGAAGCTGGCGAAGGACAGGCGGCCAATCAGGAGCTGCGCCCCGGCATTGTCCGATTTCTGGAAGCGGGCGGCGATCATGGGGATGCCGACGGTATCGATCGCCGCAACCGGCAGGGTCAGCAGCATCGCGATCCGCAGGGCCACGAAATAGAAGCCAGCCTTGTCCAGCCCCAGCACCGCGCCGATCAGGATCGTTTCCAGATAGGCCGACGACGAGTTCAGGATGTTGTTGGCGATGAAATACAGGCTTTCCCTGCGCCAGATTCCACGGGTCTCGGCAGGGACATCGTCGTGGGGGGGCAGCCAGCCCCAGCCTTCGCCGCGTGTGAACGCGACGGCCTGATACAAGGTCGTGGCCCCCAGCAGGACGGTGACGATGGCCATGACGACCTCGCCATCGGCGCGATAGCCGATGAGGCCGGCGGCGGCGATGCACAGGATCGACGCGCCGCGCCAGATGATCTCGCGGGGCACGAGCGACAGGTTGATCCGCCCGTGAATACGGAAATAGTTCTGCAGGTACTCGCTGACGGCAAAGACCGCCGCAAAGGCCAGGGCGACCCAGAGATGCCGATAGGGCTCCGGCAGCCTGTCCGCGAGGACGAAGAACAGGACGGCCGCAACGATCAGCAGCCCGCAGCCGAGCGCGAGCCAGCGCGCATTGACGCCGATCAACGCCTGATTCAGCCGATGGCCGGCGTCCTCATGGCGCTGATAACGCTTCACCACGAGAATCTGCTGACCCAGAACCGCGATCAGGCCCAGCGCGCTGCCGATCGAAAACAGGAAGACATAGAGGCCGTATTCCTGGGTGGACAGGAAATGGCTCGCCGTCAGCAGGACGAAGAAGCTCAGGAACGTGCTGCTGAATCGCGACGAGAAGGCAGATACGAACCGCCTGGCCTCCGTCCGCCTGGACAATCCCAGCAGGGTTTTCACGGCGTTGCGTCCTGTATCGCCGGCACGCGGCGCCGCTGCGCATTGCGCAGCAGCTCGGCGAAGACGGCCTCATAGGACGCTGCGATCCGTTCGGGCGCATAGCGCCGCGCCGCTTCGAGCGCCCCGGTGGACAGGCTGGCGATGCGCTCCGGGTTTTGGACCAGTTCCGTGATCTGCTGCGCCAGGGCGCCATCGTCTCCGGGCGCGAACAGCGCGCCGCTCACGCCGGGCTCGATCGTCTCGGGTATTCCACCCGAGCGCGCTCCGATCACCGGAACACCATGGACGAACGCCTCGATCACGACGCGGCCGAAGGGTTCCCGGAAGACGGAGGGCACCACGAGCACGTCGATCTGGGGAAAGAAGGCATCGGGCTGAACCCAGCCGAGGAAACGTGTGTTCTCACTCGGGAACCGCTCCGGCAGCGCGGCGGCGTAATCGCCTTTCCCGGTTCCGGCGATCAGGAATTCGACTGGCTGGCCTTTCAGGCGATGGGCGGCCGCAGCCAGCGTGTCGAGTCCCTTGATCGCATCATGGACACCGATGAAGCCCAACCGCAACGGCCGGCCGTCGCGCGGACCCTCGCGAGGCACGGCTGAACCGTGCGGCGCGATCGCGCCGGGAATGCGATATGAGGTGGCGTGAGGGAAATAGCCCTCGTCGAGATGCCGCGCGACGATGAAATCGGTCTCGCCGATGACGGCGTCGACGAAGCGCGACGTCAGCTTCTTGCCATAGGAGGTCGCCCGGCAGGAGGCGCAGGCCCGGGCGCAATTGTCGCCGTTGCGCCACATGCTGCCCTTCCAGCACAAGAGAAAGGTGCTCCGCAGGATATGGCAGACGGGCACGCCCTGGCTTCTGGCCGCGGCCCAGGTCGCCACGTTGATGTTCTCGATCGAGTCCGTGAGCACGATGTCGGGTCGGATGCGCCTGATCTCGCGGCGCATGGCGAAGAAGGCGCGGGGATTGAAATTCTCCAGCGCATGCCAGGCGAGCTTTTTCCACGCGGGGCGCGGCAGGCGGTAGTTCCAGTCGATATTGAGCGAACGCAGCCTGTGGACCGGCACGCCGTCGAAGATCTCGTGCTTGTCCTCATCGGCGACGTTGATCACCTCGACATCGTGGCCTGCCGCCAGCAGCAGCTTCGCCACGATCATCGCCGAAATCGGCCCGCCGCCATCGATGAACGGAGGGAATGCCGCACAGGCCATCAGAATCCGCATGCCGCTCCCTTTCTCCGGGACGCTTCCATCATCGTCCCAGCGGTACGCACGGCTGCTCGCGTCGCCCGATCCTTGCTGAAGGAAAGGGTCATGATGCCTGAGGTTGCCGCAACGCCGTTACCGGGGATTCGGCGCGGCGTCCTGATCGAGGTCTGAAGCGGGTCGGCAATGCTGCGGCTCCACCCAGGACGCGTCTCCAGGACGGCGGCGTTGGTCTCTGTAAGTACGGACGATTTCTCTAAATATCTATTTATCACCAAGGCCAATGACAATAAACATCGAAGCTATCTCCGCATCAATCGTGGTTAAATCCGATTTTAGATAAATCTCTACAGATCAATAAAATTTTAGCTGTCTACTTAGGGGAATCTTAACCACGGATCGCCAGCATACCTGTTGGATTTCAGCGCCTTCGGCTATCTGCCCTTCGGGCCAGCAGAACCGGCCGGGGGCATCAGGCCGCGTTTCGGGAGGCTTCAGGTGGTTGCTGCGTTGGAGGTCGGCGGACGACGCGACGCGCCATCGCCGACCTCGGCATTCAGCTTGCCGGAGCTCCTGGGCCTGTTGAAGCGCAGGCGCCGGATGGTGGCGGCCAGCGCCGGTCTGACGCTGCTGCTCGCGCTCGCCTATCTCGCCGTCCAGACGCCGGTTTATCGCGCGACGGCCGAATTGCTGGTCGATCCGCAGGCGTTGCAGATCGTCGGCAAGGATATCGTGCGCGCCGACAGCTCGGCCTCGATCGACTTCGCCAATGTCGACAGCCAGTCGCTGGTAATGACCTCGTCGGGCGTGCTGCGCCAGGTGATCAGCGATCTCGACCTCGAGCAGGACGCCGCCTTCACGCCTCAGCCCGGGATTCTCGCGCGCCTTTTCGGCAAGCTTTTGATGCCGACCCCGCAACAGCGCGCAGCCCAGACGATGGATGCGCTGCGCCGTGCCATCGTCATCCAGCGCGTAGAGAACTCGCTGGTCTTCCGCATCATCGTGTCGCATCCCGAGGCGGAAAAATCGGCCGATATCGCGAACTCGCTCGCCAGGGCCTATTTTCGCCAGGGCAATGACGGGCGTCGCGGCGCGGTCGAGCGCGCCAACGAGTCTTTGATCAGCCAGATCGCCGGACTGCGGACGCAGCTCAACGATGCGGAAGCGGCCATCCAGGCCTTCCGGATCAAGAACAACCTCGTCAGCACCGGCGAGACCGGACTCGTCGTGACGCAGCAGCTGCGCGATCTCTATACCCAGATCGGCCAGGCCAACGCGGAACTTGCCCGCCAGACGGCGCGTCGCGACGGCATCGCCAACCTGCGCGACACTGCGCTGCTCTCCGATACCATTCCCGAGGCCCTGACCTCGACCAGCATCGTCTCGCTGCGCACGCAATACGCACAGACGGCGCGCGAGGCGGCGAGCCTGGCGCAAACGCTGATGCCCCAGCATCCGCGACTGCTCGAGATCCGGGCGGAATTGGCCGAGACGCGCAAACTGCTCGCCGCGGAACTCGGGCGCGTCCGCTCCTCGGTACAGCAGGCCTACCGCCAGGCAGAGTCGAACCTCGCTAACCTCCAAAAGCGCGCCGGTGAGTTGACGAGGTCGCAGGAAAACAGCGGCGTCGCCCAGATCCGGCTCCGCCAGCTCGAGAGCGAGGCCGAGGCGATCCGGGCCGTCTACAATGCGTCGTTGACCCGTGCCCGCGAACTCGATCAGCAGAAGAAGATCGAGACGAGCAATTCTCGCCTGCTGTCCGAAGCCGTTCCGCCCGCGGTCGCATCCAAGCCGCCTGCGATCATCGTCCTGGCCGTCGCTCTGCTGTTTGGAGCCTGCGCCGGATTGGGCGTCGCCTATCTCATGGAGTTGCTGCCCCCACGGGTCGGCAAACTGCTGCCGCAGAGCGCATTGACGCCCAAGCAGGCCGGAGAAATTCTCGGCGTTGCCAGCGTGGCGCGGCTACCCAAGGACATCGCCGGGCGGCTGGCTGCGCTCGTCCCGGTCGCAAAACTGCTCCAGGCGCAGTTCGGGCGGCACCTGCCGGCTTCCGTCCTGATCGCCGGCCCGCTCGACGCTGCGGCGCAGGCCGATATCGCGCAGCATCTTGCCCAGGCCCTGGCTGAGATCGGCGAGAGCGTCCTGATCTATCGCGAGAGCGCGGGGCGCAACGACGTCAATATCCGGCGCTTCGATAGGGGCACGGGCGCGTCGGGAGCTGCGTCGCGTCGCAGCAATTTCGTACTCGTCCTGCGGTCCGGTGCGGTCGCCAGCCCCCGCGCGGTCTCGCCCGATGCGGTCGTGCTGGCGGCGGATCTCTCGGGGATGGGGGCGCCCGACATCATCAAGGCGGCCGCGGAAGTCGATCCGACAGGCGAACTCGTCGTCGCGCTCGTGACCCCGGGCGAAGACGAGCGCCTGTTTGGAAGGTGGCCAAGGGCTGCTGCCTGATGGTCGCCGGGCATCATCTCGGGGATGCAGATGGCCCGCATCCGCCAGCGCCGTTGGTGCTCGCGCTGCTGGTGGGAGCGCTCACCTTCAACACCGCACTGTGCTTCCTCAACACGAATGTCATGGGCGTCAACGACACCATGGTCATGGGCTCCGAGGTCGTGCTCGTTGCCACAGCGCTTTATCTCGGCCTCGGCCGGAGCGCGGCACCCTATGTCGTGCTGGCCGTCTTCATCTCCTATGCTGCCATGCTGATGGCGATGCGCCCGTTGCTCGACCCGAAGGCGGTACGCGACTTTCTGATCCCGATCGCCTTCTACCTGCTCGGGCGGAGCTGCCGGGATCCGCGGCTGGCCGATCGTGCAGCCCTGACCTGCGGCCTGATCGTCGTCGTCTTCGGCCTTTTTGAATTCCTGGCGCTCGACGTCTACGTCAAATATTTCAACATCATCAAATACTACGTCGCGCGCGGCACGGTCGCGCCCTCCGACGTCAAGGCCGAGACCGGAGCGCTCTTTGCATCGGGCATACGGCCCGATGCGCGCACGCTGCTGCCCTTCCTGGGACCACACCGCGCCTCATCCGTCTTCCTGGAGCCGATCTCGACCGGAAATTTCGGCGCGATCATCTATATCTGGTGCCTGAACCGGAAAGAGATGAGCAAGCGTTGGCTGACGATGGCGACGGGCATCGGCGCGATCATCCTCAGCGACTCCCGGTTCGGCGCCAATGTCTGCATCGTCGCGACGATCGCCTGGTTCTTCGCGGCGCGCACGCCACGCTTCGTCTGGCTGGCCGCGCCCTTCTTCGCGCTGGCTGGGCTGGCCATATACGGCTTCACCAGTGCGGAGGTGAACTGGCAGAACAACTTCGGCGGCCGCCTCCTCTGGACGGCGCGGCTCATAACTTCGCTGTCGCCGTCGGCTGTATGGGGCCTTTCGCCGGACAAGCCCTTCCTCTCGGATTCGGGTTACGCCTACTCGCTCAACCAGATCGGCCTGATCGGCGTGATCGGCTTCTGGAGCCTTTTCATTTTCACACCGGAGCGCTCGCCCCGGGCCTGGCGATTCAAGGCCAGTGTCGCGGCGTATATCTGCCTGCTGATGCTCGTCAGCGATTCCGTCTACTCGATCAAGACCGCCGCGCTGCTGTGGTTCCTGATGGGCACGAGCGATGCCGCTCCCGATGCGGCCAAAGCGAGGTTGGCCGCTGAGCCTGCGGACCCGCGCCCGGGTTACCTGGCCGCCAGGACCGTCTGAGCCTGCGACAGCGCGGGTCAATTGGCGACCGAGAGCGGACTCGATCAATCAAGCGGGTTAGCATAACTGGTTGAGGGAAGAAATTATAGCTTTCCATCGCAGCTCGGCGGCAAGAGAGCTTTACGAAGTGCTATCGAACCCTCGGAAAGCGACGTTTCACCGAGTCCTGAATATTAATAATCGCTTGGTAATCGATCGACGTCGTTGGCTGAGGGTCTTGACTGTGCGCTCTTTAACTCAATCCGAATTTCGCGCTTCTATTGATCTTGAGAAGCGAAAATTCCATATGAATTCCTATTTCGAAAGCAGTTTCTACAGGCAGTATCGCTCAGCGAACATGGCTTTGAGCCGGCTTGCGCCGAGATCGCGTATCCTCTCATTAGGTGCCGGCGGCGCGTTTGTCGAAGAAGTCGTTCAAAAACAACTTGATGCAGCCGTTTATGTTGTCGATTTTGCTGAAACACTTGCTATAGAAAATGATACATATAAAAATTTTGCCGGAACGTTTCCGGGGGATATTTCCGATTCGGATTGGTTGTCTCCGCTAAACGAAATTGACGCTGTATTCTGGTTCGATAATATCGAGCACCTCCGGGCGGATCCGACAAACATATTTCGGAAATTGATATCCTCTCTCTCACCAACTGGACAAATTTTTATCACGACTGACAATTTTGCCAGATTGAGAAATATACTGAAATTGGCATTCAGCAGGTCGATTGTTGCCTTGCCTCACGATCTATTCTCGAACGTCGACTTTGAGCACGAGTACGTGCATAGGCGCGAGTATACGAGACCAGAATTGGAGTCTTGCTTGAACAATGCGGGATTGAAGCTTGTTGAGTTTGAAATGCTTTGGCAGGCTCCAGCGGAACCGCTGAAAAAAATGCCTTTCCGAATGTTTGAGACCCTCTTCCCTCGTTTTCGCCCTCACATGTTGCTCCGGGCAGTGCGAGCCTAGCCCTCGGCCTGGCGAGAGAACCGACAAAGCCCGGCCTGATCGAACTTGCGACCGGGCGGAAGGCGGGCGCGCCGGATAACACCGCAAGGCGATTGCCGTTTACCAAAGATTGCAAGATGCCGCCGGCGGTATGTTCGAATGCAGGTTTCGACGAAATCTGCAACGCGCCATTAAATTTTCCGCGGTATGCCAGCTCCATAAGAAAACACCGCGTCGAACACTACAAATCAGGACTTCGCGAGAGATGAGACCCGCAGGAGCCTCGGCGGGCGCGCGATGCGCTCGTCGTGTCTTCGCACGCGACGTCATCCTCCCGAGGTTACCAGCGGACGAAATGGGCAGGGCCAAACGATGAAGAGCAGGATCAAGGACATTCTCAAGACGACGGCCCGGCTGCCGGTCGACGTCGCCACCCTCTCCGACGACGCCGATCTCTACAATGCCGGCCTGACCTCGTTCGGCACCGTCGAGCTGATGATGGCGCTGGAAGAAGCCTTCGAGGTCGAGTTCCCCGACAAGATGATGAACCGCCGCAACTTCGCTTCCGTTGCGGCGATCGAAAACGCGATCCAGAGCATCCAGAGCGAGCGCGTCTGATGTCGCCGGCCGCCAGCCGTCCGGCGACTGAACCGCAGCCGAAGGCGTCGATTGAAAGCAGGCAGCGCCCTGTCCTGGTCGATCTCGGTGCGCGCGCAGAGTCCGAAAAGGCCATGATCGCCAGGGCCCGTGCTGTCGCAAGGATCGCGGCCGAGCATGCCGCCGACGTCGATGCCAAGGCGCGCTTCCCGCAGGAGGCCTTCGAAGCGCTGCGGACGCAACGTCTTCTCGGCATCATGATCCCGGCAGCCCATGGCGGCGAGCAGGCGAGCCTCGCCACCATCGCCGAGATCGGGTCAATCCTGGCCCAGGGCTGCTCCTCGACCGGCATGATCTACGCAATGCACCAGATCAAGGTGTCGAGCCTCGTGGTCCATTGCGGCGCGGACACCTGGCATCGCGGCTTCATGGCACGGATCGCCGATGAGCAGTTCCTGCTCGCTTCGGCCACGACCGAAGGCGGCGGCGTCGGCGGTGACCTGCGCAGCAGCGTCTGCGGCGTCATGCGCGACGGCGAGGACTTCACCCTCGAAAAGGAGGGCTGCCTGATCTCCTATGGCGCGCAGGCCGATGCCATCCTGATCACGGCCCGCCGCACGCCCGAAGCGCCGCCCTCCGACCAGGTCATGGCGGTCGTGACCCGCGACCAGTATCGGCTGGAGCGCAGCGCTGTCTGGGACACGATGGGCATGCGCGGTACCTGTTCCGACAATTTCACCTTTGCCGGCCGCGCCCCCGCGCAACAGATCATTCCGACGCCCTTCGCCGAGATCGCGGCGCAATCCATGCTCGCCCATGCCCATCTGCTTTGGGCCGGCGTCTGGTACGGCATTGCCGCCGAGGCCGTCGCCCGTGCCGAGAGCTTCGTGCGCGGCGAGGCCCGCAAGCGCCCGGGCACGACACCGCCGAGTGCCCTGCGCCTGGCCGAGCTGCTCGCCCGTCTGCAGCAGTTCAAGGCGCTGGTCGTCGCGGGGCTCGACCGCTATGAGCGCGCCCGTGACGACGCCGACGAACTCTCCTCGATGGGCTTCGTCGTGGCGATGAACAGCATCAAGATCGCCGCCTCGCAGAGCGTCGGCGAGATCGTCAGCCAGGCCTTCCTGATCTGCGGCATCCAGGGCTATCGCAACGACAGCCCGTCGAGCCTGGCCCGCCTCATGCGGGACGCGCTCTCGGCGCCGATCATGATCAACAACGACCGAATCCTCGGAAATACTTCCAATTTGCTGGCCGTGTACAAGCACGATTCCAGCCTGTCCCGGTGATCTGAATGTGCCAGAATTGCGAACAGCAGCAGGGTTTCCTTGCTGAGCTCATCGACAGTGGCCTGCTGATCGACACCGGCGTCGACGGTCTCTATGGCCGTAGCGGCCTGTTCGAGGAGGTCGTGGCCCGCTTCGATGACCTGATCACGCGCTATGGCGGCCAGGACGGGGCCGAGGTCGCGCGCTTTCCGCCGGCGATGAACCGCAAGCATTTCGAGAAGAGCGGCTATCTCAAGAGCTTCCCGCAGCTCGCGGGCACCGTGCACGCCTTCGAGGGTGACGAGCGGGCTCATGCCGAACTGCTTCACAACGTCACCGACGGTGTGGACTGGACGGTCGGCCAGAAGTCCACCGACATCGTGCTCACCCCGGCTGCCTGCTATGTGCTCTACCCCGTCGTCGCCAAGCGCGGCCCGGTCGGCAAGGGCGGCGCGCTGTTCGACCTGCAGTCGTACTGCTTCAGGCACGAGCCCTCCAAGGATCCGGCCCGCATGCAGCTCTTCCGGATGCGCGAGTATGTGCGCTTCGGCACGCCCGACCAGGTCACCGAGTTCCGTGCGACCTGGCTGGAGCGTGGCCAAACGATGATGGCCTCGCTGGGGATGCCGCTGCATGTCGATGTCGCCAATGATCCGTTCTTTGGCCGCGCGGGGCGCATGCTCGCCAACAACCAGCGCGACCAGCGCCTGAAATTCGAACTCCTGATCCCGATCGAAAGCGTCGAGAAGCCGACCGCCTGCCTCTCGTTCAATTACCACCAGGACCATTTCGGCACGACCTGGGGCATCAAGACGGAAGACGGCGAGACCGCGCATACGGCCTGCGTCGGCTTCGGCATGGAGCGCGTCGCGCTGGCGCTGTTCAAGCATCATGGCTTCGACGTCCACGCCTGGCCGACGGCTGTGCGCGCCGTTCTCTGGCCATAAGCACCATGACCGTCCACGCCACGATGGGCCGCCCCGTCGTCCCAGCGGGTCCGGAGCCGCTTCTGCCGGGCGATCCGCTGGCTTATCGCCGGCATGCGATGCATTCCGGCGATCGACACTGGCCGCAGACGAACTGCTATGCCGATCTCTGGATCGAAATCCTTCATGCGCTTGGCACCGAGCCTGCGGCCGCCTTCGGCTTCACCGTCGCGCAGGATTTCGAAGGCGACCAGTTCACCTTCTTCAAGCCACCGCTCGACGATCTCGAAGCCCTCTACGGCCTGCGCGTCACGGAGCTTGCGCTTTATGACGACCTGATCGGCCATCTCGAGCAGCAGATCGCTCGGCGTCGTCTGGTGCTGATCGAGCTTGATTCCTTCTACATGCCCGACACGCAGGGCGTCTCCTATCGCGCCAGCCACGGCAAGACCACGATCGCGGTCAACCGCCTCGACCGCGCAGGCCGCGCGCTCGACTATTTCCACAATGACGGGCTGCACCGCGCCCTGGGCGAGGATTTCGACGGGCTCCTGCGCCTTCTGCCGGGCCAGATGCGCGAGGACACGCTGTTCCCCTATGCGGAGATGGTGCACCTGCCCGAGCATCCGCCTGGCGATGCGGACCTGCGAGCGACCGCGCTCGCGCTGCTGTCACGCCATGTCCGGAGGCGGCCGAAAGCCAACCCGGTTTCAGCCTTTCGCGCGGTCGCGACCGCACAGGCGCAGGTTCTCTCCGAGCGGCCGGGCGAGGTCTTCCATCTCTACGCGTTCAACACGCTGCGCCAGCTCGGCGCCAATTTCGAGCTGCTGGCGACCCATCTCGAATGGCTGGGGACCACGCTGGACGGACTCGGCGATGCGAGAGAGGCAGCGCTTCGGATCGCCGAAGGCGCGAAGATCGCCCAGTTCCACCTGGCGCGGGCGGTGAAGCAGAAGCGCTTTGAGCGTTTCGATGCGAGCCTGGCGGGTCTCGCCTCGGAACATGACGTCGTCAGCGAGGCGCTTGCCCGCCGCTTCGCGGCCTGAACGCGGATGGCCCGCATCGTCGCGCGCCAGGCTGAGAGCGCCGAGGCGATCGGGAACTGGAGTTGGCTGGCGACGGCGGCCGATGCCGTTGTGGCTCCTCTCGATCTGCCGCGCGACGGTGACTGGCAGCCGGCGGTCGCCCCCGGCACGGTCGCCGGCACCTTGCGTGCACTCGGGCGCCTGACGGATGCGACGGCGGAGGCTGTCGGCGGGCAGGACCATTGGTACGTGACCCGGCTCGACCGGGCGCTGAACGGCGAACTGCGTTTCGAGGGGTTGGCGAGCTGGACCGAGATCTGGATCGACGGCGCGCTCGCTGCCGAGAGTCGTTCCATGTTCCAGCCGCTTGCGCTGTCCGTCGAGGCGCCGGCAGGGACCGAGATTGCGCTGTGCTTCCGCGCGCTCGTGCCCAAGCTCGCCGCCGCGCCGCGCCGCTCGCGCTGGCGCCCGGCGATGATCCAGCCGAACGGCCTGCGCTGGTTCCGCACGACGGCACTGGGCTCGGTGCCGGGCTGGTGCCCGCCGGGGCTGCCGACCGGGCCGTTCCGGCAGGTACAACGGGTCGAGATCGACAAAGCGGCTGCAGTCGTCGCAGGCATCGATCTGCGCACGGCCTATGACGGTGAGGCCGGCACGGTCGCGCTCACGGTTCGCCTCGCGAAACAGGCCGGGGACGTCCCGTCACGCGCGGTGATGCGATGCGCCACAGGCGAGGCGGCTCTGGACCCGACTGCGCCGGACACGCTGTCGGGCACGCTCCGACTGCCTGGCATCGCGCCGTGGTTCCCGCACACCCATGGCGAACCTGCCCTGCATGCGCTGACCCTCCATCTCGGTGATGAAACCATCGATCTCGGCCGCATCGGCTTCCGCTCGCTGGAGGTCGATCGCGGTGCGGATGGCGAGGGTTTCGGTCTCGTCGTCAATGGCGTGCCCGTCTTCTGCCGCGGCGCCTGCTGGAGCAGCGCCGATGTCGTCACGCTCGCCAGCGGACGCGAGGTGTATGAGCCCTGGCTGAAGCTCGCCCGCGACGCCGGCATGAACATGATCCGCGTGCCGGGTGTCATGGCTTATGAAGACGATGCCTTCTTCGCGCTCTGCGACGAACTCGGCATCATGGTCTGGCAGGAGATGATGCTGGCCAATTTCGACTACCCGCAGGGCGACGCCGCTTTCCGCGACGCGATCCGGGCGGAAGCTGAAACGCTGCTCGACCGGACGCAGGGCTTGCCGAGCCTCGTCGTTCTCTGCGGGGGCAGCGAGGTCTTCCAGCAGGCGGCAATGCTGGGCGCGCCCCCCGCTGCGTGGTCGGGCCCCGTCTTCGACGACATCCTTCCCGAAGTCGTGTCGCGGCTGCGGCCCGATATCGTCTATGTGCCGAATTCGCCTTCGGGCGGTGCCCTGCCGTTCGTCGCCGACAAGGGTGTCACCCATTACTACGGCGTGGGCGCTTATCTGCGCGGCCTCGACGACGCGCGCCGCGCCCATGTTCGGTTCGCTGCGGAAAGCCTCGCCTTCGCCAACGTTCCCGAAGAGGTCTCGCTCGCCTCCGGCCATCCGCCGGCGCTGACGCATCACCCGGACTGGAAACGTGGGGTGCCGCGCGATCTCGGCGCATCCTGGGATTTCGAGGACGTGCGCAACCATTATCTCGGCGTGCTCTACGGGCTGGACCCGGAGCGGTTGCGGCGGGAGGACCCGGAACGCTATCTGACGCTCTCTCGCGCGACCTCCGCGGAGGTGATGGAGCAGACGTTCGCGGAATGGCGCCGGCCGGGTTCGCCGACATCAGGCGCGCTGGTCTGGCTGCTGCAGGATCTCGCGCCTGGCGCGGGCTGGGGCGTCATCGCCAGCGATGGCGAACCGAAGGCTGCGTGGCACGGGCTCGCGCGTGCCTTCCGTCCGGTCCAGGTCATGATGACCGACGAGGGCGTCAACGGACTGGCGATTCATCTGATCAACGAGCGCCCGGTCCCGCTCTCGGCGCATCTCGAACTGACCTGCTGGCGCGACGGCCAGGTCGCGGTCGTGAAGGTGTCGCGCGCGGTCGCGCTCCAAGCGCATGGCAGCGCCAGCCTCTCGGCCTTCGATCTCCTGGGCCGCTTTTTCGACATCTCCTATGCCTACCGCTTCGGCCCGCCCGGCCATGACGCGACTACTGCCGTGCTGCGCGACGAGGCCGGGACCGTTCTGGCCGAAGCGTTCCATTTCCCGCTCGGACGTGGCCATGAACGCCACGAACTCGGTCTGCGTGCCGCGCTCGAACGAGATGGAGAGGGCTGGAGCCTTGCGATCTCCTGCCGGCGCCTGGCGCAGTCGGTCCATATCGTCGATGCCGACTGGCGGCCCGAAGAGAGCTGGTTCCACCTTGCTCCCGGCGTGCCCAAACGCGTCCGCCTGAAGCCCCGTGGCGAGAACCCGACGCGGCCGAACGGCGAGGTCCGAGCTGCAAATGCCGTTGAGCGGGTCCTCTATGCGCCTGTGGATGGCGGCTCCGAGTAGCATCCTCCCGGAAGACAGCAGAGCGTCACGGCTTCAGATACATCTCCCAGCATGGCGAGAGCGCGATACGCTGGCGCCCCTCCAGGGCCGGTGCAAAATGCGCCGCAACCATCGCCCGGATGACCGTAGGCGGGCATGTCGGCTTGAGGATCGCGTCCGTACCGTTCAGCGCAGCCAGCGCCTCTTTCGTCAGCGGCGGCGTCGTGCGCATCGGATCGATGCCGATCGCCACATCGCGCGGAGGCGCGCGGTCGAGAAGCCGGTTCAACGCATCGACGACATCCAGCGTGAAGACGCCCTTCAGCCGGCGGCCGGCCGAGGCCTCCCAGGCGCGGATCGCGACCAGTCCCTGCTGGAGTTCAAGGAGCCAGGTCGCCTGATGGTCAATCTGCGACGGCAGCAGATGCGAGGGCATTTGGCCGCGTGTCACGAGATCGCGGTAGCTGGCCTGTTGCGCGGCATAATGCTCCAGCATGATCGGTGCACGCTCGCTGATCTCGGCGTTGGCGCTGACCTGACCAAGGGGGCCGAGATCGCGGAGGTCAAGTTGGTCATAGACAGGGGCGGCCAGCGTGGCTCTGGCACTGCGCTGAATGAAGGCGCCCGTATTCGGCAGCACCACGGCCAGGCACAGCAGGAGTACGATGTTGCCGAGCACGTCGCGCCGTGCCTGCCAATCGACCATGATCAGCAAAACCACCGGCCAGAGACCGATGAATTCGAGCGATCCGGTGTTCTGGGTCTCGAACACCGTGATCGCGACCAGAACGATTGCGAGCCAGCCGAGCCGCGAATCGGCGAAGGCTCGAATGCCCGATCCCGACAGGCGACTGGGCTCGCGCGATGCGGCATAGGCCAGGGCGCCCAAGAGCAGCATGCAGGGCGCGACCACGTCGAAATTGAGGGAGGCGACCGTCAGGAAACGTCTCGACAGCGAATCGCTGTTGAGCTGGAGCAGCGTCAGGATATCGTCGAGATAGGCTCGCACCATGCCGGTGGCCAGATCGAGCGCGACGAGCGGCACGAGCATTAGCGTTGCAGCCAGGACGGCATCGCGGAGACGCAGCCGGCCCGCCAGTACGGCATAGCCGACCAGCAGCGCCCCGCTGACGGCCCCGGTGACCTTCACCAGAAACAGCGCCAGCATCAGCCACGCTACGAGACCGACGAGGAGCCGCCGGTCCCTCACGAAGATCAGCGTCGCGACGAGCACATAGAGCAGCAGCGCGACATGGCGGTTATAATGCCCGTAGCCGTCGAATCCCGAGATGGCGTAGATCGACTGAATGTTGATCGGCACCGACGCGAACAGCAGGAACGGCAGCAGCAGCGCGAGCGCCTGGTGGCGCGACCGGGATGCCGCATGTTCGGTCAGCACGGCCATCGCCGGCAACAGCACGGGCAGCAATGCCCAATTGACCAGAAGCATCGGTTGCGCCCGCGGGAACATGCTGTCCAACCATGCGGCAAGGTAGTAGCCGAGCGGCCCCACCGGCGCGAAGAAGTCACTGCTCGGCGTCTGCCCCATCTGAATGCGGTGGATGGCGTCGTAGTAGACCAGCGTGTCCCAGTTGTTGGGGCCGAGAGGCAAAACCAGCGGCAGGCTCAGCAGGGCGGCGGCGACGACTCCAAAGACGATGATCATGCCCGATGGGAAGCCCGACGCCGCACGCCGCTTTTCCGTCCTGCTCGCTTGATCAGTCGTCATCTTCGCCCGTCCTTCGAGCCAAGTTTAGCTGCAACCGCTTACCAAATTGTCCGGAATCGCGAGATGGCGACGACATCATCGCATGCGCGGATCGCGCCGAGGCGTCTTCAAACATGAATTTGGATCAGCGTCCGGCTGATCAAGCCGTGTCAGGCTATGTCTAGCACCGTCTTGTCATCCCGGTCAGCGCGCCTGGATACTGGCGAGACAGGACCGCAAGGCTCGCTCTGGCCCGTGCTAGGGAGTGCTCAGGCGGTCGGGGCCTTCGACCACTGAATCTGCTGTGTGCCGACGGGAAAGTTGACGTTTGCTGCCAAAGCGGCGACCCCGGCGCGGGCCGTGACCACGGCGCTGGCGATGTAGAGGAGCCAGGAGCCCGCCGAGCCGGTCCCGGTCAGGCGGCGCGCCGGGCGCGATGCGCCCTCTGATGAAGTCGCGTCTATTGATCTCGCCGTCTCGGGCCGTCATGGCTGGCATCCTCAATGGACAGGTGGGCCGGGCGGTCCGAAGACGACCTGCCACATCCAGACGAGGAAGCTATACCCGCCGACGACGCCAACCGCGATGATCGGCCAGATCAGGACCGCCAGGACGAGAAATGCCAGTCGTGCCGGCTATGTCCGGAGAACCGCTCCGCCGAGCGGTCGCGCGGCCCAAACGTCCACTGATCTGAAAGCGTCTGTTGCAAAAGGACGGGCCTCTGCGGGCGGCAAAGCCCGGATCCACGCCAAGCCCTGATGGCCGCACCCGATCAGTACATGATGCAGCGCCACGCGAATTTCACATGGCACTAGCGCAGACAGCAGCATGCAGGCGGCCCTAACGCCCCAGGCGCGGCTGGGTCAGGAGACGCCAATACGCCAGGGCGAATCCAAGGAACGCTGCCGCCCAGGCAAGGCCGGCGACATGCAGCAAACCCAGGCTCCACGCCGGATGGAGCGAGGCGCAGATGCGAGCCAGTGCCGAGAGGACGATCAAGGCATAGATCGCCTGGACCGGGCCGCTCGCGGCAAGGGGGCGCCCCGTATGTCCGAGGCTCGACCGGGACATGACCGCGAGCGTCATGGTGCCGATGGCGCCGCCTGTCCAGGCGTGGATGCCGGCGGCCGCAGGCAACAGACCAAGTGATGCCAGGCCGACCAGCAGGAAGCCGAGCGGCACGAACGCGTAGGCGACGTGGAGGATGAGAACCAGCCGCTCTCGCCAGGTCCGGTATCCAGCCCAGCGCGCCAGCCGCACGGCCTGAAGGACCCCCGAGGCGATCAGAGCCGCACCCGTTGCGGCCCCGTGCGGAACGCTGATCCACGCAAGGAGAGCAGCCCCAGCGCAAACCATCGAGGCGATGTCGAAATGGCTGGAGGATGCGGGCAGCCGCCCGGGGTTCTCCCGGACCAGCCAATTGCGCGTAAAGCTCGGCACGATGCGGCCGCCGATCAGCATCACCAGCAGGATGGTCGCCGCGATGCCGAGCCGGATGCCGTAGTCGGCGGCGCCGTGCATGTAGGCTTCGAGGTGGAACATCGCGTTGCCGCCGAAGAGCACCGCCACCACGATCAGCACCTTCAGGTTCCGCCAGTTCTTCCCGTAGACGATCTCGCGCCCGGCCGCCGCGGCAACGAGGAGCAGGAAGGACAGATCGATCACTGCCGCCGGAAGCCAGCCGATCCAGACGGATCCGGTCACAGCCAGGCGGCCGAGAATCCAGGCGACGACGAGGACGAGCAGCGGCTTGCCCTGCAGCGGCAACCGTCCCGTCCAGTTGGGGATCGCCGTCAGAAGGAAACCCGTCACGACGGCCGGAAGATAGCCGTAGAGCATCTCGTGGATATGCCAGTCGCGGGCTGAGAAGAGGGTCGAGACTTCAAGCTCTCCATGGAACATCGGCAGCCATGCCAGAACAGCCAGGCCGGCATAGATCGAGCCCAGGAGGAAGAACGGTCGGAAGCCATAGGAGAGGATCGTCGGTCCGACATAGTCGCGCAGGCGGGGGATCGGAGCCATCATCATCCTCCATAAGATGGAAAGAAGACTTCGGCGGCGCTCGCTGAGCGACCGTTTTCCGTCCTCTGGGCTGTGCCACAGCGTCACCGCGACGAGGTTGCGGACGAAGCTTGTTCCTCACCTGGCACAGGCGCGCTCCAGACGAAGCGCGCCGCCGCAACGGGGTGGTCGCGGCGGCGCAATGTGAGGTGCGAAGGTTACTTTGATGCAACGGACATCGTGGCGAGCTTGTCGAAGAGTGTCGCGAATGCCTGCTTCGCCTTGCCGGGGTGTGTCGCCGCCTTGGCCTGGTCGAGGTTTCCCGCGTCGCCGACGACGACCATGCCGACCATGCCCATTCCATAATGCGGCTTGCACTTGTAGCCGTAGACGCCAGGCTTATCGAAGGCGATGATGACCTCTTCGTTGATCTTGCCGACGAACGCCTTTGCGCCTTCCGGCAGCATCGTCTCAACGGTCTCGACGTTATGCCCCTTGTCGGAGGCCACGAATTTCACGGTGTCGCCGGGGGCGATCTTCACGAGCGCTGGCTCGAACACCATGACGCCCGCGGTTCCCTTGTTGAGCATCTTGACCTCGACTTCGGCCGCCTGCGCCAGGCCGGCCATTCCAAGGGCCGCCACGAAGCCTCCAAGCATCATCATCTTGCGCATTGCTGTCTCCTGTTTCGATGCAAAATTGGCGAGCCGCATCGAAGCTCTCGGGGAGCGTGATACGCCTCGGGCTCGGTCAGCTGTTTGATTTTGCGCAAAGAGAGCCGGTTTTCCCGTCGCAGCGCCCGATCAGGCTCCGTTAGCGCGGGCTAAAGTCGCGTCATCCCATGGCCGACAAGAGCGGCCGCCGGCTTGCTTGCGCTATATCTCGCCCATGGCTGGTTGCCGGCAGGCTTCGCGCTCCTTTTCCTCCATCAGGCCGGCCTCGGCTCGTTCGGCGAAAGCGCTGCGATCCATGCCTGGTCGGTCGGAGCGGTCGGCCTGATGTGCCTTGCTGTCATGGCGAGCATGGTCCGCCGGCAAACGCGCCGCCCCTTCCGAACGGCCGGACGCTGACAGCGGCACTGGCCTGCGGCGCCACGGCGGTTCCGGCGAGGCTCATGGCAGAGGTCGCGAGCCGCATCTGGCTGCTGCCGGCCGCGGCATGCTGGCTCGGCGCCTTCCTGCTCTTTTTCCTGGCTTTCCGCGCGGAGCTGCTACGGCCGCTCGAACTGGTCGCGAAGCCCGGTGGACCGGCCCCGGGCGGACGCTAGACTGCCCGGCTGAATTGCCGGCCGGCTTGGTCGAGATGCGCATCGAAGGCGGAAGCGACCTTGCGGACGAACAGGCGCGCATTCTCCGGGAGCAGCACGCGGCTGCCATCGAAGCTGATCAGCCCGGCGCGCGAAAGGTCCTCGAGCTTGCCTAGAGACGAAGCGAGGACCCGCCGATCGACTGGATGCTGATCGCAGACGGCATCGATGTCGACCGCGAGATCGCACATCACCCGCTCGATCAGCTCTGCACGCAGGCGGTCCTCGGCCGTCAGGCGATAGCCCTTGCCCGTGGGTAGGCCACCATCGGCGACGCGCTCGGCATAGCGTCCGATCACCACGTCGTTCTGGACATAGCCTTGCGGCAGTCGCCCGATCGCCGAGGCGCCGAGGCCGATCAGCGCCTCGCAGCGATCGGTCGTGTAGCCCTGGAAATTGCGATGGAGCCGGCCCTGCGACAACGCCCTCGCCATCGCATCGGTGGGCCTGGCGAAATGGTCGAGCCCGACGCGGACGTAGCCAGCTGCGACGAGCTGCTGCGCCATCGTCTCCGCCTGCTCATGCCGCGCCTGGCCGTCCGGCAGGTCGGATGTCGCGATGCGGCGTTGATGCTTCTTGAACTCCGGTACATGGGCGTAGCCGAAGATCGAGAACCGGTCCGGGCGCATGGCAAGGCATTGCTCGATCGTTTCGCGGCAGGATTCGAGCGTCTGCTTCGGCAGCCCGTAGATCAGGTCGAAGCTGACCTCCGCGATGCCGGCGGCGCGCAGCCCTGAGACGACCGTCGCGGTCTGCTCGACGCCCTGGATGCGGTTGATCGCCTTCTGCACGACAGGGTCGAAGCTCTGCACGCCGAGGCTGGCGCGATTGACCCCGGCCTCAGCCAACGCGGCGGTCATGCCGGCTCCGAGCCGGCGCGGATCGATCTCGACCGCGATCTCCGCCTGCGGATGTACGGCAAGATGCTGCCGCAGCAACGCGACGAGCCCGACGAAATCCGCCGGTTCGAGGATGGTCGGGGTGCCGCCGCCGAAATGGATATGGCGCACGTCGAGCGGCGCCGAAAGCTGCCCTGCCACCAACGCGATCTCGCTGCGCAGCACCGCCAGGTAATCAATGATTGGGCCGTCGCGCAGCGCGACCGTAGTGTGACAGCCGCAATACCAGCACATCGAGCGGCAGAAGGGCACATGCAGATAGAGCGATGCCGTCGTGCCGGCTGCCAGCGACCTCAGCCAGCCCGCATAGATCCCGGCGTCTACCCCGGCGTTGAAGTGCGGTGCCGTCGGATAGCTGGTGTAGCGTGGAAGCCGCTCATCCGCGTAAGGCGCGCTCTGCATCGATAGCTCCGAAAGCCGATTTTCCGGCGCACCTCGTACCCTGCATCGCAGCCCCGTTCTTTGATCGAGTGCAAACCGGAGGAATCGTTCTGTGCCTGGTCCGCGCGGTCAGGAGCCGTCGCATTCCGGCGTTGGGCGAAACCCCGGCGGGCCTCAGCCGGGAGCGCGAAGCCGGTAGCAGGGCAGAGCCAGACTCTCGTCATCCGGGCAGTCCTGCGAGGGGATTTTCCGCGATCTGCGCCGTGCTCCCGATATCGAACCGTGTGGAAGCTCGCATTGCGGCAACCCGGCATGATTCCTCATCCTGTTTGCGCGACGGCAAAGAGGGGAGGCGCAGACGGCGGCATGGTTCGAGTCCTCCGCGTGACCAGGATCAGCCATGAGCCGAGCAGCGAACCAACCCCTCGATCCGGATCTGCTTGAATGCCTTCTCGACGTGATGGATCCGGAGATCGGCCTCAGCGTGGTTGACCTCGGGCTCATTTACCGCGCGACCCGGGACGAGAGCGGGATCGATGTGGCTCTCACATTGACCACCCGGGCCTGCCCATTGGGCGAGATGATCATCGACGACGCGCGCGAGCGGCTGGCGGGCCGCTTCCGGGATGCTCCACGCATCGGGCTCGATCTGGTCTGGCAGCCGCCGTGGAACCCGGACCGGATTACCGACCGCGGCCGCGAATTACTGGGCCGCCAACCGAAGGAAGCCGCTTGATGAGCAACTGCAGTGCTTCCGAGACCTTCATCGACGTGCGCCGGATCCTGCCGCGCATGCATCGTCACCCGCTGATCTTCGCCGCCTTCGAGGGCCTGAAGCAGTCCGAGGCCCTCGTGCTGGTCAACGACCACGATCCCTGGCCGCTGCTTTACCAGTTCCACATCCGCCATCCTGGCGCGTTCGTATGGCACTATGAGGAGGAGGGGCCTGATGTCTGGCGCTTCCGCGTCACTCGTGCGGCGTGAGCCAGCGGCAGGAGTCACGCACGGGCGTCTCGCACTCCGCGTGCAGCTGCTCGCAGTGGCGGCTGTCGCTCTGCTGACGGGCCTCTGCGGAGGCTTGGGGCGGCTCGGGTGGAGCATTTGACAGCGCTTTCCCTGACATTGGGAGCGCGCGGGCGATGGCGTCATGGCGGCGCGGTCTGAACGGCACCACGGCTACGCCATTAATTTGGAACCCCTTTGCACGGCCAGCTGGCGAAGCCTATACGAGAGCCTTCGCGATTTGAGCCGGAGATATCTTTGAAGGTCCCATCCGGAAGCCTGTCGCTGCCGGGCGCTTACAAGGTGCCCGCCGACCTTCTGCTCGACGCAGTCGCGGACATCGCGCTCCTCGTGCTGGATGGCGAGGGGCAGATCATCGGTTGGAACCTCGGTGCGGAACATATCACAGGCTGGCGCCGGAACGAGATCCTGGGCCGCCATGTCGCCATCCTCTACCCCGCGGAGGACGTCGCGGCCGGCGGGCCCGACCGACACCTTGCCCAAGCCCTCGATGCCGGCCGCTACGAGGAGCAGGGTACCCGCCTCAGGAAGGACGGTTCGCGCTACACGGCGAATGTCGCCATCACGCCTTTGCGCGACGAGGATGGCAACTTCCAGGGTTTCGCCAAGGTCGTGCGGGACGTCACCGAGCGGCTTGCCGCGGAGGAGGCGCTCCGGGCCAGCGAGGCGCATCTGCGCTCGATCCTGGAAACTGTGCCGGAGGCGATGATCGTCATCGACGAAGAGGCCCGCATCCAGTCCTTCAGCGCGGCGGCGGTTCGCCAGTTCGGCTATACGCCCGAGGCGGTGATCGGGGAGAACATCAATATCCTGATGCCGGAGCCTTACCGGACGCAGCACGACGGCTACATGCAGCGCTACCTCACGACCGGAGAGCGCCGCATCATCGGCATCGGGCGCGTCGTGGTGGGACAGCGCAAGGACCGCTCGACCTTTCCGATGGAGCTCTCCGTGGGAGAGATGCGCTCCGGCGGCCAGCGCTATTTCACCGGGTTCATCCGTGATCTGACGGAGCGGCAGGAGACCGAGACCCGTCTGCAGGAGCTCCAGTCCGAGCTCGTCCACATGTCCCGGTTCACCGCGCTCGGAGAGATGGCCTCGACCCTGGCCCACGAGATCAACCAGCCGCTCACGGCCATCGCCAACTACCTCAAGGGCTGCCGGCGCATCCTGCAGCGGATGGAGGGGGATGAGGTCGCGGTGCTGCGGGAGGGCGTCAGCCAGGCCGCGGATCAGGCCCTCCGGGCCGGGGACATCATCCGGCACCTGCGGGATTTCGTCGCCCGCGGCGAGAGCGAGCGCCATATCGAGAACCTGCCGAAACTCATCGAGGAGGCGAGCGCGCTTGCCCTTGTGGGCGCAAAGGAGAAGGGCATCCGGGTCACCTTCCGGCTGGATCCGGATGCGCCGCTCGTCCTCGCCGACCGCATCCAGGTGCAGCAGGTCCTTCTTAATCTCATCCGTAACGCGATCGAGGCCATGCAGGACGGATCACGCCGGGAGTTGGTGGTGGCGACGCAGGCACGGCCGGAGGACGGCCTCGTCGCCATCAGCATAACCGATACCGGCACCGGCATCGCGCCGGAGATCGCCGAGCAGCTGTTCCAGCCATTCGTGACCACGAAGAAGCATGGAATGGGCGTCGGGCTGTCGATCTGCCGCACCATCGTCGAGTCGCATGGCGGAAAGATCTCGGTTCAATCGGAAACTGGCCGGGGGACCACGTTCATGTTCACCTTGCGGGCGGTGAACCAGGAGGAGTTGTCGAATGCCGAGTGAAGCGGTTGTGCATGTCGTCGATGACGATGTCGCGGTCCGGCAGTCGCTGTCGTTCCTCCTCGCTTCCGACGGGCTCCCGGTGCGTCTGCACGAGTCCGCCTCCGCCTTTCTCGACAGCGTGCCGGGCCCCCCCGCCGGATGCATCGTCACCGATGTCCGCATGCCGGGCATCGACGGCATCGAGTTCCTCAGGCGCCTGAAGGCGCGCGGCTTCGCCGTGCCGGTGATCGTGATGACCGGACATGCCGACGTTGCGCTGGCCGTCCAGGCCATGAAGGAGGGAGCCGTCGATTTCGTCGAGAAGCCCTTCGACGACGACCTGTTCCTCGCTGCGATCAGGTCGGCGCTGGCCAAGCAGGCGCACAGCGCCGAGCAGAATGCCCAGACGTCGGAGATCAAGGCACGGATCGAGGCGCTCTCGGAGCGCGAGGCGCAGGTGCTGGTGGGACTCTTTGCCGGCAAGGCCAACAAGGTGATCGCCAACGATCTCGGGATAAGCCCGCGCACGGTCGAGATCTACCGCGCCAACGTGATGACGAAGATGCAGGCCCGCAGCCTGTCTGCGCTGGTGCGCATGGCTCTGCTGGCCGGTGCGCCCGATGGCTGACGCCGGCCCTAAGGGGAATCCCTGAATAGGTCTGGACTTGGGGTTTGAGGCAGATCAACCCGCTAAACCTTGGGGTGGAGTAGCTCTCGGAAACCCGGCAGCAGGACTCCGATATGCCCTTGAACCCAGGACAGGTCATCATTGTCGATGATGACGCCGCCGTCCGGAACGCGCTCCAGTTCGCCCTCGAGGTCGAGGGACTGACCGTTCGCGCCTATCAGGGCGGGGCAGAGCTGCTCGCCGCGACGGATCTGCCCGCCAAGGGCTGCCTGGTGGTCGACTACTACATGCCGGCCATGAACGGGATCGACCTGATCCGTCGCCTGCGCGCGCGCCGGGTCGACCTGCCCGCGATCCTGATCACGTCCAACGCCACCGAGGACATGCGCAGGAGCGCCGCTCACGCGGGGATTCACCGGATCCTGGAGAAGCCTCTCGAGGATTCCTCGCTGGTCGACAGCATCCGCGGGGCGTTGGATGCGGGCGCTTGAGATCGCGAACGACCCCCGGGACATCCCTTAGGAAAGCATCTGAATTTCGCGGCCTCCTCCGAAAAGCTAGCCTCGAGCTCACGTTGAACGCCCAACCCGACGAGAGTTCCGATGCAGATTGCGCTCACCACCGCTGGGAACGAGATCGCCTCCGCCGCCGCCCGGTTCGCCTATGGCCAGCCGGCCCGGTCCACGCGGGAATCGCCGGCCCTCGGTTCGACCAGGACCTTCGCCAAGGGGGCCGAGATTTACGCCGAGGGAGACCGGGCCGCGTTCATCCACAAGGTCGCCTCCGGGGCCGTCCGCACGTCGAAGCTCCTGAGCGACGGTCGCCGTCAGATCGACGCCTTCCACTTGCCGGGCGACGTTTTCGGCATCGAGGCAGGCGACGAGCACCGCTTCAGCGCCGAGGCCATCGGGGAGGCGACGGTGATCGCCTACCGCCGCTGCAGTCTTGAAACCCTCGCCGCGAACGACAGCGTCGTCGCGCGCCAGGTCGTGACGGCCATGATGCGCGCTCTGGAGCGGGCCCAGAACCATATACTCCTGCTTGGCCGCAAGAGCGCCATGGAGAAGATCGCCACCTTCCTGCTCGACCTCGCCGGCCGGATTTCGGAGAACGGCCAGGTCGACCTCCCGATGTCGCGCATCGACATCGCCGATCATCTCGGATTGACCATCGAGACGGTGTCCCGTTCGCTCACTCAGCTGGAGCGTCAGGGAGCCATCGAGGTTCCCGCCCATCGCCGCTCCATCGTGCTGCGCGACACGGCCGCCCTCCGGCGCCTGGACGACTGAGACCCGGCCAAACCGGACGCCGCTCCCTGGGCGACAACCCCGACGGCGCGCGCCGGAAGGCACGCTCCCTGTCGGCATCCCCCCTGCGCCGACCCCATTGGTACCATCGTCGCCATGGGAAGGCCCGCGGGCCTCGTCAGTGATGATCCAAAGAGACCCGCCGCAATCGCAGAGCATTCGCGATTACGCTCACCGAGGACAGAGCCATCGCGGCCGCCGCGATGATCGGCGAAAGCAACAGCCCGAAAATCGGATAGAGCGCACCGGCGGCGATGGGCACTCCGGCGGCATTGTAGATGAAGGCGAAGAACAGGTTCTGGCGGATGTTGCTCATCGTCGCGCGGCTGAGCTGGCGGGCCCGAACGATGCCCTGAAGGTCGCCTTTCAACAGCGTCACGCCAGCGCTCTCAATCGCGACATCGGTGCCGGTGCCCATCGCGATACCGACATCCGCAGCGGCGAGCGCCGGTGCATCGTTGACGCCGTCGCCCGCCATGGCGACGACCCGCCCCTCGCCGCGTAGCCGGCTGACGACCTTCGCTTTGTCCTCCGGCAGGATCTCCGCCTCCACCTCGGCAATCTCGAGCTTTCGCGCCACGGCTTCAGCCGTCGTCCTGTTGTCGCCGGTCAACATCACGACCCGCACACCATCGGCCGCCAAAGCCCTCACCGCAGCCGGCGTGGTTTTCTTGATCGGGTCGGCGATCGCGACGAGGCCTCCCGCCCGCCCGTCTATTGCGACGAAGATCACTGTCGCGCCTTCGCGACGCAGAACCTCGGCCTCGGCGGCGAGATCGACAAGGTCCACGCCTTCCTCGCTTATGATCGTATGGCTGCCGATGACCAGCCTCTTGCCATCGACCAGGCCGGTGACGCCCCTGCCGACCGGGCTGTCGAATTCGCGGGCTTCACCAAGCGGAACCCCGCGTTGGTTCGCGGCCTCGACGATGGCGGTCGCCAGAGGATGTTCGCTCGCTCTCTCCAGGCTGGCGGCAAGGCGCAACAACTCGGTTTCATCGAGCCCCGCGACGGCCTTGATGTTCGTCACCTTCGGTCGGCCTTCGGTCAAGGTCCCGGTCTTGTCGACGACGAGCGTGTCGATCTTCTCGAAGCGCTCCAGCGCCTCGGCATTCTTGATCAGCACGCCGAGGCTGGCGCCGCGGCCGACGCCGACCATGATCGACATCGGCGTCGCGAGCCCGAGCGCGCATGGGCAGGCAATGATCAGCACCGCAACGGCGGCAACGAGGCCGTGGGCGAAGCGCGGCTCTGGCCCCCACGTCATCCAGGCAGCAAAGGCCAGGAGCGCGACCACGATCACCACCGGCACGAACCAGCCCGATACCTCATCGGCAAGACGCTGGATCGGCGCGCGCGACCGCTGCGCATCGGCAACCATGCGCACGATCTGCGCCAGCATCGTGTCGCGGCCGACCTTGCCGGCGTGCATGATGAAGCCGCCGGTGCGGTTGAGCGTTCCGCCGATCAGCCTGGCGCCGGGCTCCTTGGTGACCGGCATGGACTCGCCGGTAATCATCGACTCATCGACCGAGCTGCGCCCTTCGATCAGCTCGCCATCGACCGGCACCTTTTCTCCGGGGCGGACGCGGAGTCGATCGCCGACGGTGACGGCATCAAGGGCCACGTCCTCGTCCGTGCCGTCGAGGCGGATACGGCGCCCGGTCTTGGGGGAGAGGTCCAGCAGCGCGCGGATGGCGCCGCCGGTCTGCTCGCGTGCCTGCAACTCGAGGACCTGGCCCAGCAGCACCAGCACCGTGATGACGGCGGCTGCCTCGAAATAGACTGCAACCGAGCCGTCGCCGCCGCGGAACGTGTCGGGGAACAGGCCTGGCGTGGCGGTGGCAATGAGGCTGTAGAGCCAGGCCACCCCCGTACCCATCGCGATCAGCGTGAACATGTTCAGATGACGCGTCACGAGCGACTGCCAGCCGCGCTCGAAGAACGGCCAGCCGGCCCATAAGACGACGGGCGTGGCCAGCGCGAGCTGGATCCAGTTCGACGTCTGCGCGCCGACGAGCATGTGCAGATCGATCAGGTGAGCGCCCATCTCCAGGATCACGACCGGCAGGGCGAGCGCGAGACCGACCCAGAAGCGCCGCGTCATGTCGGCGAGTTCGGGGCTCGGCCCGGTCTCGGCCGTCACCATCTCCGGTTCGAGCGCCATGCCGCAGATCGGGCAATTGCCGGGCCCGGCCTGCCTGACCTGAGGATGCATCGGACAGGTATAGATCACGTCGCCAGCATGAGACGGAGCGGCTTTGGCGGCATGCGCTGCATCGCTCGCCGCGAACGCCCTGGGATCGTGCTCGAACTTCGTGCGGCATGCGTCCGAGCAGAAGGAGTAGGTCTTTCCATCATAATCGGAGCGGTACTTCGCCGAGGCGGGATCGACGAACATGCCACAGACCGGATCCTTGACCATGCGCTCGCCGGGCTGCTCATGAGCATCGCGGTGGCCGGAGTGGTCATGCCCGGCATGATCGTGCCCAGAATGCTGGTGGATATCGCGCGCAGCCATATTGTGCCCTCGCCAAGCGCGCAGCCGCCATCTCGGAGCGTGCTTTAGTCGGCGCGAAGGTAACGTCGGCAACTGCCGCGCGCTCCAGACCTATTGTTACACTTTGTAACGGCCGGTGCTGGCGCGGCACAATCGCCGCCGCGGCGCGTCCAAGCGGCTCTAGCGATGCTTCGAGCCATGGCCGCTCGGCGCGGCTGGCGGTGCAGTGCCGTAGCCGCGCAGCGCGTCGTATCGCGAAATCTGTTGTGGCGTGAGCAGACCTGCTGTCTCGATATGAGCCTCCAGATGCGCCGCCCGCAGCATGCCTTGCCTCGCGCCGATCTGCATCGTGAGTTCGTTCAGCCGGGCCGGATCGATCGTCTTGTGGGTGAAGGCCGCATCGAGCTCACGCTCCAGAGCGAGAACCTCGGCTCCAAGCGCTTTCGCTCTGGCGCTCATGCGCGCTTCCGATGCCTGAACGCCCTTGTGCTGCTCGACCGAGAGTTGAAGCTCGCGCGCCAATTCGAGGACGTGGAGCGGGCCAGGATAGCGGTTGAGCTCCGCCGGTTTGGCCAGCCCCATGCCGCGGCCCTGAACGAGATCGTCGATCTCCTTCGGCGAGAGGGCCTTGATGTCGCGGGTCTCTTGGCCCGCGTAGGGATTTGTCGGCGGCCCGGAGGCGAAACCTGCCGATGCCAGCATGAGAAACCCGAGCAGGCTGAAGGCGGTTGTCTTGATCATGGAATAATCTCCTCGACTATTCCGATACACGCCTCATGCGCGCCGCAACATGATTGCAATCATGTCAGCGTGATGGTTCCGTCGCCTCTTCGGATAGCCCGTTCGGCCTCGAGTTGCGCCAGCGTCCGATAGAGGACCTCGGGCGTCAGGCCGACGGTAGCGGCGAGATCTTTCAGCAGTCCCTTGATGATGACGGTTCGCCCGTCGGCTCCCGCCTGCGCCACAAGATGGGCAAGTAAGCGCTCGCGCGCGGAGCGGATGTCACGCAGGGCCAGAGCAGACCGGAGCGCCATGACCTGCCGCGCAAGATCGGCCGTCAGGTTCAGCCGCGCATCGGCATCGTTCTGAAGCAGGGCGAGCGCTTCCGTCTTGGCAAAGCATGCGACCGTGCTATCGGTCACGGCCTGCGCATCGCAGTGATAGGTTCCCGCAAAGAGCGAAGCCTCTGCGAAACGCTCTCCCCGCCTGGCGACAAAGAGAATTGTCGCGCGTCCGCTTGCGCCAAAGCGAACCAGACGAATCTGTCCCTTCCGGACCGCGAAGAAGCCCCGCGTCGCATCTCCCGTCGCAAACAGCGTCTCGCCTGCTGCGAGTTCTCGAATGGTCGGCTTCAACGCCGTGAAGATCGTTTCGGCCTGATACATGCGCCCATCGGCTTAAGCTCCCAAGCAGCGTCCAGGCGCGCTTGTAATCCATGCCCATGCTGCGGGCAGCGGCCGACGTCGGTCCCCGTACGACGGACGTTCGCAAGCATGGCGTTTGCCGGAGCCAATCCGCGGCCCGACTCGAAGATGATCGCCTCTCATTCCGGTTGATTTGAATCGTTCCGCTCTGTTGACGGGATGGCGACCGCGCAGCGGCCGCCGACGCAGACAATGCCCAGAATCTTATGTGACGAGCCCAAGCAGTTCGCCCGGTAAATGCTCGTCTTGTCCTTGCCAGGCAGCGCCCTGATGTCGGCCTTCACGCAACCCGCCTCCAGAAGCGCTCGCTGCAAGTCGCGATCCGAGGCCTTCGAGGTGATCCCGAGCGCAATGAGCCAAGCCGTCATGCTCACGGTCATCAAAGCGGATCGAAACGGCATTTTGGAGCCAGGCCGCAATTTCGGACCGGGCCGGACGAGCGCGTCGCGCCCGTCCGCGAGACGATCGTTCACTTGGCCTTCTGCAGTTTGATGACGGTGATCTGGCCGTTGACGCGGTCGGCATCGAACTTGATCTTGTCGCCAGATTTCAGGCCCTTCAGCATGGCCGGATCTGCGGCTTTGAACACCATCGTCATGTTCTCCATCTCGAGGTTCTTGATCGGGCCGTGATTGATGGTGAGCTTGCTTTGGGCCTCGTCGACCTTGGTGACGGTACCGTTGACCGACTGGGCCGCGGCCGGCAGCGCGAAGGCGACGAAAGCGATGGTCCCGAGAGTTTTCAGCATTGGATGCTCCCTTGGCTGAGTGAGGCGCTTACTTGACGATGATCTTGCCGGTCATGCCCGCCTCGCGATGGCCGGGGATCAGGCAGGAGAAGTCGAACTCCCCCGCCTTGGTGAACTGCCAGACGATTTCGCCGGTCTTCTTCGGCGCGAGGCGCTTGGCGTTCGGATCGTCGTGCTCCATGTCCGGATTCTTCTGCATTTCGATCGCGTGCTTGAGGTTCTCCTCGAGCGTCGCCAGCACGAGTTCATGGTCGAGCTCGCCATTGTTGCGCAGCGCGAACTTCACCTGCTCGCCACGCCGGATTTCGATCCGGTCCGGGATGAAGGCCATCTTGCCGTCCTTCTCGGCCATCACGACCGAGATGATCCGCGCCGGCTTCTTCGGGTCGCCCGGCTTGCCGTAGGCGGCGGCGTCGCCATGGCTGTGACCGGGAGCGCCACCGGGTGCGGCCAAGGCGGCACCGGTCGAAATCAAGGCCGCCAGGGCTGCAAGTCTCAGTCTCGACGTCTTCATCGTCATGGGGTTGCTCCGGAGTTGATTGTTCGGGGTCAGTGATTGGAATGCGGGTTCTTGGCGCCGGGCAGCTTCTTGCCGTCCGGGCCGAGCCTGGGCTTGCGTGGGTCCTTGACGCGCCAATCGACGGACTGGACTCCGCTGTCGGGTCCCCTTGTGCGCGGTGCCTCGCTGAGCCTCTCGCCCTTGTATTCGAAGGCGACTGTCCCTTCGGGGTTCTTGTAAGGACCCGGGTCCTTGTAATCATTCTTGGCCAGCCCCTCGCGGACCTTCACGACCGAAAACATGCCGCCCATCTCGACCGGGCCGAACTGGGCGAAGCCCGTCATCATCGGCAAGGTGTTGTCAGGCAGCGGCATCTCCATCGAGCCCATCTCGCCCATGCCGTTCGAGCCCATCGGCATGTAGCCAGGCGCGATCTTGGCAATCCGCTTGGCGAGGTCCTTCTTGCCGACGCCGATATAGGTCTTCACAGAATGGCCCATGGCGTTCATCGTATGGTGCGATTTGTGGCAATGGATCGCCCAGTCGCCCGGCTCGTCGGCGACGAAATCAAAAGCGCGCATCTGGCCCACGGCGCAGTCGACCGAGACCTCCGGCCAAGCCGCGGCGGGATCGACCCAGCCGCCATCGGTGCAGGAGACCTTGAACTCGTAGCCATGCATGTGGATCGGGTGGTTGGTCATGGTCAGGTTGCCGAAGCGGATGCGGACCTTGTCGTTGAGCCCGACCATGAATGGGTCGATGCCCGGAAAGACCCGGCTGTTCCAGCACCAGAGGTTGAAATCGAGCATGGTGTTGACCTTCGGCACATAGGAGCCGGGCTCGATGTCGAAGGCGTTGAGCAGGAAGACGAAGTCGCGGTCGACACGGCGGAAGGCCGGATCCTTGGGATGGACGACAAAAAAGCCCATCATGCCCATCGCCATCTGCACCATCTCGTCGGAATGGGGATGGTACATGTAGGTGCCGGAGCGCCGGAGCTGGAACTCGTAGACGAAGGTCTTCCCTGGCGGGATATGCGGCTGCGTCAGTCCACCGACACCGTCCATGCCGTTGGGCAGCCGCTGGCCGTGCCAGTGAATCGTGGTGTTCTCCGGCAGCTTGTTGGTGACGTAGATGCGAACCTTGTCGCCTTCGACGGCCTCGATCGTCGGGCCCGGCGACTGGCCGTTATAGCCCCAGAGATAGGCCTTCATCCCCGGCGCAAGCTCTCGCTCGACCGGCTCGGCGACGAGGTGGAACTCCTTCCAGTCGCCATTCATGCGCGAGGGCAAGGTCCAGCCGTTCAGCGTCGCGACCGGCTGGTAGTCGGGACCACTGGTCGGCACGAGCGGCGCCTGGGTCGACGCCTCGGTCATCGTCGGCGCTTCGGGTACGGCGGCGAAGGCGGTCCGGCCGGAGACGGTGGCAGCGCCCGCGAGCACCAGCCCCGACGAACCGATGAAACCCCTGCGCGAGAGGCTGGTCATGTCTTGATCCTTCCGGGAACGGGTCAATGCGCCGCTCCTCCACCTTGACTCGCGCTGGAGGCCGCGACGACGGTACCGCCGCCGCCCGAGCCACCGCCAATGAGCGCATGCTTGAAATCGGTATGGGCGATCCAGACATCGCGCCTGGCGTTGATCGCCGCGACATTCGAAAGGATGCGGCTGCGCGCATCGACGATGAGCTCCGTCACATCGGTCAGCATGCCGTTGTACTGCAGCAACGCCTCGTCCTGGATGATCTTGCGCAGCGGCAGGACGTTGTTCTCGTACTGGCGAGCGATATCGTAGCTGGCGCGATATCCGGTATAGGCCTCGCGTGCCTCGGAGCGGACATTCACCGCCTTCTCGGCCAGCCGGTTGGCCGCCTGCATATAGGTCTGCTCGGCCAGAGCGACCTTCGATTGACCGAAGTCAAAGATCGGGATTTCGATCTCGAGTTCGAGCGTCCGGCTGCGGCTCGTCTCTCGCTCGACACGGCCGTCCTCCGATAAGGTCCGCCCGCGGTCGTAGGTGCGCCGGCCGAGCAGATCGACATCGTTCACGAAACGGGTCGCCTGGGTCAGACCGAGCGATTTGGCGAGCGCATCAAGATCAGCTCGCGCGATCTGGACATCGATCCGCTTGCGCAGCGCCTCGGCCTCGATGGATTTGACGGTCTGAATGCGCGGCAGCGGCGGCAAGGTACCAGGCAGCTTGAACGTCAGGTCTTCGCCCCAAAGTCCGAGCTGCCGCACGAGCCGCTCGCGTTCCTGGCGCTGCTGCAGCCGTGCCTGCGCCAGCTGCGTGCCCAGCTCGGCATCGAAAGCGAACTCACGAGCCTGGTTCAGCTTGTTGATGCCGCCTGACTCGCCCAGCCGCTTGAACAGCTCGGACGCCGCGTCTGACGACGCCTTCGCCTGCTGATAGAAGGAGACCTGCGCATTGGCAGCGACGGCCCGGTAATATTGCCGGCGCGTATCAGCTGCGAGCTTGAGCACGGCCTCCGCCGCGCGCAATTGCGCCGTGCGAAAGCGGTCGCCAGCGATCTCGGCACGAGCCGGCAATGTCGCGAGTGCGAAAAGACCGCCGGCGACCTGTCGTTCGATCTCGATCTCGAACCCGCCCGAGAGCTTGGAGATGCCAAAACGCGGGTTCGGCGGCAGGCTGGCCGCGACCATCTGCGTCTCGGCGATGCCAAGCTCGTTGAAGGCCGCCTGCAGCCCGCGATTGTTCAGGAGCGCGATCTGGACAGCGGTGTCGGCCGTCAGCGGCCTCCTGAGCAACTGATCGACGCGCGCCTTGGCGCTGCCGGCCGTCGCATCGTCGCCGATCTTGACCACGTCCTTGTTGAGCTCGCTGTAGGAGATCGCCTGAACCGTGCCGATTCCCGCATCCGGCGAGAAGCTCGCGCAGCCCCCGAGCAAGGCAGCGACACCAGCCAGCAGCGCCAGGCGAGAGAAACGGCCGGCGCTCGGCGTTTCGGACGCCAACACAGCGCGCCCCGCGTCAGCGACAAGGCCATGCGCCGAACGCCGCTCGGTTGGCTGGTTGAAGCTGAGCGCCGACATCACTGCTGCGGCCCGACGCGGCGGTTCAGTTCACGCCAGTCCTTGGGTTCGGCCGGGCGCAGCGAGGTCGTGCCGGCGCTGACGCTCTGATAGCGCTGCGCGGGAACACGGACATTGGGATCTGCTGGCCGGGCCAAATACGTGGGCACCTGCGTGGCGGAGCAAGCGCAGAGCGCAAGCGCGAGTGCTGACATGAGGAGTGGTCTTGGGAGCATCACGACTCGGCTGTTCCGGGGCCTCGATGCGCCTTGGGTAGCAACGGCGCGCGGCATGCGTCCGTTACAAATTGTTGCGAAGCTGGACGGGCGTGAAAGGACTTCCCGCGCTATCATGAGATCACCGAGAAAGGCTGGCCCTGCCATTTTCCGGGCGGGACCGCCCTGAATACGAAGGAAGAACTCGCGTGATCCAAGCTCTCAGCGCGGCGACCGATGATCACGGTCATGTGCTCATCGTGGATGACGACCCGCAGATCAGACTGCTCGTCGCTCGCTTCCTGCAACGACATGGCTATCAAGTGATGGGAGCGCCGGACGGCCGGGTGATGCTGGAGGTCCTCTCCCATTCGCCCATCGATCTCGTCATCTTGGACCTGATGCTGCCTGGGCGATCGGGGATCGATCTTTGCGAGGATATTCGTGCCACCTCGCAAGTGCCTATTGTGATGCTGACTGCCCGTAGCGAAGAGAGCGATCGCATCATCGGCTTGGAAGTGGGCGCCGACGACTATGTCACCAAGCCCTTCAGCCCGCGCGAGCTGCTCGCTCGCGTGCGAGCCGTGCTACGCCGCGCCCGAGCGACAGCAAGCAGATCTCGCGCGCCCGAAATCGTTGGCTTCGACGGCTGGCTCATGGATCTCCGCCGACGCGAGCTGACCTCCCCATCCGGCACGCTCATCGATCTGTCGACTGGTGAATTCGACCTGCTCGCCGCCTTCGTCGAACATGCCAACCGGGTGCTCTCACGCGAATCCCTGTTGCAGTTCGCCAAGACCCGTACCAGCGACGACCCTTTCGACAGAACGATCGACGTCCAGATCAGCCGCCTGCGCAGGAAGCTCGAAGCGGATGCGAATGGCAGCCAGTTGATCAAGACGGTCCGGGGCGCCGGCTACATGTTCTCGCCTGCCGTCCAGGCCAGAGCGAGCGAGCCGGCATGATGCAATTCCTTCGCCCGCGCTGGCCGGACACGGTGGCCGGCCGCGCCATCCTGATCCTGGTTGCGGCCTTGCTCGCTTTCCATTTCGCCGGCTACTGGGCCTATCGCGTCAGCGTCGAGAGCCTGGCCAATGTCCAGCGCGACAAGGCACTCGCCGAGCGCATCGTTTCGATCAAGCGCGCGATCGCCGGCAACGCCAATGACGCCGAACGCGACCGCGTCGCCCATGATCTGTCGAGCGCCAGCCTTGAGGTGCATTGGAGCAAGGTCAGTCTCGTGCTCGGCACGGTGCCAGCCACGGAGCGGACGAAGGAGATGGCAGCCAGGCTGAAGGAGCTCGCTCCGGAACTGGCATCGGAACCGTTTCGGCTGGGCTATGCCGATGACGGCGCGTCGGGCGCCGGTGACGCCGACGCCTCTCGCCATATGATGCTGGTCTCGGTGCGCCTGGACGACGGCTCCTGGGTGAACTTCTCCTCGACGGCCCTGGGCGCGAACCAGCACGGCGACTGGAACGTGCTCACGATCATGATCTGTTTCGGCGTTGCGATCGTCGTCATCGGCGTATTGCTGCTGCGCTGGGCGACACGGCCTCTGCGCGAATTGGCCATGGCGGCGGAGCGATTCAGCCTCGACCAGGCGCCGCAGCCGCTGCCCGAGAGCGGTCCTGCCGAAGTTCGGCACGCGGCGCGTGCCTTCAACACCATGGGCGAGCGGATCCAGCGTCTTGTCGCCGAGCGCATGCAGGCGCTTGCAGCGGTGTCGCACGATCTGCGCACCCCGATCACGAGACTGCGGCTGCGCTCCGAGCTGCTGGAAGACGAGGCGACGCGCGATCTCATCGATGGCGATCTGTCCGAGATGGAGGGGATGATCGATTCCACCCTGGAGTTTCTGCGCGGCGGCGTCTCGAGCGAGGCCCATCGCCCGATCGACATCGTCTCGGTCATCGAGACGATCGTCGGTCAGCACGCCGACCAGGGCAGGCAGATTGCCCTGAGCGGAATCAGCCATGGCCGCGTGGCCGGAAAGCTCCTGGCTCTGAAGCGCGCATTCTGGAACGTCATCGGCAATGCGGTGAAATACGCCGATCAGGCGTGGGTGAAGGTTGAAGAGACGCCAACGAACCTGTCGATCACGGTCGAGGATAATGGTCCCGGCATTCCGGAGGCCGAGATGGAGCGCATGTTCCAGCCATTCGTTCGGCTTGAGGAATCGCGTGGTCGTCAGACCGGTGGATCGGGGCTGGGCCTGACGATCGCAAGAGCGGCCATCCGCTCGCACGGGGGCGACATTTCGCTTTCAAATCGTCCTGAAGGTGGCCTGAAGGTTCTGATAACCCTGCCCAAGTTGGACGCGTCCTGCCAACAGGCGGCCGGGCTACCGAGAGAGCCCGAGCACAGACCTAGAGGGGAGGCCAGGCAAACTGCCGGCATCGATGCTCAAGATCATACTCACGTGTAAAATCGAGCAGTCCTGCTCGACAGGGTCTGGTATTCTTGGAGAGTATGCTCGCTCTCATTCAGGCGCACTGTTGTCGATCAGCGAGATGCCGGCTCAGCTGCGGCCGGGAGACGGTCATCCCCGGCGATCCCGCTTTCCGACATCAGGCCGGTGCCAACCTTCCTTCGGCAAGATCGCGCGCTTGCGCCTCGGAATCGCGTTCCGCGACCGGGCCGTAACCGCCGGCGCCTGGCGTGACGATCTCGACGATCTGGCCGGGTTCGAGCGCGCCGTCGCCACGCACGAACGGCACGACTCCTTCGCTGAACGAGTAAGAGCCACCTTGCCCCGGCTCGCCGCCGGCGATGCCCCAGGGCCGCGACTTCAGGCGCGAATTGTCGACGTTGAGCCGGCAGGGCGCTTCGGCTCTGTAGACGCGACGCAAGCCCATGCCGCCGCGATGGCGCCCACGTCCGCCTGAGCCGTCGACCAGCTCGTAGCGCAACAGCGTGAGCGGATACTCGACCTCCAGCGCCTCGACCGGCAGATTCGAGGTGTTGGTCATGTGGACATGGACGCCGTCGAGCCCGTCCTTGGTCGCGCGCGCGCCCGATCCGCCTCCGATCGTCTCGAGATAGACCCAGAGATCGCCACTGCCAGGCATCGCCCCCATGAAGGTGGCGGCTGCGACCGCGCCCGAGCAGGCGGCGATGACGCGCTCCGGCACGGCCTGCGCGAGCGCACCATGGATCAGATCGACGACGCGCTGGCAGGGCGCGATCCGCCCGTTCACCGCTGCCGGATGCAAGCAATTCAGCACCGTGCCCTCCTTCGCAGTCACGGTGAGAGGGCGGGCTAAGCCTGCATTGGGCGGGATGGTCGGATCGGCCACCGTCTTGACCGCGTAATAGACCGTCGAGAGCAGCGCGGTATAGACCATGTTGAAGCCCGCGCGCGCCTGCGGCGGACTCTCGAAGGCGAGCTTCATTTCCTCGCCGGCGACCGTGATTTCGACCGAGAACGCCATCGGCTGCTCGATCTCGGGATTGTCGAAATAGTCCTCGAAGCGATAGACGCCGTCGGGGATCGAGGCGATGCCGGCGCGCATCTTGCGCTCGGCATAGTCCTGCAGGGCCTTGCCCGCAGAGAGCACGGTGGCGCGGCCATATTTGTCGCAGAGCGCGCGCACGCGTTCGACGCCGAGCCGGTTCGCTGCCATCTGGGCGCGCAGGTCCGAGAGGCGCTCGCGCGGAACCTGGCAGTTCAGCAGGATCAGCTCCTGCACGTCCTTCATCAGCGTGCCGCCATCGTAGAGACGGATCGGCGGGATGCGCAGGCCTTCCTGATAGATATGGGCGTGGCCGCGATCGGCGAAATCGGAATGGTGGGCGGTGTTGACGGCCCAGGCGACCATTTTTCCGTCATGAAAGATCGGCTCGGCCAGGACGATGTCGGGAAGATGTGTGCCGCCGCCTTCATAGGCATCGTTGCCGATGAAGACGTCGCCGGGCTTCATTTCGGCGATCGCATGGCGCTTCAGGATATGCGGGATGATGCCGATGAAGGAGCCGAGATGCATCGGGATGTGCTCGGCCTGGCAGAGCGTGTTGCCCTCGATATCGAAAAGCGCCGTCGAGCAGTCGCGGCGCTCCTTGATGTTGGTCGAGTAGCTGGCCTTGACCAGCGCTTCGCCCATTTCCTCGGTGATCGAGGCGAAGGCGCTGCCGATGACCTCGACGGTGATCGGATCGACGGTGACCGGTGCGGGCGCGTTCATCACGGCGTCTCCAGGATCAGGTTGAGATAGGGCTCGACGCGGGCGGTCATGCCGGGCAGCAGCACCGTGGTCGCGTCCATCTGCTCGATGATCGCTGGCCCATCGATGAGGTTGCCGGACCTGAGCCCGTCGCGGTCATAGATCGGGCAATCGACGAAGCCGCCGGCTTCCGGGAACCAGACCTCGCGCCGGCCGATGATCGCCGGGGAGGCGTCCGGCCCGGCATCGGGCTCGGGCCGGAACTCGGCCTTGGGCACGAAGCCGATCGCCTCGACGCGATAGGTCACGAGCTGGATCGGTTCGCCGTCGGCTACGAAGCCGTAAAGACGCCTGTGCGCCTCGGAGAACCCTTCCGCCAGCGCCTTGACGGTCTCAGTCGAGATCGGCCCGTCCGGCACGTCGATGGCGAGTTCGTAATTCTGGCCGTGGTAGCGCAGGTCCGCCGTGCGCTTGAGCTCGCGGTCGGCGGAGGCGACCTTCTCTTCGGTGAACCAGTTCTCGGCCTGAGCTTCGAGGCCCACGAAGATCTGGGCCATGTCGGGGGCGAGCCCTTCACTGAGCGTCGCCAGCCGCGTCGTCGCGAAATTGGCACGCAGGTCGGTGAGCAGCAGGCCGAGCGCGCAGCCGATGCCGGGATTGCGAGGCACGATGATGCGCTTCATCTCCAGCTCGCGCGCCAGCCGGGCGGCATGAAGCGGACCCGCGCCGCCGAAAGCGACGAGAGCGTAGTCGCGCGGATCGTGGCCGCGCTGGACGCTGATGACGCGGATGGCCTTGGCCATGTTGGCGGTGACGACCGAGATGATACCCTGCGCCGTCGCCATCGGCTCGAGGCCGAGCTTGTCGGCGATGCGGCCGATCGCCTGCTTCGACAGCGCCTGGTCGATCGGCATGCGCCCGCCGAGCAGATGCGTCGGGTTCAGGGTCCGCAACACGACATTGGCGTCGGTGACGGCAGGTTCCGTTGAGCCGCGGCCATAGCAGACCGGCCCGGGATCGGCGCCGGCGCTGCGCGGGCCGACCTTGAGCAGACCACCGGAATCGATCGCCGCGATCGAGCCGCCACCGGCACCGACCGTGTGGATGTCGAGCATCGGCGCCTTGATCGGATAGCCATGGACAGTCGTCTCGCTGGCGAGCTTGGCCTCACCGTTGCGCAGCAGCGCGACGTCCGAGGAGGTGCCGCCCATGTCGAAGGTGATCAGGTTCTCGATACCGGTCATGCGGCCGATGGCCTGCGCCGCGACGACCCCTGTCGACGGGCCGGAGAGCACGGTGCGCACGGGCAGGCGCGCCGCCATGTCGAAGCCGATGACGCCGCCATTCGACTGCGTCAGATGCGGCGTCGTGGTGAGGCCGAGCTCCTTCAGCCGTTCGGCGAGACGCTGGATATAGCCCTGCATCACCGGGCCGAGATAAGCGTTCACCACCGCCGTCGAGATGCGTTCATACTCACGGAACTCGGGCGCAACCTCGTGCGAGGTGCAGATGAAGGCGTCGGGAAACTCTTCGGCGACGATGCGCTTTGCCGTCGCCTCATGCTCGGGCCGGACGAAGCCGTAGAGGAAGCCGATGGCAACGGCCTTGACGCCCGCCTCCCTCAGCGCGCGGGCTGCCTGACGCACCCCCTCCTCGTCGAGCGGGATCTCGACCGAACCGTCATGGCGCAGGCGCTCGGTGACACCAAAACGCAGATCGCGGGTGACGAGAGGCGGCGCCTTGTCGACCTGCAGGTCGTAGAGATCGGGACGCTTCTGGCGGCCGATCTCGATCAGGTCGCGGAAGCCGTCGGTGGTGATCAGCCCGGTCTTGACGCCGCGATGCTGGATGAGGGCATTGGTGCCGACCGTCGTGCCATGGCCGAAATACACGACCTCGCTCGGCTTGGCGCCGACGCGCTCGGTGCCCTCCTGGGTGCCGCGCGCGATGGCGCGGGAGGGATCGTCCGGCGTCGAGGGTACCTTCCAGACCGCCACCTGACCGCTCGCATCGTCGAAGAGACAGATATCCGTGAAAGTCCCGCCGGAATCGATCCCGATACGCCAGGCCATGATCTCAAATCCTCCGGTTCATCCGAGCGCCGTCACCACGGCCTCGGACCATGGTGCGCCATGGCCGAAACCGCCCTGATACCCGCAAACCGCCGCGGCATTGGCTGCACCGGCGGCCAGTGCCTCCGGAATGCCCTTGTCTTCCAGCACAGCCAGAAGAAACGCGGCGATGAGACCGTCCCCGGCGCCCAGCGTATCGACGATGTGTGCCTGGGTGATCCCGTGTCGGTGGAATACCCCGCCTGCCAGAGCCAATGAGCCGCGCTCGCCGCGCGTCACCACCACGAGCTCCGGCCCGGCTTCAGTGCAACGGCGTGCCAGATCGCGGCACTCCGCTTCGGAACCGGCGGGGAAGGACAGGAAGGCGATGTCCAGGAAGGGCAGCGTCGCCGCCAGATTGGTGTCGGTCCAGCGTTCGGAGAAGTCGTAGGAGAAGCGACGTATAGCGTGGCGAAGCGTCGCGAGCTCGGCATCGAGTTCGCTGTAGATGCTCGAATGCACCAGATCGAAGCTGGCGACATAGGCGAGTTCCTCGGGCGAGAACCGGTCCCATTGGCCGCGTACACCGCGTTGCGAGCGCAGGAAGCGGCGGTCATTTCCGTCATGGCCGATGAAGGCGCGGGCATTGTCGCCGGCGAGCATGCGGCAGCGGCTCGTATCCACGCCCTCAAGGAGCAGGGCATTGACGATCAGCCTGCCGGCCTCGTCCGAGCCGAGACAGCCGAGATAGCCCGCTTCGGCGCCGAGCCTTTGGGCCAGGACCGCGACATTGACCGCGTTGCCGCCCGGGAATTGCAGGCCGCGATCGACATAGGTGTCGACCGTGTTGTCGCCGAGCCCGAGCAGCCTGAGGGTCATGCGGCCTCTCCGCGCGAGGAATTCAGTACGCGACCTTCCACATGTAGCGGCGGGTCGAGAGCGGCTGACTGTGGAGCACGGAGAGATGCGCCGCCATGCGCTTCAGCGCCGACTGGAGGATGTAAGGCGCGACGATCGGGCGAATCTCGGGCGCGATGCCCTTCATCGCGAAATCGCGCGAGTCGTATTTCATCACCCGCTCGGCATAGGTGTCGCAGAATGTCGAGACGCGCTCCATCAGCGGGCGGCTCGGGTCTTCGCCCGTGATCAGGATCAGCGGCGTGCTGCGGTCGATGATCTCGAAGGGACCATGAAAGAATTCGGCCGCCTCGATCGGATAGCTGTGCAGCCAGAGCATCTCCATGAGGATGCAGACGCCGAAGACATAGGCCGTGGTGAAGCCCGGCCCCGAGGCGACGTGATAGAAATTGCGGTCCTTGGCATAAAGGCGCGCGTCGGCTGCAGCGCGCTCCTCGTTCTGCTCCGCCGCGTCGCAGATCGCGCCGGGCAGCGCATCGAGCGAGGCGACGAGCTTGTCACCGAGCGGCCAGCCGTCCTTGGCGCTCATGATGCCGCCGACCAGCGCCTGCATCAGCATGAACATGGCCACGAAGGACTCGCTGGTGTCGCCCACCACGAAATGTTCGGGCACGGCCAGCGCAAGCGGTTTGTCGGCATATTGGCTGAAGGCCACGAGCTTGCAGGGCTTGTCCTTCAGGAACGCAGCGGCGGCGACCGTCTCCGGCGTCGTTCCAGATTTGGAGGCGAGCAGGACCAGCGTGCGGCCGTCGAGCCGCGGCGGATCGATCGCCATGAACTCCGCCGGGAAATAGCGGCGGACCTCGATGCCGGGCGAATAGTGCTCGAGCCAGTATTTGATGCCGAGCATGGCGCGGTTCGCCGAGCCGCAGGCAACGAGATAGATCCGGTCGATCTCCGGAGCGAGGCGGCAGCCGAGCGCATAGGCCTGGGGCACGGCGGCACGGGTCTGCGCGAGCCCCTCATGCACGCGGGCGCGATCGAAGGCGATGGACATGGGAGAGTGTCACTTCCAGGCGACGAAGAATTGGTATACTCCAATCACCTATACCAATGCCTGTCAACCATAGTCCAATCGGCCGATAGATCAGCTCGATTGCGCCGCGCTTCCGCGTATATGCATCCCCGGGATGTGGAGCCGACGCAATCCCGCTATATGCGGAAACGAGAAGCACCCGAGAGACGCCAGCCATGCGCGAACCCGTGAAGCGGGCCAAGCCGATCTATGTCGAGGTGCAGGATTATCTGCTCGACCTCATCAGCGCGCCGGACTATGGCCCGGGCGACCGCGTTCCCTCCGAACGCGTGCTCGCCGACACGCTCGGCATCAACCGCATGACCGTGCGCAAGGCGATCGACAAGCTCGTCGACCGCAACGTGCTGGAGCGCAACGGCACCAGCGGCACCCGCGTTCCGCTGGTCCAGGTGACGCGCCCGATCGAGGTGCATTCGACCCTCGGCATTACCCGCATCATCCGCAATGCCGGCGGCGAGCCCGGCAACAAGCTGCTGCATTTCGGCGAGGAGAAGGCGACCGAGAGCATCGCACGCCGGCTCGACATCGCAGCTGGCGCGGATCTGATCATGTTCCGCCGGCTGCGCACGGTGAATGACGAGCCGTTCTGCATCGAGACGAGCTATCTGCCGGCGGCGCGCTTTGTCGGGCTCGTGGCGGAAGACCTCGTCGGCGGGCAGTCGCTCTATGAGTTGCTGAGAGCCCGCTACCACGTCGAGGCCAGCGCGCGCGACCGAGAGATCAGCGTCGGTATCGCGACGGACCTGGAGGCCCGCCTGCTCCTGCTCCAGCCAGGTTCGCCCACTCTGGTCCTGAGGCTGGTGGCGCGCGACGGCGACGGCGCGCCGATCGAATACATGAAATCGGTCAACCACCCGCATCACGTCGTCTTTCGCAACTCCACGCCGGCCCCACAGGACTGATCATGCCGCTGCCTGCCTTTCGCTTCCGGCCCAGGGCCGGGCTCTCGTCTCCGGTCCGGGAGCGCATGTGATGGGCATCACCATCGAGACGATCGATCCCGACGCAAGCCTGCCGAAGAGGAGCGACGTCGTCGTCATCGGCGGCGGCATCATCGGCATCATGACCGGGCTCTTCCTGGCGAAGGAGGGCATCTCGGTCACGGTCTGCGAGAAAGGCGAGGTCGGCCACGAGCAGTCCGGCCGCAACTGGGGCTGGGTCCGGATCATGGGCCGCGATCCCAGCGAGATTCCGCTCGGGCTGGAAAGCATGCGGCTCTGGTCCGAGATGGACAAGCTGGTCGGGGGCGATACCGGCTTCACGCGCTCCGGCATCGTTTATGTCGCCGACACGCCGGCCAAGCTCGCCGAGCATGAGGCCTGGCTCGACCATGCCAGGCAGTACCAGCTTGATTCGCGGCTGCTGAGCTCGCGCGAGATCGAAGGCGTGCTGCCTGGCTGCAAGCGCGCCTTTGCGGGAGCCCTGTTCACGCCGAGCGATGCGCGGGCGGAGCCGCAAAAGGCCGTGCCGGCGATGGCGCGTGCGCTGCGCCGCCATGGCGGCACCGTTCTGACGCGCTGCGCGGTGCGCGGCATCGAGACCACGGCCGGCCGGGTCAGCGCCGTGGTGACGGAACGCGGCACGGTCGCCTGCTCGCAGGTCGTGCTAGCGGGTGGAGCCTGGTCGCGGCTGTTCCTCGGCAATCTCGGCATCGACTTTCCGCAACTCAAGGTACTCGGCTCGGTCCTGCGCACCGAGCCGCTCGACGGCCCGCCGCCCTATGCCGTCGGCGGCTCGGACTTCGCCTTCCGCAAGCGTCAGGACGGCGGCTACACCATCGCCCATCGTGGCGCGAGCACCGCCGAGATCGTGCCCGACTCGTTCCGCCTGTTCGGTGATTTCCTGCCGTCGCTGGTGAAGCAGCGGCACGAGCTCAGGTTGCATCTCGGGGCGCGCTTCCTCGAGGAGGCGCGGACGCCGCGGCGCTGGGCTCTCGACGAGGTGACGCCTTTCGAGCGCATGCGCGTGCTCGATCCGGCGCCAGCCAGTAATATCCTGAACGAAGGTCAGGCCAATCTGATCAAAGCCTTCCCGGCTTTCGCGGGCCTGAAGATCGCGCAGGCCTGGGGCGGCTTCGTCGATGCGATGCCCGATGCGGTGCCCGTGATAGGCGAGGTGCCGCGCCTGCCGGGCTTCTTCATCGCCAGTGGCTTCTCGGGCCACGGCTTCGGTATCGGCCCGGGCGCCGGCAGGCTGATTGCTGACCTCGTCAGGGGCGCGACGCCGCTGATCGACGCCAGGCCCTTTCGGCTCGAGCGCTTCGCCCGGCTGGAACGCACCACGCGCGCGGAATGACCATCATCCCAGGTCAAGCCAGCGAGGTTTCTTCCAGCGAATAGGCCGAGAAGAAATTCGTGCCACCCGGCAGAGCCTTGAAGCCCGTCACGCCCTTGACCATGCCATAGCCCTGGGAGCGCCAGGCGAGGCCGACGAGCGTCGCCTGCTCCAGAGCGAGCTTCTCGAGCTCGGCATAGATGGCCTTGCGCCTGGCGATGTCGAACTCGGCGCGCCCCTTGGCGAAGAGCGCGTGGAGCTCCGGCGTCGGCAGGCCAAAACTGCGCGAGATGTTCGGGGGCAACTCACCGTCAAGCAGCGGTGCGAGCCCGTCCGGATCGTTGTTGTCGGCCGTCGTGCCCTGGACGCAGAATTCGTAGCGCCCCTTGCCGCCGAGATCGACGCGCGAGGCCCAGTCCGGCAGGTTGAGCTTCACGTCGATGCCGATCTCGCCGAGATGGGCCTGCACCACCTCGGCGGTCGATTTGTGCATGCCGTATTGCGCCGTCGACAGCAGCGTGCAGGAAAAACCCTTCGCCACGCCGGCTTCCGCCATCAGCTGCCTGGCCCTGTCGGGATCATAGCTCCAGAATTTCGCGCGTCCGGCATCGTAATAGGGGCTGGTATCGGGGATCGGGATGCCCTGGAGTGGCGTGCCGCGCCCGAAGAAGGCGGCCTGGACGATGTCCTCGCGCCGGATGGCGAAACCGACCGCCTGACGCAGGCGCGGATCCTTGAACGGCCCGCTGGTGCCATTGAAGTTCAGTCCCATGAACGGGCCGTTGGCAGCGTCGAGCTTGAGGCGCGGATCCTTCTCGATCGCAGCCATAGACTGCCAGGGTACATATTCGATCAGATCGACATCGCCGGCCTGGAGCGCGGCGACACGCAGGTTTTCATCGGCATAGGCGGTGAGCTTGATGCCGGCGAGCCTGGGCAGGCCGGGCTTGTAGTATTTGTCGAAGGCCGCAACCTCGATCGAGACGCCGCGCTCCTGATCCTTGACGGTGAAGGGGCCGGCGCCGACGCCGAGGCCGCGCCCTTCGATCGAGTCCTTGGCGATGATCGGCGCGTGCGGGCTGGCGAGCCAGATCGGCAGGGTCACGGTCGGCTGCTTCATGACGATGCGCACGGTGCGGGGATCGGGCGTCTCGATTTTTTCGATGCCGCCGAATTCGGCCTTCAGGAAGGCAGCGGAATTCGGCGCGGCGATCTGCTCCAGCGTCCATTTCACATCGTCGGCCGTCACCGACTTGCCGTTATGGAAGCTCGCCTGCCGCAGCTTGAAGACCCAGGCCGTCTCGCCGTCCTGCGTCCAGGATTCCGCGAGCTCGGGCCGAACCTCGCCCTTTTCGTCGAAGCCGGTCAGGCCGCGGAAGATCAGGAGCTTCACGGTGAGCGCGGCGGTGCCGGTATGGACCCAGGGCTGCAGGCTCGGCGGAAAACTCGACAGGCCGAAGCGCAGGACCTTTCTCGCGAGTGTCTGGGAGAAGGTGGAGGCCGTAACCAGGGGAAGGCTGGCTCCGGCAGCGACAAGGGCACGGCGCGAAATCATCGTCATCGGAGATCCCCTTTTTATCGGCCTGAGGCAGCATGGATTGGTGTATACCAAACGTCAATCGCGTCTTCACCTGGGATGGGGCGCGTCTTCTTGAGCGCGAGCGGCGTGTCGGGTCTTCCGCGGTTTCTACGCGCCCTTTCGGCGGCATCCTTGACAGCATTGATCGGCTTGAGTGGTATATACCAATCTTGCTGACGCCGAGTGGGCAAGCCGATCGCCGACGCGCGGCGAAAACTGCCGTGCTCCGCTGAACATGCTTGGAGGAGATGCCCGTGAGCGAGATCATCAAAGTCAAATCCGGGAGCAAGTACGAGGATCTGAACAGCTATTCGCGGCTGGTGGTCGCCGGCGACATGATTTTTGTCTCCAACACGGCCGGGCGCAACTACAAGACCCGCGCCATCGCCAGCGACGCCAGGGGCCAGGCCGAGCAGGCCTTCAGCAATATCGAGGGCGCGCTCGCCGCCGTCGATGCCTCGTTGAAGGACGTCGTCGCGATCAAGGTCTTCGTCCCGGACATCGCCGATATGGCGGCGGTCGGCGAGGTCGTCGGACGCAAGTTCCGCGGCATCGACCCCGCCAACACCACGACCTGCACGCCGCTCGGCCAGCCCGAGCTCAAAGTCGAGTTCGAGGTCACCGCGTATCGGCGTCGCCGGCCGGACGAGGTCGAAAAGCGCATCAGCGTCGACCTGTCCTGAGCCTGTCGACATGCCGGACGTTATCATCGTCGGAGGCGGGATCAGCGGCGCGGCCGCAGCCTACGAGATCGCGCGCGCCGGGCATTCGGTGACATTGTTCGAGGCCCGCAGCCTGGCGGCGATGGCGTCCAGCTGGACATTGGGCGGTGTCAGGCAATCCGGGCGCGACCCGGCGGAGCTGCCGCTGGCGAAGGCGGCGGTCGAGCGCTGGGGCGGGTTGGACGAGGAGCTCGGCGCGACGACCGGCTATCGCCGGCGCGGCAATCTGCGCCTCGCGCGGACGGAAGCCGAGGTCGAGATCATCCGCGAGCTGGTTGTCCGGCAGCGAGAGCTCGGCCTCGCCATAGACTATCTGCCGGACAATGCGGCGATCAGGGCGATCGCGCCGGCCATCGGCCCGTCGATCCTCGCCGCCTCGTTCTGCCCGGGCGACGGCCATGCCGACCCTATCCCGACGGTGCGGGCCTTCGCTGCGGCCGCCGCGCGTTATGGCGCGACCATCCGTGAGGGCACCGGGGTGCGGGCGCTGACCCGAACTGGCGACACAGTCACGGGCATCGAGACATCAGATGGCGAGATCGTTTCCGCCGGGCGGGTCATCCTGGCGACAGGCATCCATGCGCCAGAACTGCTGCGGCCACTGGGGCTCGATCTGCCGCTGCGGGTCAAGCTCGTCTGCGTCATGCAGAGCGTGCCGCTGCCGCCGCTGTTCGAGCAGGTCTTCGGCGTCGCCAATGCCGACGCCGCCGGCCGGCAGGAAGTCGATGGCCGCCTGCGCGTCACCACCGGCATCGGCGACTGGCCGCATGAACCGGTCTCCTGGACAATGGACGCGCTGGCTCCGCGCGCGGCGGACATCGCCGTCTTGATCGAGCGGGTGACGCAGGTGCTGCCGGCTGCCGCCGATGCCGGGATCGCGCGCCTCTGGGGCGGGTTGATCGACCTCACGCCCGATGCGCTGCCGGCGATCGATGCCCATACTGGCCTCGACGGCCTGATCGTCGCGGCCGGGTTCTCGGGCCATGGCTTCGGCATCGGTCCGGTCACCGGCGAAATCCTCGCCGATCTTGCGCTGGCAAGGCAGCCGCGCTTCGATCTCACCCCGTTCAGGCTGGACCGCTTCTTACGCGAACCCGCGACGGACGTCGCACTGACGCTGCACGGCTAGGGGATATCGCTGATGCTTGCCCCAATAGGACGCGTGATCCTGATCTCGGGCGCCAATCGCGGCATCGGCCGCGCGGTTGCCGAGGCGCTGCACGGGGAGGGCTACTGCCTCAGCCTTGGCGGACGCGACCTCGACTCGCTCAGGACCATGAGCGCCGGCTGGGAGTCGGGTCGTGTCCATGTCGCGCGCTACGACGCGCAGGACTGGACGAGCCACCGTACCTGGACGGATGCGGCGATGGCGCGCTTCGGCCGGATCGACGGGCTCGTCAACAATGCCGGCATGCACAGCGCCATGACCTTGCGCAAGCCGGACGAGGCTGAGCTCGACGCGATCTGGGCGGTGAACTGCAAGGGCCCGCTCAACCTGATCCATTGCGCCCTGCCGCATCTGGAGGCGAGCGGCACGGGCCGCATCGTCAATGTCGCCTCGATGTCAGGCAAGCGCGTGCGCAACGACTATGTCGCCTACAATATGGCGAAACACGCGATGCTCGCCCTGAACCATGCCGCGCGGCGCATCGCCTGGGACAAGGGCGTGCGCGCGACCGCGCTCTGCCCCTCCTTCGTGCGGACCGACATGACCGCGGCGAGCACGGCGCTCACGCCGGGAGCGATGACGCAGCCGGAGGATCTGGCACGGCTGGTTGCCACGGTCCTCGCGCTGCCCAACAATGCTTCGGTCGCGGAATTGCTGGTCAATTGCAGGCTGGAGGATACGCTCTAGGCAGAGATTCAGAGATCACGGACAGGGTGGAATTCGCGATCCGGACGGGTCGCCGCCCTATCCAGCCGTCACCGGCGCAAAGCCGGGATCGCCGACACCCAAGAAAAACACAGGGGAACAGCAATGAAACGAACCGGATCAATCCTCGCAGCCATGCTGGCGGGCACGCTGCTGGCGACGCCCGCGCTCGCGCAAAAGACGGTGCTGACCGTCGGCATGCAAAGTTCGGATGCGGGCGTGCTCGATCCGCATCTGAATTCCGGCACGCCTGGCAAGGCGCTGCTGAACTGGATGTTCAACGGACTCGTGCGGATCAAGCCGGGTGAGCTCTCGCCCGAATTCATGGAACCCGATCTCGCCGAGAGCTGGACCTCCTCGCCCGACGGCAAGGAATGGACCTTCAAGCTGCGCCAGGGCGCGCAGTGCCATCACGGCTATGGCGAGTTCACCTCGGAGGACGCCGTTTATTCGCTCAGCCGCGCGGCGAGTAAGGAGAGCTCGGCCTTTTCCTCGGATTACACCGCCTTCGACAAGGTTGAGGCGCCCGACAAATACACCGTCAAGATTACGCTGAAGCAGGCGATCCCGAGCCTGCTCGGCATCGTGATGAACTATCACGGCGGCAACATGGTCTGTAAGAAGGCCGCCGAGGAGTTGGGCAAGGACGGCTTCGCGAAGAAGCCTGTCGGTACCGGCCCGTTCATGTTCTCCGAATACGTGCCGCAGCAATATGCCAAGCTCGTCGCGAACCCGAACTATTTCCGCGGCAAGCCGAAGCTGACGGAGATCCTCTACCGCTTCATCCCGTCCGATTCCTCGCGCGACCTCGCGTTCCAGGCGGGCGAGCTTGACATGATGCTCGGCCGGCAGGAGCAGGCCTGGGTCGACCGCATGAACGCCTTGCCCGGCGTCAAGGTCGTGGCCATGGGGCCGGCGGAGATGTCGGTGCTGCATCTCAACACGAGCCAGCCGCCGCTCGACAATCTCAAGGTCCGGCAGGCGATCGCGCATGCGATCGACCGCAACGCGATCTGGCAGTTCCGCGGCAAGAACATCTCGCGCCCAAGCGTATCAGTCGTACCGTCGGGCTATCTCGGCACGGACGAGAAGGCGCCGCTGCTGCCCTTCGATCTCGCCAAGTCCAAGGCGCTGCTGGCAGAGGCAGGCTTTCCCAACGGCGTGACGATCAAGACGATCAACACGACGCTGCCCTCGATGCTGAGCTTCACCGAGGCAACGCAGGCACTGCTCAAGCGGGCGGGCATCACGCTGGAGATCCAGCCGGTCGAGCACGCGACCTTCCACCAGCAGATCCGGCAGGATCTGTCGCAGGTCGTGCATTTCCAGGCGGCGCGCTTCCCCGTGGCTGATGTCTACCTGACGCAGTTCTTCCACTCGCGTTCGATCGTAAAAACGCCGACGGCGGTGACCAACTTCTCGCATTGCAAGGTCGCCGATGCGGAGATCGACGCCGCCCGCTCGGAGACCGACAAGGCCAAGCAGATCGAGCTCTGGAAGACCGCCCAGCAGAAGATCATCGCGCAGGTCTGTGCCATTCCCGTGAACGAGATGATGCAGCTCTGGGCCTACAAGGACAGCCTCGACCTCGGCTACGAGCTGAGGGCTTCGCTGAACCTCGGGCCACCGGTGCTGGAGACGACGCGCTTCACGAAGTGATTCCCTAGGAGCGGCCGTAACCGGCCGCTCCTTTTCTCCGACATTCGGCGGCATCATGGGCGCCTTCCTCGTCAAACGGCTCGGCTTCGCGGTCGTCACGCTCTGGGCCGTGCTGACTCTCGTCTTCGTCGTCGTGCGGATCGTGCCGGGCGACCCCGCGCAGGTCATCCTCGGCGATCAGGCCGACGCCAACGCGATCGCCGCGATGCGCACGCGGCTGGGCCTCGATGCCCCGCTGATCGAGCAGTACTGGACCTTCCTGACGGGCGCGATCCGGGGCGACTGGGGCGTCTCGCTCGTCACAGGGCGCCCGGTGATCCAGGAAATCCTCGTCGTCCTGCCCTGGACGCTGGAGCTGACGATCGTCTCGATGCTGATCGGCATCGCCATCGGCGTGCCGCTCGGCGTCTGGGCCGCGATCAACCGCAACCGTATGCCGGACTATGTGACGCGCATCGCCTCGCTGCTCGGGCTGTCCTTCCCGCCCTTCGTCTCGGCGATCATCCTGCTGATCCTGTTTGCGATCATGCTGCGCTGGTTCCCGGTGATCAGCGCGGGCTCGGGTTCGCTCTCGGCCTGGTTCCAGGCAATGGCGCTGCCGGCGCTCAACCTCGGGCTGATCATGGCAGCCTACATCACCCGCGTCGCCCGCTCGGCCATGCTGGAGGTGATGCAGGAGGATTATGTCCGCTCCGCCCGCGCCAAGGGCGTACCCTGGCGCGTGGTGGTCTGGCGGCATGCGCTGCGCAACGCGCTGATCCCGATCATCACCATCGTCGGCCTCTATCTCGGCATCCTGATCGGCAATTCGGTGCTGACCGAGATCGTCTTCAACCGGCCGGGCCTCGGCAAGCTGATCGTCGGCGCGCTGAACCAGCGCGATTACACCATGCTGCAGGGCATGATGGTGATCTACACGCTGATCGTCGTGCTGGTGAACATCGCGACCGACCTGACCTATGCCCTCGCCGATCCAAGGGTGAAGCTGTCATGAGCACCTCGTCCGTCCATGAGGCCGGGCCGGCCGCCCCGCCGCGAATGCGGCGGCTCTCGGCCACGCTCGGCGCCTTCAACGCCAACAAGACCTCCTGGGTAGGCCTTGTGATCGTGGTCGCGGTGATCCTTGCCGCCGTCTTCGCGCCGCTGATCGCCCCGCATGATCCGCTCGAACAGGACATCCTGTCCCGGCTCCAACCGCCGCATGAGAACTACTATCTCGGCACCGACTATTTCGGCCGCGACATCCTCTCGCGGCTGCTCTACGGCGCGCGCATCTCACTCGTCATCGGCGTGGCCTCTACGGTGATCGCGCTGGTGATCGGCTCGCTGATCGGCATTCTCGCCGGCTGGTATGGCGGAAGATTCGACGTCGTGGTGATGCAGGCGATGGACATCCTGCTCGCCTTCCCCTCGCTCATCCTTGGGCTGATCCTGGTCGCGATGCTCGGCCCCTCGATGGAGAACATCACCATCGCGATCGCGCTGACCTCGATCCCTTCCTTCGCCCGCATCGCGCGCGCGCCGACGATCACGGTCAAGGAACGCGACTTCATCGAGGCCGGCAGGGCGCTCGCCTTCTCGGATGCGCGCATCATGGCCCGCCACATCCTGCCCAACATCTTCCCCGAGATTTTGGTGATGGGTTCGCTCTGGCTCGCCGCAGCAATCCGCACCGAGGCTTCGCTCGCCTTCATCGGGCTCGGCGTGAAACCGCCGATCGCGACCTGGGGCGGCATGATCCGCGAAGGCTTCGAGAACATTCTAGACAGCTACTGGCTCGTGCTGGCGCCGTCACTCGCCATCCTGATCATCGTCTTCGCTCTCAACATCCTCGGCGACGGCCTGCGCGACGCCATCGATCCCAAGCTGAAGGGCGAGCGATGAGCGCCCCCGTCCTCTCCGTCCAGAACCTCCAGACCGCCTTCCGCGTCGGAGGGCAGTGGCGCTGGGCGATCGAAGACCTGAGCTTTGACGTTGCGCCCGGCGAAACCGTCGCGATCGTCGGCGAATCCGGCTCGGGCAAATCAGTCACCGCGCTCTCGATCATGCGGCTGGTCTCGGAGACGAGCGGGCGCATCCAGGGCAGGATTGCGCTCGATGGCCGCGATCTCTTGGCGCTCACCGAAGACGAGATGCGAAAAGTCCGCGGCAATGACGTCGCGATGATCTTCCAGGAACCGATGACGAGCCTGAACCCGGTTCTCACCGTCGGCTACCAGATCAGCGAGGCGCTGCGCTACCATCGCGGGCTCGACAAGGCTGCAGCCCAGGCCGAAGCCCTGCGCATGCTGGAAAAGGTTCGCATCCCCTCCGCCAAAACCCGCTTCGGCAATTATCCGCACCAACTCTCCGGCGGGATGCGCCAGCGCGTGATGATCGCGACCGCGCTCGCCTGCAAGCCGAAGCTCTTGATCGCCGACGAGCCGACGACCGCGCTCGATGTGACGATCCAGGCCCAGATCCTCGAGCTGATCAAGACGCTGCAGGACGAGGAGGGCATGTCCGTCCTCTTCATCACCCACGACATGGGCGTCGTCGCCGAAATTGCCGACCGCGTCGTGGTGATGTGGAAGGGCCGCAAACTCGAGGACGCAGCCTCCGAACAGGTCTTCAACCGCCCGGTGCATGGCTACACCAAGGCGCTGCTCGCCGCCGTGCCGAAGCTCGGCGACATGGAGGGCCACGGCCGGCCGCTGCGCTTCCCGGCGATCGACGCCGCCAACGGCCAGGTCAAGGGCGTGCCGACACTGGCCGCCGACACGGTCAAGGCCGATGAGGCGCCGCTGCTGGAGGTTTCCGGACTGACGACGCGCTTCGGCATTCGTGGCGGCATCCTGGGCCGTTTGCGCGGCCGGGTCCACGCTGTCGAAAACCTCTCCTTCACGCTGCAACGCGGCGAGACGCTGGCGCTGGTCGGCGAATCCGGCTGCGGCAAATCGACGACGGGGCGCACGATCCTGCGCCTGATCGAGCCGACCGCCGGCACGGTGCGCTTCCAGGGTCGAGACGTCACGGGCTTAGGCAAGGGCGATCTGCTCGACGTCCGCCGCGACATGCAGATGATCTTTCAGGATCCGTTCGCGAGCCTGAATCCGCGCAAGAGCGTCGGCGCAGCTATCGCCGAGCCGATCGTGGTCCATGGCCTGGCCAAGGGAAGCGATGCGCGAGACCGCGTCGCCGAACTGATGCGCAAGGTCGGCCTTTCGCCCGATATGGGCGGGCGCTTCCCACATGAATTCTCCGGCGGCCAGCGCCAGCGCCTGGCGATCGCCCGCGCGCTGGCACTGTCGCCCAAGCTCGTTGTGGCCGACGAGGCGGTCTCGGCGCTCGACGTCTCGGTCAAGGCGCAGGTGCTGAACCTGATGCTCGATCTGCAGGCGGAGTTCGGCCTCGCCTATCTCTTCATCTCGCACGACATGGCCGTGGTCGAGCGTGTCAGTCATCGCGTCGCGGTGATGTATCTCGGCGAGATCGTCGAACTCGGCACGCGCGAAGCGGTCTTCGCCGATCCACGCCATCCCTACACGCGAAAGCTTCTCTCGGCCGTGCCGGTACCTGATCCGGCGCGCCGCTCCCTGCGACGCGAACTGGCGGTCGACGAAATTCCGAGCCCGATTCGCGCGCTCGACTGGAAGGCCCCGGCGCAGGCGCTGGTCGAGGTCGCACCCGATCATTTCGTCAGGCAGGCCGTGTAAGGCGCGTCGCTACGGCAATTGTCGTGACGGATCGTTGTGGAGCCCGGAACATGCGAGGAGAGAAAGGGAGCAGACGCAGCAGGCCCGAGAGCAGATGTTGCCGCGGTTCGACAACAACCGGGCCCATGTCGCCGAACGCGTCGGGCTTTGGCTCAAGCGATTACAGCCGCATGCCACCGTCGACGGCGATTTCGGCACCGTTGAGATAGGCGCCGTCCGGCGTGCAGAGCAGCAGCGCCAGCCCCGCGCAGTCGCCGGGACTCCCGAGCCGCCCGAGTGGAATCCGCTCCAGTGCCAGCGCCTCACGGCCGGGCTGCTGCAGAATCGCCTGGTTGCGCTCCGTCCGGATGGCCCCGGGCTGTATGACGTTCAGGGTAATGTCGGGAGCCCGCAGGGTGCGTGCCAGCGTCAAGATCATGCTGGTCTGCGCGGCCTTGGTGGCGGCGTAGTAGAGACAGTCGGCATTGCCGCGGACCTCCTGCACCGAGCCGATCGCGATCACCCGCCCGAACCCCCGGCCGATCATGACCGGAAGGAAGGCCTGCAGCAGCCGGGCGGTGGCGTGTAGATTGACCTCGCTCTGCACCCGAAGGGCGTCTTCGCTCAGAGCCTCCCAGGTCTCGCGGATTTCGGCGGAGGCACAGAGCACGAGGATATCCGGCTCGCGCCCTGCCAGCCGTAGCTCCGCCAGCATCGCCGACGGTGCGGACGGCACGGCGAGATCGTGGATCAGCGAGCTTGCCGACCAACCGGCCGCCGACAGGGAGCGAGCGATCGTCGCGGCTTGCGCATCGCGGTCGTGGATGATCGTCTCGGCGCCGGCTTCCGCGAGGCGTGTTGCGATCGCCAGCCCGATTCCGCGGGCCGCGCCGGTGACGAGCGCGACCCGTCCTGTCAGCTGGCCTGCCATCAGCTCAACAGGGGCTTCACGCGCTTGACCGCGTCGTCCATCGCTACCTGCGCCGGCTTGATGCCGAGCACGGCGGCCTGCGTTTCCTCGAGGAAGATGTCATGGGCGCGGGCCTGCTCGTCGAAGGCCGGCAGATGGATGCGCGAGGCTTTCAGCGCGGCGGCCTCGTCGGCGGCGTAGGGCATCGCTGCCTTCAGCTTCTCGTCGGAATAGGTCGAGACCCGCGTCGGACCATTGCCGTTCAAGGCCATGGCCAGGGTCCCGGATTTCGACGAGAGCGCCTTGATCATCTCCCAGGCCAGCGGCTTCTGCTTCGTGTTCTTCGGGATCACCAGCGACCAGAATTCCGTCGTCGGCGCGAAGGCGACCTTGCCGACGAGATCGGAGGCCATCGGCGGCAGCAGCGATTTGAAGCGTCCGGCATATTTGCCCTTGCTCGGGTCGTTGTAGGTCACCAGCCGCGCGAAGGGATTGACCGTGATAGCGGCCCGGCCTTGCTGCATCCAGGTCGTGATCTCCTCGTTGTTCACGGTGGCGAAGTTTCGCGGCAGCACGCCGGCCTTGTAGAAATCCGCCAGCAGCGTCAGCGCCTTGACCATGCCGGGCTCGTTGGCGACGAGCTTGCCGTCGCTGGTCATGTAGTCACCGCCAAAGCAGCGCGCGAGCGTCAGGAAATTCGAGGCGAAGGCGGCGGTGAAGGCGAGCCCGAACACCTGCGTGCCGTCGTCGCGCTTGAAGCTCAGCTTGCGGGCGATCTCGGCCAGTTCCTCGAAACTCTCCGGCAGCTTTGTGACGCCGCGTTCCTCCAGCAGCGCCTCGTTGTAGATCAGGGCGTTGGTGGCGTGGCGGACGGGGATGCCGTGCAGCGTGCCATCGAGCTTCAGGGGCGCGATCAGGCCCGGCGCGAAATCGTCGAAAGCTTCGAGCGGAGCTTCCTTCATCAGCGCGTCGAGCGGCTCGAACAGCTTGAGATTGCGCGGTACGGCGCGTCCGTTCAGCAGATAGGCGACGTCGATCGTGGTCTCGCCGAGCGTGACCTCGCGCAGCAGCCGTTCATGGATGGCGTTGACGTCGCCGAAGGTCACCCAATTCACGCTCGCGCCCGAGGCCTTGCGCCAGGCTTCGGTGGCGTCGCCGCCCGGTCCGGTGGTGGCGGAGGTCTGGTGGACGCGGTGGCCGAGCGCGGTGACCGTCTTGGCCTGGGCGCGGGCCGCCTTGGGCAAGGCGAGCGCTGTGGCGGCGCTGCCCGCGAGCAGGCCGAAATGGCGGCGAGAGATCGATCTGGACATGGGCTTCCTCCGAAGTTTCGTCTCGCGCCGTGATCGCGCGTTGGGAGATCGTCGGCTTCAGGCCGGCAGCAGCGGCTGGACGCGCTTGACCAGAGAAGCCATCGCCTCCTCGGGCGTCTTCATGCCGAGCACGGCTGCCTCGGCCTCCTCCTTGAAGAAGTCGCCGGCGCGAGCCGCCTCGTCGAAGGCCGGCAGCGGCACGCGGGCGACCTTCAGCACCTTCAATTCCTCTGCGGCATAGGGCACCGTCTTGCTGAAAGCCTCGTCGGCATAGGTCGAGGCGCGCACCGGGCCGTTGCCGTTGAGCGCTGCCTTCAATGTCGCCTCCCTGGAGACCATCGTCTTGATGAAGCTCCATGCAAGGTCCTTGCGCTTGGCATTCTTCGGAATGACCAGACCCCAGAACTCGACCTTGGCGGGGGCAGCGTCATATTTGCCGGCCAGCGTCTTCGATGCCGGTACGGCGATCGTCTTGATCTTTCCGGGAAATTTCGACTTCTGCGGGTCGTTGTAAATGCGGTTGCGGCCCATGCTCTGCAGGCTCATCGCGGCCCGGCCGGTCTGCATCCAGACATTGACGTCCTCGGGCGAGAGCGTCGCGAAATTGCGCGGGAAGGCATTGGCCTGGAACAGCTCGCGCAGGATCTTGATCGCATTGAGCATTGGCGGCTGGTCGGCGACGCATTTGAAGTCCGGCGTGATGAAATCGCCGTCCCAGGCGCGGGCGAGGTCGATGACATTGGGATAAGTCACGCCCGGCATGCACAGGCCGGTCACCGCCGTGCCGTCGGCGCGGCGATAGGTGCAGGCCTTGGCGACCTCGATCATCTCCTCGATCGTCGCAGGCGGCTTCGAGAAGCCCTTCTCGGCCAGCAATTCCTCATTGTAGTGCAGGCCGGAGGAGGCATGGCGGAAGGGTACAGCAAGCTGGCGGCCAGCCACCTTCATGCCCTCGATCAGGCCCGGAAAGACATCCGCCGCATCCTCGATCGGATCGCGCTTGAGGTAGTCGTCGAGCGGCTCGAACAGGTTGGCGGCGCGCGGGATGACCTGCGTGTTGAGCACGAAGCCGACATCGACGGTCGATTCCGACAGGCTCGCCTCGCGAAACAGGCGCTCCTGCAAGGGGCCGGTGTCGAAGGTTGTCCACTGGATCGCGGTGCCGTTCTTCTGCGCCCAGTCCTTGGTGATGTCGCCGCCCTGCGCGCCGGTCGAGACCGTCTGCATGACGCGATGGGCAAAGACGTTCAGCGGGCCGGCCTGCGCGAAGGCTTGGCGCGGGTCGAACCCGGCAAGGCTCAGGCCGGCGACGCCGCCGAGAAGCTGCCTACGGTCCAGTCCTGTCGTTGTGGTCATGGTCACCCTCCCGGAGTGTCGCGAGTTCCGCGATGGCGGCTTCAGCCGCTTCGAAATGCTTGTTCATGGCGATAGTGGCGGCCTGGGCGTCGCCGGCGCGAATGGCATCGACCACCAGGACATGCCGCCGATAGGTTTTGGCCCAATCGGCGGACGTGCGCGCCTCGCGCGAATTGAAGATTTCCATCACCTCGCGAATGACCGGCCGCAGGCCTCTGATCTGGAAATCGAGCAGGCGGTTGCCCGAGGAGGCGGCGACGGCCTCGTGGAAATCGAGATCGGCCTCGATCCAGCGCGGCACGTCGCCGAGCGCCGCCTCCATGCGTGCGAGAATGAAGTCGAGCCGCTCGACATCGGCCGACGAGCGGCGCTCGGCGCTGTGGGCGGCGATCGGCGGCTCGAGGATGCGACGCAGCTCGACGGCTTCCGTCAGGCCGGTCTTGCGGCCGCGCACGGCGAAACGGAAGAAGCGGTCGAGCGGGCCGGCATCGAGCGCCTGGACGCGCGTGACCTTGCCCTGCTGGATATTGACCACGCCCATCGCCGCGAGCTGGCGGATGGCCTCGCGCGCGATCGGCTTGCTGACACCGAAGGAGGCGGCCAGCCGCGCCTCCGAGGGCAGCGCATCGCCGGGCTTCAGCCGGCCGTCATGGATCGCCTGGGTGATGCGCGCGATCAGCGTGTCGCCGAGCCGCGTCGGCACGACATCGGCCCCGGTGAAGGGGTCGTTGTCGAGCGCGGCCAAGGCCGCGGGCCGGTGCATCAGGGTTTCCATGGCTAATGATTGACAGATGCCGATCAGGTTTGCAACTGATCAACCTATCAGTTAGGTTGATCGCCGACCGGACAGCTCCAGAAGCCGACAGCACAATGGCCACCCGCACCATCGCCAGCATCGAAGCCCATCCGCTGCGCGCGACCTTGCCCAAGGTCCAGCGCACCTCGCAGGGCGAATTCCCGGCCATCGAGATCGTCGTTGTCGAGGTCACGACGAGTGATGGCATCGTCGGCGTCGGTGAGGCCTTGGCGCGCAGGGGTGCGGCCGGCTATGCGCGGCTGATCGACGAGGCGCTCAGCCCCAGGCTGATCGGCAAGGACCCGGCCGACAGGCGCGCGCATTGGAAAGCGATGCGGGCTGTGCTCTCCGGCCGGCCCGGCGGACAACTGGTCGAGGCGATCTCCGCGATCGACATCGCGCTCTGGGACATCGCCGGAAAGGCTGCCGACGCACCAATCCATAAGCTGCTCGGCGGCATCGGCCGGACCGAGGTCGCGGCCTACGCCTCCTCGATCAACTGGCTCGACGATGCCACCGTCGAGGCGGAAGTCGCGAGCGCGCTCAAGGCGGGCTTCCGCGAGATCAAGGTCAAGCTCGGCCATCCCTTGAAGGATGCGATCGCCCGCGCGCGGCTCGTGCGCAAGCTCGCGGGCGACGACATCGCGCTCTATGTCGATGCCAACTGGGCCTATGACGTCGACGACGCGATGATCGTCGGCAAGGCGCTCGCCGATCTCGGCTACGGCTTCTTCGAGGAACCGATCGCGCCGCATGACCGCGAGGGCTATCGCCGGTTGGCACAGCATCTGCCGATCCGTCTCGCCGCCGGCGAGAGCGACTATGTCGGTTCCGAAGCGCTGATGATGCTGCAGGATCGCTCGCTCGGGTTGATCCAGCCCGATGTGACGCGCTCGGGCGGCATCACAGAAACCTGGCGCATCGCCGAACTCGCGGCGAGCTTCCACACTGCCTATGCGCCCCATGTCGGCTGGTCGGGCGCGATCTGCGTTGCCGCCAGCCTGCAGCTCGCTGCCGCGGCCGAGAGCTTTCGCACCTTCGAGTGCATGGTCTACGCCAACCCGCTGCGCGACGCCTTCACCCGGCCGGTCGTCGGCGAGGGTTTCCAGCTCATCGACGGCAAGCTCGCGGTGCCCCAGGGACCGGGGCTGGGCATCGAGATCGACCGTGACATGCTCGCGCGCTTCCGGATCGCGTGATGACCGCCCGCACACCCCTCTCGGCGATCGCGCTCGTCGGTCCCGTCCAGCTGATGGTCGGCTGCGTCATTTTCCTGCCGGCGCTCTATGTGTTCTGGCTCAGCCTGAACCAGTCGAGCTTCGGCCAGGCGGCGACATTCGTCGGGCTGGCCAATTACGCGAAGGTGCTGGGCGACCCCTATTTCTGGCGGGCGCTGGTCAACACGGTGATCGTCGTTGCCATCGTCGTGCATGTCGAGCTGCTGATCGGCCTCGGCATGGCGCTGTTCTTCGCGTCCGGCGTGCCGTTCAGGCCGATCCTGCTCGCCGTCGTGCTCGCGCCTTATGCGGTCTCGGAAGTCTCGGCGGTGGTGATGTGGCGCTATCTGTTCGAGCCCGATGTCGGGATGATGAGCCAGCTTCTCGGCTTCATCGGCCTGCCGCCGATCGAATGGGCGGTGAACCCGAACCATGGCCTGGCTATGGTCAGCCTGCTCTCGATCTGGCTGCATCTGCCCTTCAGCTTCATCATCATCTATGCGGCGCGGCTTTCGATTCCCGACGACCTCTATGAGGCCGGCGCGATCGATGGCGCCACCGGCTGGGCCGCGTTCCGGCGCATCACCTTGCCGCTGCTGATGCCGGCGCTCCTGATCGCGGCGCTGTTTCGCTACATCTTCGCCTTCCGCCTGTTTTCGGAAGTCTGGCTGATGACCGGCGGCGGACCTGCCCGCACGACCGAGGTGATGGCAGTCTACCTCTATCTCGAAGCCTTCCGGTACAACGCCTTCGGCTCGGCGGCCGCCACCGGCTGGCTGCTCGTGCTCGCCTCGCTGCTGCTCGCGCTGGTCTATCTGCGCGGGCTCTACAGGGAGATGTTCCGCAAAAATGCGTAAGCCCTCCCTCCTGCTCCTGATCCTGAAGCTGCTCGGCGTGCTCGCTATCCTGGCCTGGTCGCTGCTGCCGATCGCACTGATCGTGATGTCGTCGTTCAAGTCGGACCGTGACATTTTCTCGCTGACCTCGCGCTTCAGCTTCCTGCCGACGCTCGCCAATTACGAACTGCTCTGGAGCCGCTGGGGCGACTTCTTCTTCGGTCTCTGGAACAGCTTTCTGGTCACGCTGGGCGCCACCGTTCTGGCCGTGGCCGTGTCGCTGCTCGCCGGCTTCGCCTATTCGCGCCATGCCTCGAAAGCGCTCCAGGGCTCAGCCTTCTTCCTGATCTTCATTCGCCTGATCCCGCCGATCGTGATCACGCTGCCGTTGTTTCCCGTGGTCAATTGGCTCGGCCTCAACGACACGCATCTCGTCCTGATCGTGCTCTACGCCACCTTCTTCGTCTCGCTCGGCACCATCGTGATGCGCACCTTCATCGACCAGATCCCGCGCGAACTCGACGAAGCGGCGATGATCGACGGCGCTTCGCAGTTTCAGATCATCCGGCGCGTGATCTTCCCGCTCGCGGCGCAGGGCATGCTGGCGGTCGCGGTCTTCGTCATCGTCTATGCCTGGAACGAGTTCCTCTTCGCCTTCATCTTCACCACGACCAAGGCCAAGACGGCGCCTCTGGTGGTCGCCGAGATGATCGGCGCGGTCGAGGGCGTCGAATGGGGCGTGCTCTTTGCCGCCTCCACCGTGCAGCTCCTGCCGGTGCTCGCCTTCGTCATCCTGATGCAGAAGCACCTTGTCGCCGGCTTGACCGCCGGCGCGGTCAAAGGTTAGCGACATGAATCCGCCAAATTCCCAGCTCGACGACATGCGCCGCGCCATCCGAGAGGCCGACCCGCGGCTCAGCCGCTTCGATCCGCTGCCGCGCATCATCTGTCTCGACGATTTCGACCGCGGCATGTGCGGCTGGACCCAGCTCGTCGGCAATTACGAGCATTCGCTCGATGCGATGCTGCCCGGCTACGCCCAGCACAGCCACGCCATGCTCTCGACGTTGCCGAACTGGGATTTCGGCTCGCATGGCGGCGTCGATGGCTCCTATGCGCTGAAGATCGCGACGCGGCCGAAGAAGGGGGCTCAGAACGTCGCGATCAAGCGTCTGACCTTCCGAAAAGCCGGCCCGATCCGGATCGAGACCTATTTCACCTTCAAGCCGGAGGCGACCGAGCTCGAACTGTCGGAAACCGATATCCGCTCCTTCGGCTTCCTCTACGACCTCCAGGTCGGCGACAGCCACGGCACTGGGGGCGAGCGGGTGATGCCGCATCTGCGCTTTCTCAATGCCGAGAACGGCGTGCACCTGCAGAAATGGCAGTTCAAGCGCAAGACCACGCCGATCAAGCCGATCGGCACAGCCGGCAAGACGATCACGCATTATCATCTTTCGCCGGAGGACTGGGAGGACCTGCCCGGCGGCGCGCAGCGGCTCTGCTACAACGAGATTCCGACCAAGGTGAACTGGCACTATCTGCGCTTCGACTTCGATCTCGCCACGATGCAGGCCACGGGCTTCCAGGTGAACGACCGCGTCTTCGACATGGGAGCTTACGAGCCCATTCGCATGCCGGCGATGAGAAACCTCTGGTGCATGCTCAATATCGGCTTCTTCGCCGAGACCGACACCGACAAGCGCGCCTTCGCCTATCTCGATTCCGTCTGCCTGTCGGGAGACTTCTGATGCTGCCCGAAAACCTTACCGCCATCGTCGCCCGCAACGAGGTCTGGACCGGCGACAGCGCAACCGAGCCTTATGAATGCGGCTGGGCCAGGGAGGCGATCGTCTTCGTGCGGGCGCTGAAAGCCCCCAGGGGCGCGCTCCCGAAGGCGCGCATCGAGATTTCGGCGGACGGGATGCACTGGGCGGCGGAAGGGTCGCAGTTCGATCTCCCGGCTACCGAGAACGCGGTAACTTTCCAGCGGCTCGGCCATTTCGGCAACTTCGTCCGCGTGGCCGCGTCGCTGCCGGAAGGCTCCGAAATAACCCTGCTGGTTGCTTGGCATTTGAAGGCCTGAACAGCATGACGGACGAATGCCGAGCAGGTTCATCGAGGTTCCGATGCGCCATAACCGGAGGTTGGGCGTCGCTCGCGTGTAACCGCTTGAGCGATCCAGGACGTTGATCTGGATCAAGGAAGCTTCGGCTGCAGGGATCGCAGGCGCGACATCAGATCTCAAGGCACATCGCCATCCAGCCAGCGGCATAGCGCGGCGCCCGCCGATCAAGAGCGAGGCTGCTCGTTTGGCTCTGCTTGAGAGCGCGGTCGACAGGCTGCTGCACGCCTGCCGCTCCCCGAGCGTGGGACGAACAGGCCTGTGCCGACGCTGTCCGGCCCAACGACAGTTCGCGTTCGGATTCGCGGGGCGCTGAGCCCATATGCTTGCTCCTTCTCGGCTGCCCTCGCCGGATTTGCGCAAGCTTGGTTGCGCAGGCGTCTTTTACATCGTCTGGCGCGATCCTGCATTCAGGAGTTGTCCTGAGTTGCGAGGCCGCACCGGCGATACTCACGAATTCGTCTGCCCGCGACCCCGCCCGATGTCCGCGAAGAACCGCGCATTGGGACAGAATCCCGGCCCGCGCTCGGCGGAGCGGTTCTGCTCGATCCATTTTCCACAATCGCGGTGGGCATCGCACCAGAGGCAGCGGCGGTTGGCGGCGTCATAGAGACGACCACGACTGGCCGCGGCCTCCGGCGTCACCCCGAGGCGCTCCATCATTGCGCCCATCAACCGCGCCTGTCGCACGAAACGCCTTGAAATCCAGCGAAACATGGCAGCTCCCTAGCTTGGATGCCTTGCGTTCGATCGCTCGAACGAAGCGCGCCAGCTCCGATGGCGCAACGAGTGATAATCAGCAGGTCCCAACGCTGCTTTGATCTGGAACAAGCGTCCGGCAGGCCTGGCCTGAATTCCGCCTTGGGACCGCCCCTGACCGAAGTTCATACCGGGGTGTCGCGAGCCAGCGATGTCGAGCGGCCGCTTGCCGCCTCCGCGATTCGCCGTAATTGACTTTGTCGCGAGAGCCGTCGGAAATGGCTCTACCGCATCGCGACCGGCGGCCCGCTTGGCACATCCGGTTCCAGAGAACGCGGGTAAAGGGGGCGGAATCGGGCATGGGCAATGGGCGGAACAGGTAGGGCGCATCATCACGCCGATCGAGTCTATTCGACCCTGAGCGACCGCGCTGCTACCGCGCAGTCGGCCGTGGCGGCGTCTTGGTCGCGCTCGCTGATGAAATATGGCCTCGACCCCAACCATGCACGCCCGCCGCGCCGTCTGGATCAGCGCGAATTCGATGCTGCCTTCGAACGCCTGGATCCGTTGATCAGGCTGGCGCAGACCTCGCTGGATCGCCTCTTCCAGTCTGTCGGCGATGCCGGCTGCTGTGTGCTGCTGACCGATCGCGAGGGCATTCCGCTCGACCGGCGTGGCGTGGCCGGAGATGATCTCGACTTCCGCAATATGGGCCTCTGGACCGGCATGGTCTGGAGCGAGGCCAGCGAGGGCACAAACGGCGTCGGCACCTGCGTCGCCGAAGGGCGCCCGCTGACGATCCATCGCGACCAGCATTTCCTCACCCGCAATATCGGCCTGAGCTGCACCGTCGCCCCGATCTGGGATGCGCGTGGACGGTTGATCGCGACGCTGGATGTTTCGACTTGCCGCGCCGACCTGACGCCGGCCATGCTGAAGCTCGTCGCCGGCGCGACGGTCGAGGCGGCGCACCGGATCGAGGACCATCATTTCCGGATGGCCTTTCCGAAAGCGCGGATCGTGGTTGCACAGGACGGAGCCGGCGGAGGGGGCGGGCTTCTGGCTGTCGACAAAGGAGACCTCGTCATCGGCGCGAGCCGCGCCGCGCGACTGGCCTATGGCCTGACCGACGAACGGCTCGCGCAGCCCTTTCCGGCGGAAGACCTGTTGATGGGTCACGAAGCCAAGCCGGACGAGGAACTGAGCGCCGCCGAGCGCGGCGTCGTGCGGAGAGCGCTGGCCCGGGCCAATGGCAACGTCTCCGCAGCCGCCCGCGCGCTCGGCGTCAGCCGCGCAACCATGCACCGCAAGCTTGCGCGGCTGGGGTTTGAACGCGCCCGATAAGGCTAACTCAGCGATCTCTTCCGCAATCTGTCGCAAAGCTGAGACAGTCCTGCTGTCAAAAATGCGGATTCGATCCTGACAGCGGCGCTGGATAGGGCCGATCCTCCTTCTCAGGGCGCGGCCTCAAGGCGCCGACAAGGAGGACACCATGAACAAGCCAGAATTCATCCGCTCGTCCGCGACGCCGTTCAAGGCGCGCTACGGCAATTTCATCAACGGCAAATGGGCCGAGCCAATCTCGGGGCGCTATTTCGAGAACACCTCGCCGGTGAACGGCCGACTGCTCTGCGAGATCGCGCGTTCGGATGCCAAGGACATCGAGGCGGCGCTCGATGCCGCCCACGCCGCCAAGGACGCCTGGGGTCGCACCAGCGCCGCCGAACGGGCTTTGCTCCTCAACAAGATCGCGCAGGTGATGGAGGACAATCTCGATCTGCTCGCGCAAGCCGAGACCTGGGACAACGGCAAGCCGATCCGTGAAACGACCGCTGCCGACATGCCGCTGGCGATCGATCATTTCCGCTACTTTGCTGGCGCGATCCGCGCGCAGGAAGGTGGCCTTTCCGAGATCGACCACGACACCGTCGCCTATCACTTCCACGAGCCGCTCGGCGTCGTCGGACAGATCATTCCCTGGAACTTCCCGATCCTGATGGCGGTGTGGAAGCTCGCCCCGGCGCTCGCCGCCGGCAACTGCGTCGTGCTCAAGCCGGCCGAGCAGACGCCGGCTTCGATCCTCGTCTTCGCGGAGCTGATCGCCGACATCCTGCCGCCGGGCGTGTTCAACATCGTCAACGGCTTCGGCCTGGAAGCCGGCAAGCCGCTGGCTTCGTCCAGCCGCATCGCCAAGATCGCCTTCACCGGCGAGACCACGACCGGCCGGCTGATCATGCAGTATGCCAGCCAAAACCTGATTCCGGTGACGCTGGAGCTCGGCGGCAAGTCCCCCAATATCTTCTTCAAGGACGTCGCGGTCGAGGACGACGACTTTCTCGACAAGGCGATCGAGGGCTTCGTCATGTTCGCGCTCAATCAAGGCGAGGTCTGCACCTGCCCGAGCCGAGCGCTCATCCATGAGAGCATCTACGACCGCTTCATGGAAAAGGCTTTGAAGCGCGTCGAGGCGATCGAGCAGGGCGACCCGCTCGATTCCTCGACGATGATCGGCGCGCAGGCCTCGTCGGAACAGCTCGAGAAAATCCTGAGCTATTTCGACATCGGCCGGCAGGAGGGCGCGCAGGTGCTGATCGGTGGCGAGCGCAACGAACTGCCGGGCGATCTGGCGGGCGGCTACTACGTCAAGCCGACCGTCCTGAAGGGGCACAACAAGATGCGGGTCTTCCAAGAGGAGATATTCGGGCCGGTGGTTTCGGTGACGACCTTCAAGGACGACGAGGAGGCGCTATCGATCGCCAACGACACGCTCTACGGTCTCGGCGCCGGCGTATGGACCCGCGACGGCAATCGCGCCTACCGCTTCGGACGTGCCATTCAGGCCGGCCGCGTCTGGACCAACTGCTACCATGCCTACCCGGCCCATGCGGCCTTCGGTGGTTACAAGCAGTCGGGCATCGGGCGCGAGAACCACAAGATGATGCTCGACCACTATCAGCAGACCAAGAACATGCTGGTCAGCTATTCGCCCAAGAAGCTCGGCTTCTTCTGAGATCTCCCCGAGGCCTGAAGCAGGGCCGACTTTCCGGCACGATCGAGGGCGCCCGTCGCCACCGCATCGTGCCGGGCTTTCGCGATCCGTCATGGGAAGATGATGCCGGCGGCGGCTCCGGATGCAGGAGGCTTCGACATGAGCGAGCATGCCATCGAGCAGGTTTCGGCCACGCCCGCCGCGCTCGACCTGATCGCGCGGCTGCAGGCGGAGAACGGCCCTGTCCTATTCCATCAATCGGGAGGCTGCTGCGACGGCTCCTCGCCGATGTGCTACCCGCAGAACGACTTCATCATCGGCGACCATGACGTGAAGCTCGGAGAGGTGGGCGGTGCTCCGGTCTATATCAGCGGATTGCAATTCGCAGTCTGGCGGCACACCCAACTGATCATCGATGTGGTGAAGGGGCGAGGCGGCATGTTCTCGCTCGAGAACGGCACGGAGCAGCGCTTCCTCACACGCTCGCGCGCCTTCTCCGGCGAGGAGATGTGCCGTCTGGATGCTAGGCGCCTTGAATCGGCTGCCGAACGCGCGCCGACGGCTTAAGCATCGATCGCCTCTTCCTCGGCTGACAGAACCGTCGAAGCCGGCTGCTGCGGGCCCGTCGGCAGATCAGCCACCGAGGCCCGCTTCTTCCACTTCGCGACGGTCTTCTGGTTGATGCCGTAGCGCTTTGCCAGAGCCCTCAGGCTCACTTGACTATGTTGTCGACGGATCGCCTCCGTCGTTGTGGCGCTCCGTGCAGAACCTGACCCATAGTGCCTCCTTCCATCCGATGGAAAAGATCGCACCATCAAAATCCGGGATCAAACACCGCACAAGACGCTCTACAACCGCTTCATCCGCTGGAGCCGGCTTGGCGTCTTCGATCGGATCTTCGCAGGCCTTGCCGGCGAAGGGCCCAGACCGGAGCGGGTCATGATCGATACGACGCATCTGAAGGCGCATCGCACGGCGGCAAGTCTGCTCAAAAAGGGGCTCTTCCCCGTCGTATCGGGTGCACCAAAGCGCGGGGCGAACTCCAAGCGCCACACCGTCTGCGACGGCGCAGGCCGCCCGATCATCCTGCTGCTTTCGGAAGGCCAGATGAGCGACCACAAAGGCGCAAGCCTCGTGCTCGCTGCCCTGCCGCCGGCAAGGCCCTGATCGCCGATCGCGGCTACGACAGCGCCGCGTTCCGCCAGGCGCTGGTCGACAAAGGCATCCAGCCCTGCATTCCCTGTCTTCCTGCTAATGGCACATCAAAAGCGGCATATGCCCGTTCTTCAGCAGGGACTGGGTCACGCCGCCAAGCAACCATTGCCGCAGGCGAGAGTGCCGGTAGGCACCTGAGACCAAAAGCCCGGCACGAAACTCCGCCGCCGCGTGCTGGATCGTGTCGGCGACGTTGCCTTTCTCGAGAACGGGGATGGTCCTGACGCTGACGTTGACGCCGTGCCGCGAAAGATGAGGAGCGAGATCGGCACCGGGAACCGATGTCGAGAGATCCTTTTCGCCGACGATCGAAAGAATTTCGACGGCCTCAGCCGCCCGCAAGAACGGCAATGCGTCCGCCGTAGCGCGGGTCGCCGAAGCACTTCCATCCCACGCAATCACGATGCGATTGGCTGAGAAGCTGGGACGGCCCGGGGGAACGATGATGACGGGCCGACCGCTCTCGAAAAGGGCTGACTCGATCAACCCTCGATCCATGTCGACAGTCGCGCGTTCGGCATCCAGGATCGAGAGGTCATGCACACGGGCATGGTCGAGGAAGCGGAGGGTAAGGTTGCTGTAGTCTAGCTGAGGGCTCTCGACGGCGCAGACGACGCCGGCGAGGTCGGCATCGACCTTCGCCTTGACGGCAAGCTCCTCGGCAAGCGCCGCTATGCGCCGGTTCTCCGTCGAAATGATCTGCTGGCCAAAATCGCCGACCATCGAATAGGGGATCGAGAAGCGGCTCGCCGCAGCCTGCACGGTCAGGTGTGCGTTCGCTTGCTGCGCCAGCGAGAGTGCGTAGCTCAGCGCGAATCCTTCTTCGTGACGGCCTTCCTCGGTGATGGCCACGAGAACGCTTTTGATACCGTTTAGCATGAGATCCTCCTTTGCTTTCGAGGATCATGCCGGAGGGTGGAATCGCGTCCTTGCGCCAGATCAATTGTACCGCCTGGCGGATGCGCTCGACGTTGCTCGCATCCAAACTTCACCCGAGAGAAGTATTTGTCGTCATGGTGCAGGCCATCACGCTACAACCCGGTCGAGCCTCCGCTTTCCGAGCGAACCGAGTGCGTTTCGCCTCGTTCGGCAGGTAAAGCCGGGCGCCGGGACGTGTTTTTCTGCCCGAGACACGAAACAGGTCCCACTGTAGATTTTGTCCCAAATCAATGTCTCGGACTTGGGATGGCGGATGATCTCCTTACGAAAACCACTCATTTCAGGGAGATTTCAATGAGCGCAGCTTCGAGCGCAAAGGATATTGCCTACGCCAGCATCATGGTGCCGCTCAATCTTGGCGTCGGTGCCGAGGATCGGGTCAAGCTGGCGGCGTCGCTGGCCGAGCGCTTCAAAAGCCGCCTGATCGGCATCGCTGCGGAGGAGTGCGTCGTGCCCTATATTAGCGAAGGAACGGAGAGCCTGGATGCGATCCTCATCGAGGATGCCAAACGCAGGGCTGCCGAGAATATCGCAAAAGCAGAAACGCTGTTTCGGCGACACGCTGGCAGTCTGAACGAGACCGATTGGCGCTGCACCATCGGCAGCCCCCGCCGCTTTGTTCTCGACCAGGCCCGCGCCGCAGATATCCTGGTCATGGCCCGCCAAGGACTGGATGATGCGAGCCAGGGTCGAATGGCGCTGTCTCCGGGCGATATTGTCATGGAACTGGGCCGGCCGCTGATCGTCGTCCCGCCTGGGATCGAGCACATTTCCGCCAAGCATGTTGTGGTCGCATGGAAGAGCACAAGAGAGGCGCGGCGCGCCGTTTGGGATGCTCTGCCGTTTCTCAAGGAAGCGGACACAGTCACTGTGCTGTCGGTTGGAGCTGGAGCCGAGGATCAGGGAGCGCCAGACGTCAGCAAATATCTGGCCCTGCACGGCGTCATGAGCCGGGCGGTGACCCGGCCCGACACCGTCAGGTACGAGGCCGACGAGATCGCGATCTTCGCGAGCGAGCAGAATGCCGACCTCATCGTCTGCGGCGCCTGTGGTCACAGTCGAATGCGGGAGTTGTTATTGGGTGGCACCACCAACGATCTCCTGGGGGCCTCCCCAATCTGCTGCCTGATGTCGCATTAGTCGAAATCTGCCCGCTTTGATGAAATCAGGGCAGGTTTTGTTACGTCTAGAGGGAAGATCTTGTTCCGGCGCTGGGCTCGATCTGAGTCAAAACATGGTCGGGCTTATCTCGCGATGATGGATTTACGGCGGTGCTGCGCCGCCTCAACAGAAGGCAGCATGTCCATGCCGCCGGCGCCGTGTATGGGAGCGGCAGCCCGACCGGATCCGACGGCCAGTTGGTCGTCTCCGTAATAATCGACGGCAGCCTCGCTGGCCGTATTTTCCTGTCGGACACGCTACGCGCCGAGGCAGGCGACCTGTTGCGGACGTTGCGGGCCCAGGGCATTCGACGCATCGTGCTTGCGACCGGCGATAACGAAGTCCATCGCGGACTCTGTCGCTGCCGGCTTGAACCTCGATCTGGTCAGTGTCGAACTGTCCGCGTTCGAGAAGGTGGCCGTGGTCTCGGCCGAAAAGCGCTTTGGACCGGTTATGATGGTGGGCGATGGCGTCAACGATGCGCCAGCGCTGGCTGCCGCGGATGTCGGCGTCGCGCTGGGGGCCCATGGCTCGGCGGCTTCCACCGAGACGGCGGATGTTGTCTTGCTCGTCGACCGACTGGATCGCGTGTCGCTGGCGCTATCCATCGCGGTTCAGGCGCGGCGTGTCGCGCTGCAGAGCGTGCTTGCGGGGATTGGGCTTTCGCTGGCTGCGATGGTCGTCGCTGCGGCAGGGTTCCTGACCCCCGTGCAAGGGGCTCTGGTCCAGGAGGCGATCGACGTCGCCGTTATCCTCAATGCGCTGAGAGCGTTGAAGGACTTGCTCGAAAGCGAGCCACGACGTCTGTGAGGCGGTCACGGAGCCGCGCGGCAAGTACGGTTGCGGCATTACCGCGCCACACCGCTTCCGCTCTAACTGAACCTCTCCAGATATATGCCAGCACATTGGTGGCCCCGCCGTTGCTGAAACAGCAAGCGCCGCCTGCCGTGCCCGTACTTGATCGAGGTCAAAGCCGCGCGCCCGCAGCACTGTAAGATTGCAAGATCGGTTGCCTCGGAGGCCTCGCCATGGAAGCTTGCAGCCAAGGTGAGATCCTAGGCTTTCTTGGGTCGAAATATGGCTCCGGCGACGCTTGGGATATTGCGAAGACAATACACACTCATATCTCGACAGTCCTGTTGATCGGGAATCGGGCCCTGAAGCTGAAGCGTCTGGTTCACCTTCCCTATCTTGATCTTTCGACGCCGGAGCGCAGGCTCCTCATGTGCGAACGCGAGCTTTGCCTCAACCGCCGGACGGCTCCACAGCTCTACCGAGCCGTTCATCGCATTTCCCGCGAGGCCAACGGGCAGCTTGCATTGAACGGCCCGGGAACCCTCATCGACGCCGTGCTTGAAATGGACCGCTTTGACGATGGGGCGACTTTCGATCACCTCGCGGCCGAGGGGAGGCTGGCTCCGGTGGATATGGGGAAGCTCGCCAGGAACATCGCCGCCTTGCACGAGGTGGCGGAGGTGGCTCCCGATCCCGCCGGCGCCGCTCGTATGCAGCGGGTGCTGGAGATCAACGAACGCGCCTTCGCCGCAACGGCGGTCTTCACCGGCCATGAAATCGATCAGGTCAATGACGCATGTCGAACGGCCCTGGCACGACATGCGACACTGCTCGACGAGCGTGCCCGGACAGGGCGTGTCCGGCGCTGCCACGGCGATCTGCATCTACGCAACATAGCCATGGTCGACGGTCAGCCTCTCCTGTTCGACTGCCTCGAGTTCGACGAAGACCTCGCTACGACCGACGTCCTGTATGACCTGGCCTTCGTGCTGATGGATCTGTGGCGGCACGGACTCCGGGAATTCGCCAACGTCGTGTTCAACCGCTATCTCGACGAAACCGGCGACGAGGCGGGGATCAGACTGCTGCCGTTCTTCATGGCCGTGCGGGCTGCCATTCGCGCCCATGTCACGGCTTCCGAGATCTCGGCAACGGATCTGGGCTCCGCCTGGAAGCGAGCGGAAGCGCGGGCCTATCTAGAGCTCTGCGGAGATTTGTTGCAGGTGCGTCCCGCGCTCCTGGTGGCCATTGGCGGTTTCTCCGGATCGGGCAAATCGACGATTGCGGCGCTGCTCGCGCCGGGATGGGGGCCTGTTCCGGGGGCGCGCGTGATCGCGTCCGATCGCATCCGCAAACGGATGTTCGGCGTCTCCCCTGAGACGCGCCTGCTGGAAGATGCCTATGGAGACGAAGTCTCGGATCAAGTGTACCAGCGCCTGCGCGAAGCCGCCGGCACCACCCTTTCGCAAGGTTACGCCGCCGTCGCCGATGCCGTTTTCGATCGGGAAGGCGAGCGCGCCGCCATCGCAGCCACGGCAATGGCATGCGGAGTGCCGTTTCGGGGAATCTGGCTCGAGGCAGCATCGGATGTGCTTGTCGAGCGCGTGTCGGCCCGTCAGGGCGACGTGTCGGACGCGACTGCGGATGTAGTCACAGCTCAACTTGCCCGAGGGGGCACGCCCACTGACTGGCCGAAGGTTCGCGCCGATATGGCGCCCCTGGAGGTGGCAGACGCGGCCAGGTCGCTCATCGAACGAGGTGGTCGGTCAGCCCTGCCGCATGAGGGCGAGATGCAGTGCGCCCCTGCCGAAAGGCGTTCGCTCAATCCAGGCTTCACAAGGGAAGCTCGGACAGAGCCCACGGTTGCTGCCGCCGCAGTCGATTTGTGATTCGTCGATGAGGCTATGGGCGTGAGCACCGGCAATGGCCTGACCCCGCCTAACCAGCCTGCGCATCTCTTCAGGCAAGCAGTAGCTCAATTCGGCGTTCCGCTAACATGCAGCCTTCGATCGTCTCGATGGCAAATCTGCCATCGGCGCGGCACCATTTCTCTCATGCTCCTCGGCTTTCATCGCTGCCTCAGCAGATGACGGCCAAATGCCTGAATCCGGTGGGCCAAGCGCCGTCCATTCCAGCATCTTACTCGGCGGCGCACCGCCTGAATTGATGCAGAGCAAAGTGACCGGGACAGATCGGGGTCAATGTCGTTTGGCGATACACAACCACCGTGTCGCGCTCTGATCCGATCGCGGGGCATGACGATGCAACAGATCATTTCCTTAGCAAGCAGCGCGCCTGCGGATGCTTCTCGAATCCGACCTGATCAGCGAGAAGTGATCGTCCGCGTGCGCGATCTCACCTTGGCCTTCGGCGACAAAGTCGTTCTCGACCACCTCGACCTTGACGTGTTTCGCGGCGAGATCCTGGGCGTGATCGGAGCGTCCGGATCGGGCAAATCGGTCCTGGCCCGGGCCATCATCGGCCTGCTGCCTCGCCAGAAAGGTACCGTGGAAATCTTCAACGAGGATGTCGGTGCCCTGGCGCCTGACGCGCGTCGGGCAATCGAGCGGCGCTGGGGCGTCATGTTTCAGCACGGTGCGCTGTTCTCATCTCTGACGGTAAAGCAGAATATTCAGTTTCCGATGCGAGAGCATCTGCAACTGTCTGATGCGCTTCTCGACGAGCTTGCGATGCTCAAGATTGCAATGGTCGGCTTGAAGCCTGATGCCGCGGAAAAATATCCGGCGGAATTATCGGGCGGAATGGTGAAGAGAGCCGCGCTCGCTCGTGCGCTCGCCTTGGATCCGGAACTTCTCTTTCTCGACGAGCCGACATCAGGTCTCGATCCAATATCTGCAGGCGAGTTTGATGAACTCGTTACGACCCTTCAGGAGACGCTTGATCTTACCGTCTTTATGATCACCCATGATCTCAATACATTGGACGCCGCCTGCGAAAGGATTGTCGCACTCGCCCACGGCAAGCTGATTGCTGCTGGTTCAGCCGTCGCCCTGATCGCGTCCCACGACCCTTGGCTACGGTCCTATTTTCAAGGTCCGCGCGGTCGTACGATCTTCTCAAGCGCAAACCAGATGCATCGGCCTCCGCCCGAGAAGCTGGCCGGCTGATCAAGCAGCCATAGGTCTTCAAGGTCGGAGGCGATTCGTAAGGCTGCCGTCCGACGAGCTTGGCAGCGGTCGTCGTGCTGGGAGCCGCGGGCAAGACCGGCCTAGTAAGACATGATCGCGACGACACTGCCACCAACGAGTAACCCGGCTGCGGTCGCAGCTGCCAATTGCCCGGAGTAAGCCAGCGGACCGGCCGCCATCGCATAGGCGACCCGTGCCAGCGCGTTGACCGCCAGCGCAAGCAGGATCCCAAGCGCGGCGGTTCCAGTGTCGATCGAACCGCCGCTAAGCCGCACCGCCGTCATGGCGGCCACATCGACGTCCACGAGACCGACGATCGCCGAGGTTACGAACATCCCCTGTGTCCCGACCTGCTTCATCAGCCATCCGCTGAGCACGACGATCAGCGCAAACGTGCCCGCAAAGACCAGAAGGGGTACGAGGTCGAATGGTTTTCTGCTCGACGAGTTCCGCAAACGCCTGCAGGAGGATACGCAGCAGGAAGCAATCTGACGCTGGCCGGCGGACAGACGCTGTGATCCTTGGTTCGTCGGATTGCCATGCGGCCCGGTACCCGCCGTCACGAATGCGCCCGCAACGCGGTCGGACCCATCATCCTGCGTGCCCTAGACATGCGGTAAGCCCGCCTCATGTCGAGCCGGACGAGGGCCGATTCCTGACGCAAGGGTTTCAGTCCGGGGCAAGAATACTGAATTCGGCCTGAGTTTCGCTGCCGGAAGGAGTGTTCGCCGACTGTCAGTAAAGCCTTGAGAAATAGCCATGCTCGCACATCGCGGATGCCGAACATGGTCTCCACCGTGATACGGGCTCAGGGGCCTGTTTCCATCGATATGCGCGTGGTCTCTTCGCCGATCTTGCAAACATCCGCCGTAAATCCAAGTTCGTGCGCCATATTGAGCATCACCCTGTTGCCGCGCAGTACATCCCCGTACAGCCGTCTGAAGCCGCTGGCCTTTGCATGGGCCACGATCTTCGCCATCAGGCGATAGCCGAGGCCGCGCCCCTTCATGTCGGAGCGCACGAGGACCGCGAATTCCGCGGTGTCGCGTTCGGGGTCGCCGATCAACCTGACGACGCCGAAGATCGGGCCGCTGCCATAGGCGCTGTCGGGTTCCACGGCCACGAAGGCCATTTCGCGATCATAGTCGATCTGCGACAGACGGGCCGCCATCTCGTGCGGGAAGGTCTTGAGCGGAGCCAGGAAACGGAGCCGCAGATCGCCCGGCGTGCATTGCGCGACCATGTCGGACAACGCGACCTCGTCATCGGGTCTGATCGGCCGGATCTGAAAGCGGGCGCCGTCATTCAGCGTGACATCCTCTCCAAGCTCATGCGGGTAGGGGCTGATGGCGAGGGCCGTGCGCGATGCGGAGGTCGCGCCGATCACGACGCGGGCATCGAGCGCGATCACGCCGCTGGCATCGGCCAGCAGCGGATTGATGTCGAGTTCGATGACATCGGGCAGATGGATGACGAGTTCGGACAACCGGACCAGGACCTCGGCGAGGGCGTCGAGCGGGACTGGCGGAACGTCGCGGTATCCGGCCAGAAGTCGGGAAACCCGCGTGCGCCCGATCATGTCCTTGGCCAACACCGAGTTGAGCGGCGGCAGCCCGATCGCCCGGTCTCCGATCACCTCCGTCGCCGTGCCGCCGCGGCCGAACAGCAGGACGGGCCCGAAGGTCGCGTCCTGGGCGATGCCGACGATCAGCTCGCAGGCCTTCGGCCGCGAGATCATCGGCTGGACCGTGAAGGTCAGCTGCTTTGCCGCGGGTGCGGCCTGTTGGACGCGCGCGAGCATTTCAAGCGCGGCCGCCGTCACCTCGGCCCGAGAGCGCAGGTTCAACGCCACGCCGCCGACATCGGATTTATGGCTGATGTCGGGCGACAGGATCTTGAGCGCGACGGGAGCGCCGATCTGGCCGAAGAGCCGTCCCGCCTCCTCGGGCGTGGCCGCGATCAGGGTCTCGACGGCTGGGATGCCGAACAGCGCGAGCAGGCGCTTCGCTTCAGGCTCGCTCAGAACGGAGCGGCCGTCGCGACGCACGGTCTCGATGAGCTGCCGCGCCGCATCGATTTGCGCCGGTGCGATCGCGACGCCGGCGGACGGCGTTTCCAGCAGCAGGTCCTGATTGCGCCGGAATTCGACGAGATGGGTGAAGGCGCGTACCGCCTCTTCCGGACTGGTGAAGGTCGGAATTGTCTTGCCCGCGAGAAACGCGCGCGAGCGTTCGGCGGTGGTTCCGCCGAGCCAGCTCGTCAGGACGGGAACGGCGGGATGTCGCGCCACCGCCTGCGCCACCGCGCTCGCGGCGTCCTGCCCGTCGGTGACGGCGGTCGGACAGTTGATGACCAGGATCGCATCGCTGTCCGGCTCCTCGAGCAAGACCTCGAGCGCCGCGGCATAGCGTTCCCCGGTCGCGTCGCCGAGGATGTCCACGGGGTTGGCGTGCGACCATGAGCCGGGCAGGGCCTTGTCCAGGCGATGCAGGGTGCCGGCGCCCAGCTCGGCAATGCGGCCGTCGCGTGCGGCCAGCGCATCGACGGCCATGACGCCGGCGCCGCCGCCATTGGTGAGGATGGTCATCCGGTCGCCGGAGACGCGCATCCCGGTGGCCAGGATGGCCGCTGCCGCGAACAGCTCCTCGAGTTCCGCGACACGCAGCAGCCCGGCCCGCTGGAAGGCGGCATCGTAGACCGCATCGGCTCCGGCAAGTGCGCCGGTATGCGAGAGCGCGGCTTTTGCGCCCGCAGCACTGCGGCCCGCCTTGACCACCAGGACAGGTTTCGTGCGCGCGGCTATGCGTGCTGCCGACATGAACTTGCGCGCATGGGTGACATTCTCGACATAGAGCAGGATCGAGCGGGTCGTGCGGTCCGAGCAGAGATAGTCGAGCGCATCGCCGAAATCGACGTCGCTCATGTCGCCGAGCGAGAGGATATGGGAGAAGCCGACGTCGCGCTGATCGGCCCAGTCCAGCATCGCCGCGACGATCGCGCCCGACTGGCTGACGAGCGCGATATGGCCCGGGCGCGGCGTCAGATGGGCGAAGCTGGCATTGATTCCCCGTGGCGTGGAGATGAAGCCGAGGCAGTTCGGGCCGACAATCCGCATCAGATGGGGCTTTGCTGCATCCAGCATGGCCTGGCGCAGGTCGCCGCCATCGCCCTGTGCGCCGAAGCCGGCGCTGATCACCACGGCCGCCCGGCAACCGCGGCGCCCGAGATCCCCGATGATGGCCGGGACGGTGGCAGCCGGCGTCGCCACGATGGCGAGGTCGGGCGTGGCCGGCAGTTCGCCGATCGAGCGATAGTTCAGTGTCGACCGGATGGCCGTCTCATGCGGATTGACGGTCATCACCGGCCCGGCGAAGCCGGCACCCAGGAGATTGTCCGCAAGCACCCGGCCGACCGACTTGGGCGCGTTGCTGGCACCGATGAGCGCGATAGCGGCAGGCTCGAACAGCGCGTCGAAGTTCCTGATGCTCATATCTGCCGCCCGTGGAATGAGAAGGCCGGCCATCGGTCCGGCGTCCGGTTCAACCTCGTGGCACACTGTAGCGGCCGGTCATTGCGCTGAATCAAGTCGCGCCGGCGAAGCTCGCGTCATGGTTGTCGCATCGGCCGATGGACGGCCGCAACCCGGAGGCCGAACGATGCTTCAGCGCATAACCCTTCATCTCGGACGCAACGCCGCCTATCCGGAGGGCAGCGCCAGCCACGGCTACGACATCACGGCGCCACTGGATGCGGACGGGCATATCGATCCGCTGGCCTGGCAGGATCTGCGCGAACTATGCCGGGTCAGGCGGTTCTGGGCCGGCGAGCCGGACCGGCACGGCTGGCTGATCCATCGGGCCGGTGGCAGCGGAGGTGCGACCTGGGTCATCGACTACGACGATGCCGCGTCGGCGGATGACGAGACCGGCTACAAGCTCGACAAGCATCGCTTCGCGATCGACGAGTACGTGTCGATCCGCCAGGACGACGGCGAGATGCTGCCCTTCAAGATCGTTGGCCTTCGCAAGCTCGGCAAGGTCTCGCAGGCAAGCGCCGAGGCCTGACGCTCGCGACGATTTTCGCCCGATCCTTGCGTTGAATCAACGCTCCGACATCCGGCTCCAGCCACGCTTCTCTGGTGAAACCCGTGCATTCAAAGGAGACGTTTCATGTCTGAGATCAAAGAGGCTCTTCAGCTTTCGAACTATGCCAGCATCATGGTGACGCTGAATCTCGGCGTCGATGCCGCAGACAGCGTCAAGCTCGCATCGTCCCTCGCCAGCACGTTCTCGAGCCGGTTGATCGGCGTCGCGGCCGAGGAATTCGTCGTGCCCTACTACGGCGACGGTGCGATTGCGATTGATCCGGCGATCATCGAGCAGGCGAAGTCCGAGGCTGCGGAAAATCTGGCCAAGGCGGAGACCGTGTTCCGCCGCGCGGCCGGCGCAATCAACGACATCGACTGGCGCTGCGCGATCGCGTTTCCGGACTCTTTCGCCCTGGAGCAGGCGCGGGCGGCCGATCTCGTCGTGGTCGGTCGACAGGGTCCCGACGATGCCAGCCATGGCCGTATGGCGATCTCCCCCGGCGATCTCGTCATGGGGCTCGGGCGGCCGATCCTCGTCGTTCCGCCACGCAAGGAGCATCTGTCGGGCAAGCACGTCGTCATTGCCTGGAAGGACACACGCGAGGCCAGGCGGGCGGTCTGGGATGCGCTGCCCCTGCTGAAGCGGGCCGAGCGGGTCTTCGTCCTGGCGATCGGTCCGGACGCCGGAGCACAGGGCGCGGCGGACGTCTCCGATCATCTGCAGCGTCACGGCGTGCCCAGCCGCGCGACCATACGCTCCGAACCGACCAGGTTCGTCGTCGATGAATTGACCGGTTTCGCCGAGCAGGAGGGCGCCGACCTCATCGTCTCCGGCGCCTATGGTCACAGCCGGATGCGGGAATGGCTGTTCGGCGGCGTGACGCAGGATCTCTTGGATTCGACGCCGATCCCCTGCCTCCTGTCTCACTGAGAGCGGCGCTTCGATCATTGAACACCAGCCCCTCGCGTCACCGCGAGGGGCTGGTGAGCTTTTCCCACGCTACATCGGATCGTTACTGCGCAGGTACCGGCGCCCGGTGTCCTTCAGCGACTGAGGAGCAGGCAGACCGGGCTGGTTTCCAGCATCTCCCGCGTGACGCCGCCGAAGGCCCATTCCCCCAGCCGCGCGTGGCCGTAAGCGCCCATTACGATCAGGCCCGCCTTCTCATCCCGCGCGAAGGCAATGATGCGCTGGGCGACGGACAGGCCGACCGCCGGAAGGACGGCAGCCTCGGCCGCAACGGCGTGGAGAGCCAGAAAAGCCACGATGTCGGCCGTGCGCGCGCCGGCATTCCCGATATCGTCGCTGCCGCAGACCTCCAGCACCGTGACCTGGGCGGCCGCCTGCAGGAAGGGCATCGCGTCGACGACCGCCCGCCTGGCCTCGCGGCTGTCTGTCCAGGCGATGACGACATGAGACATGACCGCCTCCGCCGACACATCGGGCGGGGTGACGAGGACCGGCCGGCCGGCGCCCATCAGCGCATCGCCCGGGTCCATAGCGTAGGAGGGGGTGGTGGTGCCGGGCCGACTGCGTCCGATGACGATGAGATCCACAGCGCGCGCTTCCGCGGCGACGATCGTCGTCAGATCCGTCAATGTCGAGCGCCATTCGCTCGGGATATTGCGTGGGCCGATCAGGGCGCGGAAACGCATTTCTGCGCGTTGTAGCGAAGCTTCGGCCTTCTCCATCTCCGCAGCCACGAGTTCGCGTACCGCCGCCATCGTGGCGTTTGGCTCGATGAACGGCGCCTTGGGCCGGCGGGCGGCCACGCCGAGCAGGCTGCAGCCGAAATGCTCGGCAAGTTCGCAGGCGAACGCGATCCGTGCCGTGGATGTCTCGCTGTCGTCGACAGGGACCATCAGTGTCGCATACGGCATGGGAGACTTCTCCTGGGCTTGAGACACCCCAAGGAAAGCGTTGGGCGTCAGTGCGCTTTGCGGCAGATCAAGCTGTTCTCGCGTTTTGCCGCCGATCGCTCACAGGCACCGGCATCGGTCAGTTCTGGCCTATGGCAAAGAGGCATACAGGCCAGAATGGGTGCAAGCTCGTCTTGGCCGCGGCCCCATATCACCCTGTCGATCCACCCATTCCAGATCTGCCGCGCTCAATGCGTCTACAAAGAATAGATAGACAAACTGCTTAGCTGCTGCGGGCGACAACGTAGATTAATTCGCGTCCAAATTTGTTTGGAAGGCCGTTGTTGTTTTCGCGGTTTGTACGACTCTGATAAAAACTGCCTTTCGATATCGTTCTGAACTCGCTGAACCCTCGTTCGGCGAACGACAGATCTTGCCAAAAGGAGGGTTTTCATGACCGCTGGCACAGTGAAATGGTTCAGTTCCACCAAGGGCCTCGGCTTCATTCAGCCTGATGATGGCAGCCAGGATGTGTTCGTTCACATCTCCGCCGTCGAGCGCGCTGGAATGCGTGATCTGCAAGAAGGCCAGAAGCTCGGCTTCGAGGTCGCTCGCGACAGCCGTTCTGGCAAAATGGCTGCCGAGCAGCTTCAGGCGGCGTGATCAGACTACCTTCACACGTTCAAGCGTTCCGCGCCGGCGGCTGCCGTTTAAGGTCGTCGCTGACAAAAGAATGGCCGGAAACGTCGCGGGGACGCGTACGAGACGGGCATGCCTCTCTCTTGTTTGATTTCCATCAACGACGCTCGCACCGAACTCGGGAATTCTAGCCTCAGGTCAAGCATCCTGTGGCAGTCTCAGCGGGACCAATCGGCGGTTTCGACGTCGGACTGACTGCGAAGGCAGTCTCAACGATTCCGGGCACTGCCCCGGATCGACGTGCTTGAGACCGGTGCGTCGATGATGCCACTCCTGCGAAAGGGAGACACCATGGACGCCGTCGTCGACCAGGTCTCCAGCAATACGCTCATGTCCATCGCTGATGCCTGCGCCGCCGCGATCGCGTACGTCAGGACGCTTTCGCGAGCCGAAACCGTAAGGCTGAACGAGTCCGCTGGACGGATCCTGGCCGAAACCTTCGTGGCGCACATTGCTTCACCCCCCTTCACCCAATCGGCCATGGACGGCTATGCCCTGGTCGCGGCGTCAGGCCTGTCTGAAGGCACGCGTCTCAAGATCGTGGATCGTGTGCCCGCCGGGCGTTGCGGCCAGCGCTTATCGGCCGGGAAGGCTGCCCGCATCTTCACGGGCGCTCCGATGCCGGAGGGCGCGGACGCCGTCGTGATGCAGGAGCATGTCAAACGCGAGGGTGCATCGATCGTTCTGGCGCGCCGCATGTCGCCCGGTGACAATATTCGTCATCAAGGAGAGGATATCGAGCCGCTCGAACCGCTCCTGAAGCCCGGCATCAAGTTAGATCCTCGCCATGTCGCCATGCTCGCCGCTCAGGGCGCGGAAACCGTTGCGGTCATGTCCAGGCTGCGCGTAGCCGTTCTTTCCACCGGCGATGAACTGCGGGATGCGGGCGCCATGCTGAGTGGCGCAGCGGCGTATGACTCGAACCGCCCTATGCTGCTGTCGCTGATTGGCCAAGCGGGGCACGACGCGATCGACGGCGGCCGGACACCAGACTCGCGTGCGGAGATTGCAGAACGGCTGAGGATGCTTTCGGAGCGTTCTGATCTCGTGATCACCACCGGAGGGGCCTCGGTCGGCGAAGAGGACCATAGCCTTGCTGCCTTGAGACACGCAGGAGGGAGCGGTCGGATGCTGAAGATCGCCCTCAAGCCAGCCAAACCGGCGATCGTGGGCAGGATCGGCCCGGCGGTGTATCTCGGGCTCCCCGGCAATCCAGTTGCAAGCTTCGTGTCCTGGCTCATCCTGGGACAAGCCATGGTGGGGGCTCTGCAGGGACGGCCTCATCGTCCGCACATCGGCTATCCGTTGGCCATCACGGCAGGGTTTGCGCGGCGCCCGGGTCGTACGGAATTTGTCCCCGCGCGGATCGTATCCGACAAGGGCGAGGAGGCGAGGGCGGAGATCATCGGCAAGGGCGGCGCGGCACAGCTTCGCCCGCTCGCCCTCGCGGACGGGCTTGCCGAGATCGCCGCCGAATGCGGGGACCTGCATCCTGGCGATCTGATTCGGTTTCACCCGTTCTCTGGTGCTTTTCAGGGCTGAGGAATTTGCCAAGCCATGCGCTTTGAACCAATCGCGCCCTTTTCGCGCGTGCCGCTGACCGATCCATTCGGCCGCGACATCTCCTATCTGCGCATCTCGGTGACGGATCGCTGCGATTTCCGCTGCGTCTACTGCATGTCCGAGGACATGACCTTCCTGCCCAAGCGCGACCTGCTGACGCTGGAGGAGATCGACCGCGTCGCCTCCGCCTTCGTCGCGCGCGGCACCCGCAAGCTTCGCCTCACCGGCGGTGAGCCGCTGGTGCGCCGCGATGTGATGAACCTGTTCCGCTCGCTCTCGCGCCATCTCGCCTCGGGCGCACTCGAGGAACTGACGCTGACGACGAATGGCTCGCTGCTCGACCGCTATGCGCAGGAGTTGGCCGATTACGGCGTGCGCCGGATCAACGTGTCGCTCGACACGCTCGACCCCGACAAGTTCCGCAAGATCACGCGCTGGGGCGATCTCGGCAAGGTGCTCGGTGGCATCGAGGCGGCACGCAAGGCAGGCCTGCGGGTCAAGATCAACGCGGTCGCGCTCAAGGGCGTCAACGAGGACGAGATCGAGAGC
>NZ_JBFUDG010000010.1:0-180285 GCF_056404835.1 Allobosea sp. P2_B12 | reverse complement strand
CGTCGTGCTCGGGGCTGAGCGCTTCGAAGGTGAGGTCACGGAGCAGGGCGAGACAGTGGTGATCGGCTTCGGCCCGCGCAGCCTCTCGGTCGTCAGCGACTGGCGCCCGGGCGAGCCGGTCTGGCGCGGCACGCTCGACGGCGTCGCGGTGGCGGCACAGGTGCGCTCGATCCTGAACGGCTTTTCGCTCGGCCATGCCGGGGCCTATGCCAACGCCCATGTCCACACCCCGCGCGAGGCGCAGCTTGCCGCGCTGATGCCGGAAAAGGTCGCGGCCGACACCGGCAAATTCCTGCTCTGCCCGATGCCCGGCGTGGTCAAGGCGATCTCAGTTGCCGTCGGCCAGGAGGTCAAGGCCGGCGAGGCCCTGTGCATGGTCGAGGCCATGAAGATGGAGAACGTCCTGCTGGCGGAGAAGGACGCCACCATCGCCAAGATCCTGGCGAAGGAGGGCGATTCGCTCGCCGTCGACGCCGTCATCATGGAATTCGCCTGATCCCCTTTCACGCCTCGGATCAACATCACTGCCGGTAACCGGAGGATGGTCGCATGACCCAAGAAGCTTCGTCCCACTATTCCGACGCGACCGTCGCCCCGGCGAGCGCCAGCGTCCTGCGTGCGGTCGCGATAGCGTTCGCCGGCTCCTTGCTGTTGGCCCTGGCCTCCCGGATCGCAGTGCCGATGTTCCCCGTACCGATGACGCTCCAGACCTATGCCGTCCTCCTGTTGGGAGCGACCCTGGGATGGCGACGCGCTGGCTTGTCCGTGGCGTTCTATTTGGTCGAGGCCGCGATGGGCTTCCCGGTGCTGGCCAACGGTGCGTCAGGGGCATTGCGCCTCATCGGCCCGACGGGAGGATACTTGCTCGCGTTCCCGGTCGCCGCCATGGCGGTGGGCTTGGCGATGCGCGGAAGCCTGCCCCAAAATCGGTTGCGGACCTTCGCCCTCATGATGGCGGGCCATGCTGCCATCCTCGCGGCTGGTTCGGCATGGCTCGCGACGACCCTCGGTTGGGCAACGGCGATCGCGGTCGGCGTGACGCCGTTCCTGCTGGGCTCGGTCGTCAAGAGCGCGCTGGTGGTGGCGACCGTCGAGGCCCTCGGAGGCGTCCGTCGGCACCTGTCCGCGTAGTCCGGCTTCGACCGGGTCAAAGGAGCTGACAATGTCCGGAATGGGTTTTGCGGAAGCGTTTCCCATCCCCGCGTGGGACCAGTGGCGCAGCGCCGTCGTGAAGGTCCTCAAAGGCTCGACCTTCGAGGATGCTTTGGTTGGTCGAAGCGCCGACGGCTTCGCGATCCAGCCGCTTTACGCCAGGGCCAACGGCCCGATCGTGGCCGGGAAAAGGGCGGCTTCGCCTTGGCACGTCACAGTGCGGGTCGATCATCCCGAAGTGGCTTCCGCAGCCGCATCTGCCGTCGCGGAGCTTGAGAACGGGGCCAACTCCCTTGCGCTGGTGATGCAAGGCAACCGCTTCGCCCGCGGTCATGGACTGTGGGCTCGTTCCGCCGACGAGCTCGATGCGACCCTGGAGAACATCGATCTGCCGTTGATCCATATCTGGATCGAACCCGGCGCGAGCGTAGCCGACTCCGACCTGATCACGGCATTGGTCGAGCGACGCGGACACGCCCCGGAAGCCATCGATGTCGATTTCGGAGTCGACCCGATCGGTGAGGCGGGATCGACCGGCCACGCGCCCGCGAATATGAAAGCGCTCGGCGACCGGCTCCATGGCGCTTTCGATCGCCTGCGAGGCAGGGGTTTCAGGGGACCCATTCTGCGCGCCGACGGCCGCAGCTATCACGAGGCCGGCGCCAGCCAGGGCCAAGAACTGGCCTGTGTCCTGGCGACCTTGGTCGACTATCTGCGCGCCTTGGATGCGTGCGGCGTTGCGCCGTCGGAGGGCGCGGCCGCGATGAGCGTGGCCCTGGCCGCGGACTCGGACCAGCTGTTGACGATAGCCAAGTTCAGGGCGCTAAGGCGTCTTTGGGACCGCACTCAACGAGGGTGTGGAATCGATCCGCTTCCGATCGCGCTGCATGCCGAAACCTCCTGGCGGATGCTGACCCGGCGCGACCCCTGGGCGAATATCCTGCGGGGCACGATCGCCGGGTTTTCGGCGGGGGTGGGCGGGGCCGACAGCGTCGGCGTGTTGCCTTTCGATATTGCGATCGGACTGCCGGACACGCTTGCGCGAAGGGTCGCACGCAACACCCAACTCATTCTACAGCACGAAGCGCACCTCTGGCGCGTCGTCGATCCGGCCGCCGGCTCGGGGGGCATCGAGGCGATGACGGACGAACTTTGCCGGGGGGCCTGGTCCGTGTTCCAACAAATCGAACGGGATGGCGGAATGCTGCGGAGCATGCTCGACGGCAGGATCGCAGCGCTCCTAGAGCCTGCCCGAAACGCGCTCCTGTCTTCCATTGCGACGCGCCGTCAACCCATCACCGGCACAAGCGCCTTTCCCAATCTCGGCGAGGCCCGGCTGCAGCGCGCGGCCGGGTGCCCTGGCCCGGTCGCGACAACGGAGGACCAAGGGCTACTGGGCCCGGTGCCGATCCTTCCGGGGCTCCGGCTCTCGGAGTGCTTCGAGTCGATGCGGGATCGCTCGGAAGCCGCCGGAGAAGGTCGAGCTCCCCGCGTCTTCATTGCGGAGCTTGGCAACGACAGGATTGCGCCCGTCCGAGCCGCATTTGCACGCGATCTGTTCGCGATTGGCGGGATCGCATCGATCGTGGAACGGGACCTCGATCCGAGAGGGGAAGACACAGCGAGTGATGTCGCGGCGCGCTGGAAGGCGAGCGGTGCCAGTCTCTTTTGCCTTTGCGCCAGCGCCGACGTCGCGAACTCGATGCCCCACGATGCGACCCATCCGACCGATACGCTGGCCGAGGCGATCGGACGAAGCGTGCGGCAGGCCGGTGCCGAAATGCTCTTCTACGGGGACGATCCGGGAGGCGCGGCCGAGGCGCTTCGGAGTTCGGGCTTCTCGCACTTTCTGGCGGAGGGCTGCGACGTCGTCGCCGTTCTCGATGCGAGCCTGACGGCTCACTCCTCATGGAGAGGCCCGGCATGACGACGATCCCCGACTTTTCGCATTTGGAATTTTGTAACGGCTCTTCAGCCGCCATCGTCGCCTCGCCCACCGGCGAGGACTGGCTGACGCCCGAGGGCATCCCGGTGAAGCCGCTCTACACGGCAGAAGACCGTGCCGGCCTGCCCTTCGTCGACACGCTGCCGGGCATCGCGCCTTATCTGCGCGGTCCCTACCCGACGATGTATGTCAATCAGCCCTGGACGATCCGGCAATATGCCGGCTTCTCGACGGCCGAGGATTCCAACGCCTTCTACCGGCGCAACCTCGCCGCCGGGCAGAAGGGTCTTTCGGTCGCCTTCGATCTGGCGACCCATCGCGGCTATGATTCCGACCATCCGCGCGTCGGCGGCGATGTCGGCATGGCCGGCGTCGCAATCGATTCGATCTACGACATGCGCACGCTGTTCTCCGGCATCCCGCTCGACCAGATGAGCGTGTCGATGACGATGAACGGCGCGGTGCTGCCGGTTCTGGCGCTCTATATCGTCGCGGCGGAAGAACAGGGTGTGCCGGCAGCCAAGCTCTCGGGGACGATCCAGAACGACATCCTCAAGGAGTTCATGGTCCGCAACACCTATATCTACCCGCCCTCGCCCTCGATGCGGATCATCGGCGACATCTTCTCCTACACGTCGCAGAACATGCCGAAGTTCAACTCGATCTCGATCTCCGGCTATCACATGCAGGAGGCCGGTGCGACGCAGGATCTCGAGCTCGCCTATACGTTGGCCGACGGCGTCGAATACATCCGCGCCGGCCAACGCGCAGGCCTTGGCGTCGATGCGTTTGCGCCCCGGCTATCCTTCTTCTGGGCGATCGGCATGAACTTCTTCATGGAGGTCGCCAAGCTCAGGGCCGGGCGGCTGATCTGGGCCAAGCTGGTCAAGGATTTCGGCGCGACCAGCGAGAAATCCTTCCCGCTTCGCACCCATTGCCAGACCTCGGGCTGGTCGCTGACGGCTCAGGACGTCTTCAACAACGTGCCGCGCACGATGATCGAGGCGATGGCGGCGACGCAAGGCCACACCCAGTCGCTCCACACCAACGCGCTCGACGAGGCGCTGGCGCTGCCGACCGATTTCTCCGCCCGGATCGCCCGCAACACCCAGATCGTGCTGCAGCAGGAGAGCGGCACCAGCCGGATCATCGATCCCTGGGGCGGCTCCTATTATGTCGAGCGCCTGACCGCCGAACTCGCCAAGAAGGCTTGGGCTCACATCCAGGAGGTCGAGGCGCTCGGCGGCATGGCCAAGGCGATCGAGGCCGGCATCCCGAAGCTGCGCATCGAGGAGGCCGCCGCCAAGACGCAGGCGCGCATCGATGGCGGCCAGCAGGCGATCATCGGCGTCAACATGTTCAAGCCCGACAACGAGGCCTCGATCGACGTGCTCAAGGTCGACAACGCCTCGGTGCGCGCGCAGCAGCTCGAAAAGCTCCGGCGTCTCAAGGCGGAGCGCAACGAGGCGGATGTCCAGTCCGCGCTGACCGCTCTGACCAATGGAGCGAAGGACGATGCCAACCTGCTCGACCTTGCGGTCAAGGCGGCGCGCGCCAAGGCGACAGTCGGCGAGATTTCCATGGCGATGGAGCAGATCTTCGGACGCCATCGCGCCGAGATCAAGTCGATCTCGGGGGTCTACAAACGGGAGGTCGGCACGATGAACCCAGCCGTCATGCGCGTGCAGATGATGACGCAGGCCTTCGAGGAGGCGGACGGCCGCCGCCCGCGCATCCTCGTCGCCAAGATGGGGCAGGACGGGCATGACCGCGGCCAGAAGGTGATCGCCTCGGCCTTCGCCGATCTCGGCTTCGACGTCGATATCGGGCCGCTCTTCGCGACGCCGGACGAAGCAGCACGGCAGGGCGTCGAGAACGACGTCCATATCGTCGGCGTCTCGTCTCTGGCGGCGGGGCATCTGACGCTGGTGCCGGAACTCAAGGCGGCGCTCGCCAAGGCCGGCAGGCCCGACATCATGATCGTCGTCGGCGGCGTCATCCCGCCGCAGGATTTCGACGCGCTCTACGAGGCAGGCGCCTCGGCGATCTTCCCGCCGGGCACTGTCATCGCCGACGCCGCCGAGAAGCTGCTGGACGAGCTTAACCGCAGGATAGGATATGCGCAGCCCGATGTGGGGCCGTGACCTTTTCGAGGGCCGCTTTCGCCAGAGGGGATGAGTGGTGAGAAATGTTGTTCGCTTCGGCACTTGACGTTTGGACGTACGCCTTTCGACGTGTCGAGAAATCAGCCCCTGCTCAGTTCGATGACATCTTCATGGTGATCATGCCAGATACGATCAGCATCGCGGCGACTGCCCTCATGGGCGTCAGGGCCTCACCGAGAACTGCAACGCCGACGATGAAGGCGCCGACCGCCCCGATTCCGGTCCAGACGGTGTAAGCCGTCCCAAGCGGGAGAGAGCGCATCGCAAGGGACAAAAGTGCGAAGCTCCCGATCATGGCGACGATGGTGACGATCGTCGGGCCGAGGCGGGTGAAACCGGTGGACTGCTTCATCGCCAACGCCCAGACGACTTCGAGGATTCCGGCGACGATCAGGAATAGCCAGGCCATTGATGCTCTCTAACGGCTTAGCGCCCGGGCCCCGCCATTTCAGAGCCCGGGACGCGGTGTGTAATTGAAGGAAAATTGGGGAATCGTGGATGTCCAACCCACCAATTCCGGACCTACATCGGTCGACCATCGATCCGGCCTAGCGCCTGATCCAGGTCGGCGATCAGGTCGAGCGCATTCTCAAGGCCGATGGACATCCGCAACAAGCCTTCGGGCGCCTTCGTCTGTGGGCCTTCGACCGAGGCGCGGTGCTCGATGAGGCTATGCGTGCCGCCCAGACTGGTTGCGCGTGCGATCAAACGGAGCGCCCCCGCCACGGCCATGGCCTCCTTGCGACCACCTGCGACCTCGAATGATAGCATGCCCCCGAAGGACCGCATCTGCGTCGAGGCGACGGCATGCCCCGGATGGGACGGCAACCCCGGATAATGGACGACGGACACAGCGGAATGCTTCGACAGGAACTGGGCCACCTCCATGGCATTGCTGCAATGGACCTGCATTCGCGGCGCGAGCGATTGGATGCCCCGTAGCGCCAGCCAGCAGTCGAGCGGGGAGGGCACCGAGCCCTTGTGCTTTTGAATGGCCCGGAGCGCGACGTTCTGAGAGCCCTGCTCGCGCAAGACGACGGCGCCGATCATGACGTCGCTGTGGCCGCCTATGTATTTCGTGAGCGAGTGGACAACCACGTCGGCGCCGAACTCGATCGGTCTGGTGAGCAACGGCGTCGCCCACGTGTTGTCGACGGCGGAGACCGCGCCGACCTCACGGGCGATCTTAGCGATGGCCGCTATGTCGACGATTTTCACGAGCGGGTTGGAGGGCGTCTCGATCCAAACCAGCCCCGTCGGTTTCGCGCAAGCCGCCCTCACGGCCTGGAGATCCGTCATGTCGACGACCTCCCACTCGAACCGTCGTCCGACATCGGTCTCATTCAAGAGGGAGCGAACGCCGAAATATATGTCATCCGGGAGGACCAATCGTTTCGGCAGGTCGACGGGAAGGCTCTCGATCACGGCGGTGATGGCAGCCATGCCCGAGGCGAACGTGATCGCCTCGGCTCCGCCCTCAAGCGCAGCGAGGCAGGTTTCCAGGTTGCGACGATTGGGGTTGTCGTCCCGGCTGTACTCGTATCCGCTGGGAAACGTTCCGTCGGCGGAACGCTCGAAAGTGGTCGAGAGATAGATCGGCGCAGCGATCGCGCCTGTGACGGGATCGCTTTTCTGACCGGCGTGAACCGCGAGTGTCTCGGGATGCATGGCACGTCCTTGTTCGTTGGATCTTCATTGAAGGCGGCGTAGGCTGCTGCCGGCCGTGGGTTCGAGCGGGCCGATTGGACCACCCGAACTCTTGGCTTCATCGGGCCTGGCGTTGACCCGTGGGCAAGTCTCGATCGAGTAAGAGCTGTGTAACCCGCATCTCGGGGTTCAGCCGACGCAATCCATCGATCAACCTTGCGCCAGCTTCGAGCAGCGACTGGACAGGCATTGGGTTCAGCCGCTCGAGCACGAACCACATCGCCGTGCTGTTCTCGGTGATCCTGGTCCGAGCGCCTTGGCGCCAGTTCCACCGACGACATGTGACACCTTGGGAATCCCGCCAGATCACCTCGCCGCGATCGACGGATTCGATCTTCGGCATCCCCTCGGCCATCGTGTCGAAGTGTTCCCCACCGGACGCCTGAACGAGCGTCGGAGGGCCGTCGTAAAGGGTCGCGTCCTCGCCGCCGATCGGGATCGCATATCGGACGCTGAGGGCGTTGTAGAGATCCACGACCGCGTTCACTGCGGGAAGCGCGCGATCCCGTTCGGCTCGTTTCCGCAGCGCTTCCGCTGAGCACGGCGTGCGCTGCGGTTTGGCTCCGAACGCTCGATAGGCGTCGCGCCATGAATTCAGGTGGGTCTCCGCCCAGGGCGCCGCGTCGAGTTCGCTACAGGCGCTGTCGAGGAGGGCCATGCTCCACGCGTCGCTCGGTCCGTTCAGTGCGAGCTCTGCATGGATGCTGAGGGCAGCATAGTCCGGGCGCAGTGCGAAGATCTCGGGTCCGATCAGGGGTTCGACGGCCATTTTCGGTCCTTAGTCCTCTGTTGACGCCGAAGTGCGTGGACGGCAGAATGCACTAATGACCGAAATAGTCAATATAATGACCGATGACTCTCACGATGGCGATCCTACCCGCGCGGTGCATGCCGCCATCGCGGCCCGCATAGCTGTGCTGCGAAAGTCGCGTCGCCTCTCCTTTGATCAACTTGCGGCGCGCTGCGGCGTCAGCAAGGGCATGCTGGTCCAGATCGAGCAGGGCAAGGCCAACCCCAGCATCGGAACGCTTTGCAGAGTTGCTTCCGGCCTCGGCGTCTCGGTTGCGGAACTTGTCGAGGTGTCGGAGGCAGGGGAGCATTCCATTCGGATCATCGCTCCTGGTGAGGCTCCGGTCCTGTGGCGCGGCCCGCACGGTGGCACGGCTCGACTGCTGATCGGCTCGGACGGCCCGGAGATGTTGGAGCAGTGGATGTGGGAGCTGAATCCCGGAGAGCGTTTCGAAGCGCAAGTCCATCCCGCGGGAACGCAGGAATTGATATCCGTTCTTGAGGGGAGTCTCGTCCTGGAACTGGCTGGAGCGAGTCACCTGATCATACAGGGCGGCTCCGCGCATGCCCGAACCGACTGCGAGCATGCGTATGCCTGTGTCGGCCAAAGCTCGACTCGCTTCGTCATGGCCGTGCTGGAACCGCCGACGGACTAGGCAGCGACTGGGGTGGCCCGGCCCTCGACCTCTCGACGAAAAGAGGGGCTGCGCGAGTGACCTTGGTCGATGGTCCATTCCACCAACGGCTCCGGTGCCTGGTGCTCGATGGCCTTGAGCGCGCCGATCGGGGCTCGGCGGCAGCCGACGTGGGTGGTGCACGGGTGAGGACAGTGCTGGGCCTGCCGGTCCCGCCGACCGCACGTTCCAAGAATGGGAACAGTATGCTTGCCTGACCCAGGGCCAGCTTTGTCACGCCGAAATATAGTGAGGAACCCGACACCGATGGCGAGGCAGTTCCTCAGCGTCGTGAGAGGCGATCTCGACATAAGGCGCCTGCTGCTGCCTTTGGCGCGGCCGAGCCGGTCCGAGCTTGAGGCGCTGACCGAGGCCGGGATCGACCTGACCGTTCACTTTTATGCACCGCCCGTGGCGTAGCGGCGACCTGTCGTTCGGGACACCTCAATTTTTATGCTTGCCAAGCAGGAGGAGCTGCTGCCTTGGATTTTCGCGAATGTTACGGATGACCGACGTGAAGACGGCGGCTGGCAGCGGATCCGGTAGCTTGCTGGGGTGTCTTGGCAGAGAGGACTTTGATGAAACAGCCGTCAGAAACTGGGGCTGCGTGGCGACACGCCAATGTGGGACGGCTCCTCAACAATGCGGTCCGTCGTTTCGAGGCACGGGTGCTCGATCTCATGGCGCAGAGCGGGCATGGGGAGACACGGATCGCGCATGTGAGCCTGACGCGCAATCTTGATGTCGAGGGAACACGGTTGACCGAGCTCGCGCGTCGCGCGTCGATGACCAAGCAGGCGATGGGCGAGTTGGTAGACCAGTGCGAGCTGCTCGGGTTGGTTACGCGATCGGTGGATCCCACAGACCGGCGGGCCCGAATCGTCACCTTTACCGTTGCCGGACATGCTTGGCTTGGGGCGTTCCGAGACGCAGTGGATGTCGCAGAACGAGAGATGCGCTCGGAACTGGGCGAGAAGTCCATGAACGCAATTGTGACGGGCTTGTCGTCGTATGGCGCGTCGTTCGATACTCTCGGATCAATTTCGTCAGGTAACTTGACTAAATGAATCTGACCGCTATCATTTCCCTGTTCTTAAACGGGGGAGCGCCACGGCATTGAGTTCATCGATCGGTATGTTCGCCTGAACAGGGCGATAGCCGCTGAGGAAAAGATGCGCTCGTAGGCCGTGGCTTTAGCACGCCCCGCCTGAGGCCGTCGATCGGCCGAGCTGGGTAGAGGATAAGTAATGAAGATCGCGATAGCGGGCGCCGGCATTGGCGGCCTGACGGCGGCGCTTTGCCTCCATAGAAAGGGATTCGAAGTCGAGGTTTTCGAAGCGGTCGAGTCGCTCCAGCCGCTCGGCGTCGGCATCAACGTTATGCCCCATGCCTCGGGTATCCTGCATGGGCTTGGGCTTGGCGACAGCCTCGACGACATGGCGATCCGGACGCGCGCTATCGAATATCGGACTCGCTTCGGCCACCTGATTCAATCGGATCCGCGATCGGTCGAGGCCGGCTTCGATTATCCGCAATATTCGGTGCATCGAGGCGAACTCCAGTTCATGCTCCTCGACGCGGTCCGGAGCCGCCTTGGCGCCAGCGCTGTGACCCTGGGCACGGCCATCGCCGGCTTTACGCAGGACGGGCACGGCGTGTGCGCGACCTTCTCCGATGGCGCGATCGCGCATTGTGACCTTCTGATCGGTGCGGACGGTTTCCGCTCTATCGTGCGCCGACAGCTTCATCCGCAGGAAGGCCCCCCACATTACGAAGGCACAATGATGTGGCGGGGCGCCAATCTGCAGCCGGCTTTCGCGGATGGGCGCACGATGTTTATCGCGGGCGACCATAATGTGAAATTCGTGTGCTATCCGATCAGCGCTCGTGCCGCCCGTAGCGGTAACGCGCTGGTGAACTGGGTGGCGGAGGTGCGCCACGACCAGCCGCGCGCAGCCGACGACGCCGATTGGACGCGCGAGGGCGGCCGGGACTTCATCGCGTCCTTTCTCGGCTTCCAGATGCCGGATATCGACGTCGTAGAACTTTTGCGAAATACGCAGAAGATCACGCAGTACCCGATGATCGATCGCGATCCATTGTCCTGGTGGACGCAGGGCAGGGTCAGCCTTCTCGGCGATGCTGCCCACCCGATGTATCCCATCGGCGCAAACGGAGCCTCGCAGGCGATCCTCGACGCGCACGTCTTGGCCGAGGCATTGTCCGGCGTGGATGGACCGGAAGGACTCCTGGCATATGAGGCGATCCGGCGGCCGATCACCACAAATGTCGTGCTGAACAACCGCAAATCCGGCCCTGAACGTGTGCTCGATATTGCGGCTGCGCGCGTCAAGGGGCCGGAAGATCGCATCGAGGACCTGATTTCCGCGGCTGAGCTGGAAGAGGTTGCCGCGAGTTACCGGCAGGTCGCCGGCTTCATCAGGAAAGCGGGCTAGGCATGCGCACCTTCTACGCGGGCTTCGAGCCGGGCCAGCCGCCCGTTCGTGTCAGCCTGGGTGCCGGGCTGCGTCATGCGGTCGGGACGGAACTTGCGACGCTCGGCCTAGCGCGCGCACTCGTCCTGACGACGCCGGAGCAGGCAGCTCAGGGAAGGCTCCTGCAGGCCGATCTCGGTCCGCTTGCGCATGGCTTGTTCAGCGGGGCAATGATGCACACACCGGTCGAGGTGACGGAGGCGGCGCTGGAAGCAGCGCGCGGGGCCGATTGCCTCGTCGCCATGGGTGGTGGCTCGGCCATCGGCCTCGCCAAGGCCATCGCCTTGCGCACTGATCTTCCGCAGATCGTGCTGCCCACCACATATGCCGGCTCGGAAGCGACGCCGGTGTTGGGGCAGACCGTCGATGGCGTGAAAGAGACGCTCCGATCTCCGAAGGTTCAGCCGGAGATCATCCTTTATGATCCAGAGCTCGCTGTGACGCTGCCGGTCGGCTTGAGCGTGACCAGCGGCCTCAATGCGATGGCGCATGCCATCGAAGCGCTCTATGCGCGCGACCGCAATCCGCTTTCCGATCAATTGGCGCTCGGCGGCCTGCGCGCGTTCCGTGATGGCTTGCCGCAGATCGTGGCCGACCCTGGTAGCCCGCCGGCCCGCGAAGCGACATTGTTCGGTGCCTGGTTGTGCGGCACGGTACTCGCCCAGGTCGGCATGGCCTTGCACCACAAGCTCTGCCACGCTTTGGGTGGTGCGTTCAACCTGCCTCACGCGGCGATGCACGCGGTTCTGTTGCCGCATTCAGCCGCCTATAACGCCGAGGCTGCCCGTGCTGAGCTTCGGCCCGCGGCCGAGCTTTTCGGCGGCACGATCGGCGGCGGCTTGTATGATTTCGCCGCCGCGCTCGGGGCTCCGCTCGCCCTGCGCGATCTTGGTCTCGCCGAACGCGATCTGGAGCGGGCTGCCGACCTCGCCGTGCGCAACCCCTACTGGAATCCGCGACCGGTCGAACGGGAAGCGGTGCTGGGGTTGCTGCGGAACGCGTGGGAGGGCCGGAGGCCGGAATAGTAGCGGTGCGCGACCAACCTCCAACAAGCATCGACAAGACGATCATCGGGGAAATGCCATGGCAGTCTACTTCAGTGAGGACGCTTCAGTCGAGGCCGTAACGGCGCGCGTCGGGACGAATGTCGATCAGCGGCTTGCCCAGGTCATGGCCTGTCTTGTCAAACACCTTCACGCCTTCGCCAAGGAGTGCCAGCTGAGCCAGGCGGAGTGGGAAACGGGTATCGCCGTTCTGACGAGAACCGGTCAGATGTGCAGCGAGGAGCGGCAGGAGTTCATCCTGCTGTCCGACACGCTCGGTTTCTCGATGCTTGTCGATGCCATCAACAACCGCCGCCCAGCCGGTGCCACCGAGAATACGGTGCTCGGCCCCTTTCATGTCTCCGGCGCGCCCGTCCGCCGGATGGGTGACAGCATTACGCTCGACGGCAAGGGCGAAAGTTGCCTCTACGAGGGCCGGGTCCTCGACCTCGACGGCAATCCGATCGAGGCCGCGCGGATAGATGTCTGGTCGGACAATCCCGACGGCTTCTATGACGTGCAGCAGCCCGATGTCCAACCGAAGTGGAACAACCGCGGCATCTTCACCACGGGCCCGGATGGGGCGTACCGGTTCATTGGAATCAAGCCGGTTTCCTATCCGATCCCGAATGACGGGCCGGTTGGCCAAATGCTCGGCCATCTGGGGCGCCATCCCTACCGGCCCGCCCACATGCATTTCATCGTTTCGGCCGATGGCTATCAGAAGGTCATGACGCATACCTTTGTCGGCGGCGACCCCTATCTCGATTCCGATGCCGTATTCGGGGTCAAGGAGACGCTCATCGCTCCTTTCGAGCGCGTCTCCAATGGAGGCGCCCTCTGGCGTTCGCCGTTCGATTTCGTGTTGACGCGCTCCTAGCGCATGCGCTGCCGCAGGGCGCGACGGCATCGTGCGAGCCCGCCGCGTCATCTGCAAGTTACCCGACCAAGCCGCGTCGGCCGCGCTCCGATCAAAGCCTTGATTTGAGCCGGACGGGTAGTTTTCAGCTGAAGTCCATTGTCGCGTTCAGGGTTAGGGCAACCGCCACCCTCAGCTCGCGTGCTTTATCGAAGGAAGATGCGCCCGGCGCGGCGATGATCCGCGCTGGGCGCTTCGCACTCTCGCTACTTGCTGCTGTACTCGGTCACGAGCGAGCGCGCGTCCTTCAGGAGCGTCTCGCCATCCGCGCCTTTGGCTTTTACGTCCTTCAACCACTCGGCGATCACCGGTTCGGTGGCGCTGATCCACCGCTGGTACTCCTCGTCCGACAGCGACGTGAAGGTATTGCCGCGCGCCTTCGCGAGCTGGCGTGCCGGCTCGATCGTGCTGTCCCAGACCTGGCCGGCCTGCCTAGACAGCACCGCGCCGCTGTTTCGGTCGATGATGGCGCGCAGATCGGCCGAAAGGGAGTCGTATCGCGGCCGGTTCATCGCGAGGATGAAGATGGCGTTGCTCAGCTTCGCCCGGCCGGGCGGTGTCTCGGTATGCTTAGTGGCGATTTCCTCGAGCTTGAGTGTCGGCATCACTTCCCAAGGCGTGGAAAGCCCGTCGATCACATTCTTCGCGAGCGATTCCGGAACCTGCGGTATCGGCATCTGAATCGGGACGGCGCCGAGGGCAGCCAGGGCCTTGGCGCCGATGCGGCTTGGAGCGCGCAGCTTCAACCCCCTCAGGTCCTCCATCGTCTTGATAACTTTCGCGATGGTGTGGACGTGACTACCGTCATGGACGTGAGCTGCGAGCAGGTGCAGGCCGCGGTACTCGTCGAGCGCGTGGCGTTGCACATATTCCCAGAACGCCTCGCTGCTGCCGGCCGAATTCTTCGTCATGAACGGAAGCTCGAACACTTCGGACTTCAGGAAGCGCCCAGCCTGATAGGTCGGCAGCGTCCAGACGATGTCCGCAATGCCATCCTTCGCCTGGTCGAAGAGCTGGGGCGGTGAACCTCCTAGCTGCATGCTGGGATAGATCTGGCACTTCAGGCGGCCATCGGACTCCGCCGAGAGCTTGGCGCACCAGGGCTCGATCAACTGCTTCTGTACAGTCGAGTTGGACGGGAGGAAGTGATGCACCTTCAATGTCACGGTCTGCGCCTGCGCCAGGCCGCTCAAGGTTGCGACGGCCAGCCCGAAGGACGCGGCCAGTAGTGAACTACGGCGTAACATCTGTTTGTTCTCTCCCAGGTTAGCCGGCGTATCGCACGAGAAAGAGCGAGATCGCCGGGAACAGTACGAGCGCCACGATGCGGATGAGGTCGGACGCCAAGAACGGAATGACTCCCTTGAACGTCTCTGAGAGCGGGACGTCCTTGGCCATCCGGTTGATGATGTAGACATTCAGGCCCACGGGTGGATGGATCAGGCCGATCTCGACGACCGTCAGCGCCAGGATTCCGAACCATACGGATTTGTCGGCGGGCGACAGTCCAAAGAAGTCCAACCCCATCACCACAGGATAGAAAATCGGAATGGTCAGGAGGATCATCGCGAGCGAGTCCATGACGCACCCAAGGAAGAGGTAAATCAGCAGGATGCCAGCCATCACCAGCAACGGGGGCAGGCCACTTGCGGAGACTGTGGACGCCAGCTCCGCTGGGAGTTGCGAGACCGCAAGAGCCGTGTTCATCATGTCGGCACCGAGCAGGATCAGCATGATCATCGCGGTCGACTGGGCCGTGCCGAGCAGGCTGTCGGCGAAGGCGCGCCAGCCGAATCCGCCCTTTGCCACGGCGATCGCTCCGCATGCCGCGGCTCCCACAGCGGCGGCCTCGGTGGCGTTTGTCCAGCCGGCATAGATGCCGAAGATGACGATCACGAAGACAAGCAGGATAGGGATGACACCAAGCAGGCTGCTCAGGCGATACGACCAGCTCGCCTTCGGTCCCGCTGGACCGGCTTCCGGATCGCGGCTGACGATGATGCGCACGACGGTCATGTAGCCGAGCGTCGCCAATAAGCCCGGCACGACCGCAGCGGTGAAAAGCTTGCCGATCGATTCCTGGGTCAGGATCGCATAGATGACGAGCGGGATGGACGGCGGAATGAGGATGCCGAGCGTGCCGCCGGCGGCCAGCGCGCCGGTGGCGAGGCTGCCCTTGTAACCGTGGCGCCTGAGCTCCGGCAGAGCCACCTGTCCCATCGTTGCCGCTGTTGCGACCGACGAGCCGCAGATCGCGCCGAAGCCGGCGCAGGCGCCGATCGCCGCATAGGCGATGCCGCCGCGGCGATGGCCGATGAATGCGCCGACGAAATTGAACAGCCCGCGACTGAGACCGCCCTGGGTGGCGAACTGCCCCATCAGCAGGAACAAGGGAATGACCGCCAGATCGTAGTTGGAGAGGCGCGCATAGGCGAGGTTCTTCAGCGAAGCGAGAAAAACCGTCCAGTTCCAGTCGATGAGATAGCAGTAGCCTGCGGCGCCTGCCGTGAACATCGCGATGCCGATCGGTGTTCGCGCTGCGATGAGAACGAGCAGGCCAACGAAAACAAGATACCCGATGCTGGTGTGGCTCACGCGCCGCTCCTATCGTCGCAAACGAACGGCCGGACGGCCATGTAGACGCCGGCAACGGCCTGCAAGACGAAGCCGGGGACGACAAACGCCTGGGACAACCAGATGGGCCATGAGAGCAGCGCCGAGGTCTCGCCGGCTTCGTGCAGCGCCACCGCTCCGACTGCCGTTCGCCAGGCAATCAGAGCCGCAACGAGCCCGAGCAGCAGAGAGCCGAACGCGTCGAATCTTCGCGACCATGCCGGACCGAACTGGTCGGCAACGATGCCGACGCGCACATCACCGTTGGACAGGTGGCAGAAGGCGAAAAAGCAAGCGAGCGCGGGCGCCGCCAGCAACTGCACAATCTCGACATCGCCGACGATCGGCGAGGCCCAGAGTTTGCGGCCGATCAGCGACGCCAGAGACATGGAAACGACCGTCACCATCACGAGGCCGCCGATGATGGCCAGGCCTTGCGAGACTCTGAAGATCAGCCGCCCGAATGGGTCGAAATGGTGGAATGCCGGCTCGTGCGCTTCCATGCGCGCTCTCCCTACGCGTGTTGGTTCGGATTTTTAAGGGCAACCAGGTCGCGCATGCGGACCAGTTTGAGCAGTGTCTCGGTAACCGGCACGCTTCGGCCAAGCCGAACCGCTTCCGCGACGACGGCACCGTTGATCGCCTCGATTTCGGTTCTTCTGCCGGCGAGAATGTCCTGCAGCATCGAGGGCCGATGTGAGCGGTGTGACTGGAACGCGTGTTGCAGCATCGTCGCCACCTTCTGTTGGTCGGCTCCGAGCCCTTTCGCCCGGGCAACCCCGACGACTTCATCTGCTACGGTGCCTGCGAGGCTACGCCCGTTTGCATCGTCGCCGATCTCGCCGACCGTCAGCCCGGTCATCGCTGCGACCGAGTTCATCGCGGCATTGAAGGCAACCTTTTCCCAGATCGCGGCTTCCACGTTTGGGTCGGCCGTGCCGCGCAGTGTCGCACGATTGAGTACGTCTGCGATTGCGCGGACTGCGGGCTCGTCCCGGCCGCTCATGTGCCAGATCCGGATCTCTCCCTGGCCGACGCTGCGAACATGCGCCGGTCCGACCGAATCCACGGCCCAGTTGGTCATCCCGACGACGATCCGATCCGAATCGACATATCGGGCGAGAAGCGCGGCATTGCCGAGGCCGTTCTGAAAGGTCAAAAGATGGCTGGCGGGGCCCAGCAGATGGCGGCAGCTTGCGATGGCCGGTTCGGTATGGGCGGCTTTCGTCAGGATGATCAGCAAGTCGAAAGGCTGCGTCAGATCGCTTGCGAGACTGGCGGGAACGGTAATTTCCAGCGTCACCTGGTCGCTCTCTAGGCGCAGGCCCGCGTCGTTGATGGCGCTCACCCGGGCTGGATCGTTGTCGATCAGCGTCGTGGCGTAGCCGGCATGGGCCAGCCGCGCGCCGACGAAGCTGCCGAGTGCGCCTGCCCCGATGACCGCAATGCGCTCCGGTGCCATTGCTTGCGGCTGTTCGGCGGTATCCGGGTGAGGTTGAGACGTCACGCTGATGCGCCTGCGAACGCGTCGTCGAGAAAGGCGTGTGTCAACAGATAGCTCGTGCGCGTCGCCGCGGCTTCATACTTGGCGATCCCGGGCACATCGGCGTCGGGATCGGTGAAGGCATGGATCACGCCGCCGAAGACCATCAGTTGCCATCGGGCGCCAGCGTCCTGCATCTCGGCTTCAAATACATCGCGCTGCGCTTTGGGTGCGATGGGGTCCTCCGAGCCGTGCAACGCCAGGATCGATGCGACGAGGTCGCCACGGCTTGCCGGCAGGGATGAGGTGAGGTCGCCATGGATCGAGACGACCGCAGTGATGTCGGCACCGCTTCTTGCAAGTTCGAGCACGCTTTTGCCGCCCAGGCAGAACCCGATGGCAGCCCGCCGTTTCGGGTCGCCGACACCGAGCGAAGCGGCTTCCTCGGTCGCGACCCGGAGAGCTGCTGCCATGCGGCGGCGGTGCTCTTTCGGATCGTCCTTTAGCGCTTCGGCCAGTGGGCCAGCCTCCGCCACCGATTTCGGGCGACGGTCGCGGCCGTAAAGATCCGCGACGAAGATCGCGTAGCGATCTCCTGCAATCAGCTTGGCTTGCTCAACAGCCTCTTCGGACACTCCCATCCAGTTCGGAGCCATCACCACGATCGGCCGGTGAGCAGCGGATGAGGCGTTGAATACGAGCTTGCCGAGATAAGGCTGGCCGTCGATCTCGTACGGACAATCGTTCACATGCATCGCGGGGCCTTTCAGAGGAGAGCGGACGGCGCGGCTTCCGCCTGCCTCAGCCGGGTCGGAAGCGCTTCCCAGATCTCGCCGGCGTCGAAGGCGCTGAAGAAGATGCGATTGCTGGAGGTCGCCATGATGCAACGCACACCGCCACCCGCGGTAGGCAGCGGGAATTCGGTGATCGTGGAGCCGTCGGCCGATGCGCGACCGATACAGCTCGTTGCATTCTCGGTGAACCAGAGGTCGCCGGCTGTCGTCGTGACGATGCCGCGAAGCGAGGCCTCTGGGCTCGGCACGGCATATTCCGTCATTTCGCCGTTGCAACCGATGCGCAGCAGCGCATTCGCATCGGTGAGCACGGCCCAAATCGAGCCGTCAGGATGGCAGGCGAGGGCGCGCGGCGCGCTGCTCAGACTTGGCGTCCGATATTCGCGCAAGGTGCCGTCGAGGTTCAATCGGCCGATTTTGCCGGCGCCGACCTCGCTGAACCAGATCTCGCCGTCGCGAACCACCAGCGAAAGCGGGCGGCTGGTCGTTTCGAGATGTGCGGCCTGTACGACCTCGCCGTCCGGCGTGACGTAAGAGATGCGTCCGGCCTCCACCTCCGAGAACCAGACATTGCCGTCCGGTCCAAGGATCAGGCCGGTCGGCCCGGAATGAGCCGGGAGGGGAAACTCCGTGATTGCACCCTCTAGGGTGATGCGGCCGATCGCGTCGCTCCCCTGTTGCGCAAACCATAGCGCGCCATCGCCGCCAACGGTGATGCCCACAGGAAACGCGCGCGGGTTCGGTAATTTAAACTCGACGATCTCGCCTGATCTCAGGTCAAAGCGGCCAATGGCCGAAGCCTGACTCTGGCAAAACCAGAGACCTTCATCAGGTCCTTCCACGATGATATAGGGGCCACTCGCATCGGTAGGTGGCCGATAGACGCGAAAGCCGGAAGCGAAATCCGAAGCAGCCGTGCCCGACTTGACCAGAGTGCCGGCGCTGGTCGATCCAATCACATCCATGAGCATGTTCCCGGTGAATGCGGCGTGCCGCAGCAGGATGTCGCGAGCCAGATGGCCTAATGCTCAGCGCCGTAGAGTTGTACGGTGCCTCGATCGACTGGTATGTCGAGAAGGTAGGGGCCCTCTTCTGCGAGGGCTTCGCGCAGTTGCCCGGGAAGGCTCGCGGCGTCGCTGACGCGAGCGGCGCGACAGCCGAGAGAACCCGCAAGGGCAACGAAATCGATGCCGGGCAGGTCGATGCCGGGGGGAGCGGAAATCTGCATGCTGCGGCTGAAGGCGCGCATGGCACCGTAGCCGGCATTGTTCAGAACCAGGAATGTGATCGGGAGGCGGTGCTGCGCTGCCGTCCAGAGCGACTGGATAGAATACATGGCCGAGCCGTCGCCGACGAGACAGACAATCCGCCGCCCGGGCCGGGCCAGTGCAACTCCGATCGAGGCCGGCAGGCTGTAGCCCAATCCTCCGCTCGCCATCGTGTAGAAGCTGTCGGCGCCGGCCATCGGCAGATAGCGTTGGATCGCAGGGCGGTGCGATGGTGCCTCTTCGACGACGATGGCGTCTTCGGGGAGCAGTCCCGACAGCAGGTCGAGCGCAAAGGCTCCGGGGATCGGATCTGCCGGTGCGGGAGCCGGAGGCACGAGGCGCGCCGGGGGCGGTTCCCTGCTGCTCGGTGCGAGCTGCTCCAGCAGCGCTGCCAGCGAGGGGCGCAGCGCGCCGATGATGCTTTGGGCTCCATAGGCGACCGCCGCCTCGGTCGGGTCGTCGGTCAGTTGCCAGATCGTCGTTCCGTCGTGGATCACCGCGCAATGACCCTCGACATGGAAGGTGAAGACCGGCGCTCCGAAGACGACGATCAGGTCGTAGGGTTCCAGTGCCGCCGACAGCGGCTCGGGCGCCGCCTGGAGAAAGCCTGAGAATAGCCTGTGCCGCTCGGGGAAGCTTGCCCGGCTGGACATCGGGCTTGCCCAAACCGCGGCGTTGGCGCGCTCGGCCAGCGCGACCATCGTCTCGACGGCTCGAGCGCGATCGACTGCAGGACCGACGACGAAGGCGGGTCGCCTGCTGGCGCTGATCGCTTCAGAGAGCCTGACTGTCGCTTCGGCGTCCGGCCCGAAATCATAGGCGATGGAACGCGCCGGAAATGGCGAAGTGGCGTGCGACCAGTCATCCGAGGGCACCGATACGAAAGTCGGCCCGCGAGGATGCTGCATTGCCGTATAGTATGCGCGCGCTATTGCGGCTGGCACATCCTCGGGCCGTGCGGGTTCGGCGCTCCATTTCACGTAGGGCTTCGGAAATTCAGCCGCTTGCTCGGCATAGAGATAGGGCTGCAGCGACAGCAGGCTGCGGGCTTGCTGGCCTGCCGTGACGACGAGCGGCGTCTTGTTGCGGAATGCGGTGAACAGGTTGCCCAGCGCGTGTCCGAGACCAGCTGCCGAGTGGAGGTTCACGAAGGCTGCGTTGCCGGTGGCCTGAGCATAGCCATCGGCCATGCCGACGACGCAGGATTCCTGCAAGCCAAGGACGTAGGGAAGTTCGTCCGGCCATTCGCGCAAAAAGTTGAGTTCCGTGGATCCCGGATTGCCGAAGACCCGGTCGATCTTCAGCGAGCGCAACAGATCGAGCGTTGCCTCTCTGACGGAAAGACGCACGCTTGCGGTTGAGTTTCTGCTGTTCATGCTGTGATGTCCGGCACTGATCGACAGCTGTCGAATGTTCGGGTTGCGTCCGTTTGCCCGGCCCCGGTCAAAGGGAAGATAGGCATTCCGGGGCGTGGCGTTCCGGGGCGGAGGCCGTGCGCTGCGGCGCGCCTCAGAACGGGTAATGCTTCGGGGCGGTCTCGATGGTGATCCAGCGCAGCTCGGTGAATTCGTTCACGCCTGCCTTGCCGCCGAAGCGCCCATAGCCGCTACCCTTGGTCCCGCCGAATGGCATCTGTGCCTCGTCATGGACCGTGGCGCCGTTGATGTGGCAGATGCCGCTTTCGATGCGCTTGGCGACCGACAAGGCACGAGCGATATCGCGGCTGAAAACGGATGCCGCGAGGCCGTATTCGGTGTCGTTAGCGACCTTGATGGCCTCCTCTACGCCATTGACCCGAATGACGGAGACGGAGGGACCGAAGGACTCCTCACCATAGATCCGCATTGCCGGCGTTACGTTGTCGAGAACCGTTGCGGGCATAATGGTCCCAGCGACGGGACCGCCGGCGACGCGCGTAGCGCCCAGACGTATCGCATCGTCGACGAGCTCCTCGGCGCGGCGAGCGGCATCCAGCCCGATCATCGAGCCGATGACAACGTTTCCAGTTCTCGGGTCGCCGTGCGGAAGAGACTGCGCTTTCGCTGCCAGCTTGCGCACAAATTCGTCGGCGACACTTGCATCGACCACCACCTTCTCGGTCGACATGCAGACTTGGCCCTGGTTGATAAAAGCGCCGAATGCGGTTGCGTTCACGGCGGCATCCAGGTCTGCGTCGTCGAGCACCACCAGCGGCGCCTTGCCGCCGAGCTCAAGAAGGACCGGCTTGAGATGCCGCCCGGCGGTCTCGGCAATCAGCCTCCCGACGCGCGTCGAGCCTGTGAAATTGACCCGCCTGACCGCAGGATGCGCGATCAAAGCCTCGACGATCTCGGCAGCATCGGCCGGCGCGTTTGTGATCACGGTGATCGCGCCCTCAGGCACGCCTGCCTCACGGAGGACCTCGCCGATCAGACGATGCGTGCCCGGGCAAAGTTCGGAAGCCTTGAGAATGACCGTGTTGCCGCAAGCGAGCGGCATCGCAACAGCTCGAACGCCGAGAATGATTGGCGCGTTCCAAGGCGCAATACCGAGGCAGACGCCAGCCGGTTGCCGGACGGCCAGGGCCAGGCAGCCCTTTTCGTCGGACGGGATGACTTCGCCGGTTATCTGCGTCGTCATCGCAGCGGCCTCACGAAGAATGCCGGCAGCGAGCTTGGCATTGAACTTGGCCCAGATCGCGGTGGTGCCGATCTCCGCGACCATGGTCCGGACGAATTCATCCTGCCGCGCCTCTAAGAGATCAGCCGCCTTTAGCAGAAGCATGCGCCGCTGGCTTGGCCCAAGGCTGGACCAACCGGCCAAGGCTGCCTGAGCGGCCTCGACGGCGGCAATCGCCTCCGCCACCGTAGCCGCCACGGCGCGCGTCGCCACCTCGCCGGTCAGGGGGTCTAGGCGATCGAAGGTCCGCGCTGGTCCGGCGTCGATTTCGCGCTTGCGGATTGCAATCTCAGCTTCCATCAAAGTCTCTCCCTTCTGATTTTTTTCACACCCCGGGTGACCAGCCGTCGCAATGATCGGGAGCGCGCATTCGCCGATCAGCCGCAAGCCGGGCCCAAGGGCCTTTCCGAAAAAAGGAAGGTAACCTGACTAAAATGTCAAGCGTGGTGCAGGCATCATTGGCCGACACGTCGGCCAATGGCCCGCCGACCACGGTTCGCAGTCGCTACAATCGGTGGCCGCAGCGCCGAATCTGGCAACGCATCATTGAGACGACAGAGGCGGTCGGCCCCCGTGCCGACGGAACTTTCATCGACAGCACCTGCGTGAAGACGGATCGCTCGGCTCAAGGCTAAAAAGGGGGCCGCACGCAAGTAATTGGGACGTCGCGCGGGGCCGACAAGGCCTATGATGCCGACAGGCTGGGCAACTGGCTGAAGCGCACCAAGATCAGAGCCATCATCCCGTCTACCCCTGCGCGAAGAACGTCCTTATCCGCTCGACCGAAAGGCCCAATCGCCGATGCAATCTCATCGAACGGATGTTCTGCGAGTTCGAGAACTGGCGACGCATCGCAACCCGATTTGATCGCCTCGCATAGAACTACCCCTCTCAGGCTTGGCCTTGGCGGCCGTCGTATCAAAGTGGATCTGATTGAGTCCTCAAGCTAATTTTGTTGACTGGCCAAATGCCGTCCGGCGATGAAGCCGAACGTCATGGCGGGGCCGAGATTGATTCCGCCGGCCGGATAGTGACCGCCCATCACACTCGCCATGTCGGTACCGGCCGCGTAGAGGCCTTGGATTGGCGCATCGGATGCACTGAGCACCCGCGCGCTGCCATCTGTCTCGAGCCCCGCGAACGTACCGAAGCTGCCGGGCAGGACCTTGACCGCATAGAACGGCCCTTGATCGATTGGAGCGACGCAAGGGTTCGGCTTGTTGGTGGCATCGCCCTGAAGTCGGTTGTAGGGCGTAGAGCCCCGGCCGAACTCAGGGTCAGCTCCTTCTCGCGCGTGTTTGTTGAATTCTGCGAGGGTTTTTTCGAGACCCGTGGGATCGATGCCACAGGCCTTTGCGAGCTCGGCGATCGTCGCACCGACCTTGATGTAGCCGGACCTGGTGTAGGGCTCGACCGGCAGCGGTCTCGGTCGGGCGATGCCCAGCCCATACCGGCGCTGGAAAGCGCGCGTGCAGACCAGCCAGGATGCGACCTCCTCTCCATCCGGCACGGCTGCGAGCATGGCGGCGACATAATCGTGGTAGCCATCGCCCTCGTTACAGAAGCGTCTGCCGTTGCCGAGCACCCCAATGATCCCCGGCTTGCCGCGCTCGATGATGTGGGGAAAGCGACCAGTCGTGCCATCGGGAAAGGGAACGAGCGAGACCGGGCACCAGGCACCGGGCGCAGCGAGCATGGTGTCGACGGTACCGCCAGCCGACTCGCCCAGCCGCAAACCGTCGCCCGTCGCGGATGGAACGGCAAGCGTCCAATGCTGCCCATCGGCCGGAAAGGTGTCGCGGCGCCGCGCGGCATCGTGCGGGAACCCGCCGGCTGCGAGCACGACACCACGGCGCGCCCTGACTTCAAGCTCGCCGTCCCGTCTGTTCAAGATCGCGCCTCGAACTACACCGCCGTCGATCAACAGCCTGGTCGCGGGGGACGCTTCACGCAGATCCACACCGAGATCGGCGGCTGACCGGAGCAGCCGGCCGACGAGCGCCAGGCCGTTGCGGAGCTGCATGCCCCTGCCGTGGACGGCGAGGTCGATGGCGTGCCGGCCGAAGCGCCGGGCGACATGAACCAGAGCTCTCGGCGATCGCGTCACGTTCATGAAGGCGGCCAGGTCCGAACCGGCCTGGATGGTCATGCCCAGGAAGGTCGTCTCCCGCATTGGATGGCGAAGCCGCTTGATAAGATCCCCCAGGCGACGGGCGTCATACGGAGCGGCGATGACCGAGCGCCCTCCCGTCCCAGCGCCTGGAACAGCGCCGTAGGTGTCGCATATCCTGTTGCCGTCTTCGAATTGCAGAGCGGTGTTCTCCGCGAAGAAGGCCACCATCTCCGGCCCGGCGGTGAGGAAGGCCTCGACGCGCGCCTCGTCGAATTTATGGCCGAGGACATTCCGAAGATAGGTTCTTGGTGCGTCGATGTCCTCGACGATGCCGGCACGTTTGGCCAGCGGGTTGAGCGGCGCCCACATCCACCCGCCCGACCACGCGGTGGTGCCTCCGAAGACCGGCTCCTTCTCGGCCACGATGACCTTGAGACCATGCCAGGCAGCTGTGACAGCGGCAGACAGGCCGCCGGCACCGGAGCCGATCACCAGAACATCGCACTCTTCTACGTTCATAATATCAGGCCTGCGCCAGCTGTTCCTGGAAGAAGGTCTCGGCGTTCTTGGCCGCAGCCATAAGCCGCGCCTCGACCGACCAGGCAGCCTCGGCCGCGACGGGCGTTTCGATCACAAGCGGCGTGCTGTCAGGCAAGAGCTCAAGAATCTCGCCGAGCGGTATAATCCCGTCACCCAAATGAAGCCGTGAGGTGCGTGCCTCGACAGCCAGCTCTTCGAGCGCGGGAGAGCGGTCGGGGGCATCGCACAACTGGGCGTAAGCCATGCGGTGGGCCGGAATCTTGGCGAGATCGGCCGGCGCCGTCCTCGCGCGCTGGATGTGCAGCAGGTCGAGGATGAGGCCGGCATTGGATCGACCGGCCGCCTCGATCATAGAGAGGGCCTCGTCATATGTCCGGATGTCGCGGTAGAGCATGAACTCGACGCCGACATGGAGGTTAAACTGCGCCGCCTCGTCGCAGAGGCGGCCGAACAGATCGATGCGCTGCGCGGGGTCCAGAAACACGGTGTTGCCGATGAATTCGGTGCCGATGGACGAAATATGGGTCGCGCCCAGTTCTGCTCCGGCGGCGAGAGCCGGGCGCATCCGCTCGAAATCCGTCTGCGGGGACAGGATGAAGGCTTCGATGTCGAAAACGCGCATATCATGGGCGGCCAATGCCGCCTTCACCGCCCTCATCATGTCGGGGTGGCCGACCACCTCGTGCTGAAGCGGTTGCGCCGTCGCGCTCATCATCAGCAGGCCGACCGCACCGAACCCGGCTGCAGCGGCCTTCTCGATGAACTCGACCGGGCTGATGCGCCCGATCGTAAGGTTGGCAACCGAGACTTGGCGCAGATCGATGGCTTTTCTCATCGCACGGACTTTCACTGTTTAGGGTCCCGGTCGTCGTCGCCTGCCAGCGGATGGGCTCAGCGGTAGCTGAAGCCCGTACTGGTCGCCCACCAGTTCAGGATGGTCTCGCGGTCCTTCAGAGCCTTTTCGAGATCCAAATCCATCAGCTTGACCTCCGTCAGGACGGGCAAGCCCTTAGGCGAGGCGACGCCGGTCCTTACCGGATAGACGCCAGCCTCGGAGAAAACCGCCTGCATCTCGGCCGTCAGAGCGAAGTCCGCCAGCAGACGGGCCGCGTTCGGGTTGGGAGCTTTGGCGCTGATGCCGATGGCGTTGAACTGGGCGACGCCGCCAGATGCCGGAATTGCCATCGTGACAGGCGCCCCCTTGGCGATGATGCCCGAGACCGCTGTGGTGATGTTGAAGAAGTCGAGCGGCCGTTCGCCCGTCTGGAGCTTCGTCGCCATCACGCCCATCGACGGATTCAGTTCGCCCTTGGCGCTCCGGAAGCCTTTCAGGATCGCGCCACCCTTTTCTGGCCCATAGGTCTGGTAGAGCGCAGCGACCGTGGCGAATGTCGCTGAGGAGGAACCGGGGTTCGACATCGCGCCCAGACCTTCCCATTCCGCTGGCGGAGTGATGTAGTCAGTCCAGTCCTTGGGTAGTGGCTTCTTGGCCATGGCCTCGTGGTTGTAGGCGAACATGATGAGGTTGCCGTTGCCGCGAACGTAGCCACCGCCAGCAGGAAGGCCGAGCTTGGTCAGACTGCCCGCTTCGCTGCTGGTGAAGGTGGCGAGATACCCGGACGTCTTGGCGGTGATGACGGTGTCTTCCGCCTGGTACATGACGTCCATCAGCGGACGGTTGGCCGCGTTCTCGGCCACGAAGCGGTTATAGATCTGCCACGCATCGCCAGTCGCCGACGTGACTTTGATCTTCGGATATTTGGCGCCGAATGCTTTCAGCAGCAGCGGGACGGTGAAGGGGTCGCCATAAACGACGATCTGTCCTTCCTTTTCGGCTGCAGCGATCAAGGCGGCATCGGCAGCCTTGACCGATTGCGTGACGGGCAAGGCCAGCAGAGCAAGCGCGCTCGCGGTGGCAAATCCGCGCAGCACGCCGCGCCGGGTTTTGGTGAATGTCATCGTATTCCCTCCGATTTTCGCTTCTGACGAAGTCTGTTGTGAGACCGCACACGTCCTGCATCCGAACGCTCCACCGCGGTTCCATGGAGCGCCGAGTTCTTCAGGCCTGCCCTTCGAAGAGGTGAGCCAAGTCAGGCGCGACGGTCAGCGACAGACGGTCGCCGACGGTGAAGCGCTGGTAGCCATAGGTCACGACGATCTGGGCCCCGATGGGTGTGTCGACGCGGAGTTCCCGTCGATCTCCGACAAACATCACCTCTCGGACGAGGGCCGGCAGGCCTGCTTCCCCTCCACCAGAGACCCTCCACGATTCAGGACGGACCATGCAGAGCGCCTCTCGCTCCGTGGCGCCGCCCTGGATGCTGCCTCGCGTGATGACCTCGCCGGACGGCAAGGCTGCAACGCTGGCGCCGCCCTTGTCGGGCCGGATCGCAACATTGAAGAGATTGGCCTTCCCGAGGAACTCGGCCACGTAACGAACGACGGGGCGGAAGTAGAGATCCTCTGGAGGCCCCTGCTGAACGACGCGCCCCTTATCGAAGAGGAAGATCTCATCGCCCAACGACATCGCCTCTTCCTGGTCGTGGGTCACGAATAGGATCGTGGCGCTAATCCGCTCCTGGAGATGCCGGATCTCCTGACGCATCTCGACACGCAGCTTGGCGTCGAGGTTGCTGAGAGGCTCGTCCATCAGGATAAGACGGGGATTGCCGACGAGACAGCGCGCGATCGAGACGCGCTGCTGCTGCCCGCCGGACAGTTTCATCGCACTCTTCTCGGCCTGGTCGCTGAGGCCGACGATCGCGAGCGTCTCCTTGACGCGCCTGGCGATCTCATCCTTCGGCACCTTCTGCGCCTGAAGCGGCATCGACACATTGCCCGCTACGGTCAAATGCGGCCAGATCGCGTAGGATTGGAAGACCATGCCCAGCCGACGCTTCTCGGGCGGCTGGTCCACGCCGCGAGCCGAAGCGTAGACGACCTCGTTCTCGATCAGGATCTCGCCCCCGTCGGGGGTCTCCAGCCCAGCGATGCAGCGCAATGTCGTCGTCTTGCCGCAGCCGCTGGCGCCCAGCAGCACGGAAATCTTGCCGGACTGAAACGTCACGCTGAGATCGTCGATCGCGCGCAGGGCCCCGAATGATTTGGTCAGTCCTTCAACTCGAACGCTCATGTCAGTTTCTCCTGGCGCTGCACGCTCGGCTCAAGTTGCCGCGATCTGCCGCTGTTTGGTGATGTGCGTGACGAACCACATGACGCCCACGCCCAGCAGCAGTTGCAGCAGCGAAAGCGAGGCGACGAGGGAGAATTCCCCGACCGCCCAGGTGTCGAAACTCAGGATCGACAGCGTGCGCGAACTCGTCGTGTAGAGCGGGAGCACCATCGACAGTTCGGAGATGAAGATCGAGTACACCATCACCCAGCTGGAGATGATCGCCGGCAGGACGAGCGGCAGCGTGACGCGCCACATCGTGCTGCCCCACCCGAAGCCCGAGATGCGGGCGCTCTCTTCAAGCTCGGGATGGATCTGGATCAGGCTGCTGGTGATCGACCGCACGGAATAGCTGATGTAGCGCCCGATTAAGCCGATGATGATGATCCAGACCGTGCCGTAGACGCTCCACGGCACCCATAGCCAAAAGAAGCTGACCCCCAGCGCGAAGGCGAGGCTCGGCACCGACATCGGCAGAAGGACGACGTGCTCGAGGAACTGCCTGCCGCGCATGCGCGTCCGTGCCGTGATCCACGACACGATCAAGCCGAGAACTGTGGTCGCGCTCGCTGCGAGAATCGTAATGAACAGGCTGTTCCAGAGCGTGGAGCGCACATCCTGGGATTCCCAAAGGAAGGCGATGTTGTTCCACGTAAACTTCCCCGACCAGGTGTAGGTCGAGACGGACGCCGCAATGATGATGAAGATCGGTCCGACCACCGTCAGCAGCAGGTAGAGCCAGATGATGCCTGCTACGACATAGCGCCCTGCGGCCAGCTGGATGATGCGCGGCCGAAAGCCCTTGCCGGTCACCGTGACGAAGGACCGCCCGCGCAAGGCCCAACTCTGAAGGAGGTTGGCGATGACAGAAAGGACCATCAGGTAAATCGCGAGCACGGCGACGATACCGAAGCTCGGCGGAAACTGTTGCAGTTCGAGATAAATCCGCGCCGTGATGAGGTAGATTTCCTTCGTCATCCCAAGGAGGACGGGCGTGCCGAACAGGCCGATGCTGATCACGAAGGCGAGCACCGAGCCCGACAGGATTGATGGCGCAACGACGGGAAGTGTGATTTGGAACATGGTCCGCACACGGCTGAGGCCGGCGACTTGCGCCGCCTCCTCGAGGCTGGGATCCATGTTGCGCAGCGCCGAAGCCACGATCATCATCACATAGGGCGCGATGTAGATGCCAATCGTCCAGATGAGGCCCGTATAGGTGTAGATGTCGAGCGGTTCACCCAGCCCAAGCCCCTTGGTCGGCAGATTGAACAAGCCGATCCGCGGGGCGCCGATCAAGACCCATGCGAAGGCGCCGATGAAGGGCGGGATGAAGATCGGCATCGTCGCGAGCTGTTCCAGCAGCCGCGCGAAAGGCACGTTGGTGCGCACCAAGCACCAGGCGAGGATGACACCGATGACGGCGGCGAGGATCATGGATCCGATCGAGACGACGACCGTGTTCCAAGCGGCGAACCAATAGCCGGACTGGCTCATGACTGTCTTGACGGCGCTCAATGTGAGGACAAGACGCCCGCCCTCGGTCTCGACGAAGCCGCGGACAACGAGAGCGATCAAGGGCAACAGGGAGAAGACAGCCAGGACCATGCACGCAAGCGTCAGCCAACCGGCCTGCCTGAGCGACCGCGACGGAGAATGCTTTAAAAACGGCGGCATCCCTCCCCGGGGCGGCGCCATCTGAGCGATCGTTTCAGTCGACATGACACCTCCCATCGTGCTTTTTGCCGAGACCTTGTTGGGCTCTGGCTTTGTCGCGAGACGGCTGCCGCCGCGTCGGGATTGGCCTCTCTCAATACGTCGCGCGGCCGCCCGTCAGGTCGAATGTGAAGCCCGTCGTGAAGCTGCAGGCGGGGCTTGCGATCCAGGCGACCATCTCGGCCACCTCTTCGATCCGGAGGAACCTGGCCATCGGGATCTTTGCGCGAATGGTCGCGATGAATTCGGGCGTCATCTCCTGGAGGAGCTCGGTCTCGGCCATGGTCGGCGCGATGCAGTTCACCAGGACGCCCGACGTGGCGAGCTCCTTGGCGAGAGATTTGCTGAACGCGATGACGCCGCCCTTTGCTGCGGCGTAAGCGCTGCCTCCGGGGTTGCCTTCCTTGCCAGCGATCGATGCCACATTGATGATCCGGCCATATCCCCTTTCACGCATATGGGGGACGGCGCTCCGGCAGCCATGAAAGACGCCGTTGAGATCAATCGCCAGTACCCTCTGCCACGCTTCAATCGGGTAGTCCGACACCGTGTGGATAGGGCCGTTGATTCCGGCGTTGTTCACCAGAATCTCGACCTGGCCAGCCTTGGCGACGACTTCGGTAAAGGCGACATCGACAGCCGCAGCATCCGAAACATCGACCTTCTGCTTCAGGATAGGGGCAAACCCGGCATTGTCTTCATCGAAGCTGCTGAAATTGACGTCCCACAGCGCCACGCGGCAGCCGGCGACGGCCAATCTCTGGGCGATGCCCAGACCCAAGCCTCGCGCACCGCCGGTCACGATGGCCGTTTGGCCGGCGAGATCTGTCAGATTGCCGGAGATGGACATACGCTTTCGTTCTCGCTTTGCCGGTTTTAAGCATAGACACAGTTGATCGATCACGAACGCACTGCTCGCGGTCGCGAAATTCGACTCGGCTGAAAACTGTGCTGCGAGCAAACGCAGCTTCGTGTTCCTCCATTCAACTTCAGGCGCCTCTTCTTAAATTGGAAGCGCTTCCATATTGGTTATGTCGGGTAGATGAGGGTGTCAATCGTAAAGTTTGGGCTTGGCCGCGATCGTCGGCTGAAATAGGAATCAGCTTCGGCAGATGTCCGTGGGAGAGTTCCGTGCGCGTAAAGATCGCCGATGTTGCAAGATTGGCGAATGTTGGTGCCGGCACAGTTTCGCGCGTCCTCAACGGCTCCAGGAACGTCTCGCCGGAGACCCGCGAGAAGGTCGAGGCCTGCATCCGCGAGTTAGGCTACATGCCCAACCTCGTCGCCCGTGGGTTGGCTGCAAACAGGACCGGTATGATCAGCGCGATCATTCCAGCCATCGGTTACACCCAGCACGCCGAGGTCATGCAGGGTCTTAGTGACGTGCTGCATGAGAACGGCATCCAGCTGATGATCGGCCACTGCGGCTACTCGATCGAGCGCGAAGAGCAGATCGTGACCGACTTTCTGGAGCGACGGCCAGACGCGTTCTATCTCACGGGAGCCTGGCATACCCCGCAGACGCGACGCTTGATCGAGGCCAGCGGTCTTCCGGTGGTTGAGTGTTCGAACCTGACCGATAACCCGATTGATTCCGTCGTCGGTTACGACAACTACGAAGGCGCACGGCAGATGGTGCATCTGCTTCACAGTCGTGGGCACCGACGTATGGCCATTGTCACCAACGCCGTCGATCCCAACGACCGCATGGCGGATCGTCTCAAGGGCTATCTGGCTGCGTCGCGCGAACTTGGTCTGGACATGGACGGCCTCGTCTTCCGCTACCAGAATAGCTTTCTGGGTGGGGGCGAGGCTGTCGGTCGTGCTTTAAGTCTGTCGAAGCCGATCGACCTGCTTGTCTGTTCCACCGACGTAATGGCTGTCGGTGCCATCTTCGAATGCCAAAGGCGCGGCGTGTCGATGCCGGATCGGCTTGCGATCTGTGGCTTTGACGATCTACCAATCGCCACGTCGATCAACCCTGCGCTGACGACCGTGAGCGTCGATCGGGTTGAGATGGGCAGGCAGGCTGGACAGGTGCTGCTGCAGAGGCTCGCTGGCGAAGCTGCACCTCACAAAAAGATCGATGTTGGGTTCGCACTTCGTGAGCGCCAAAGCACTTATCCTGCGTCCACAGACGACAAGAGCTCGACTACTATCGCGGTAGAGCCCGTAACGTTGATCTAAGCAGAGTAAAAGACAGGTACGTCGGGCGTTGTCACGTTAACCGCGGGCGGGCGCGAAGAGGCGCATTTGGCCCGGCGACAGGCTCAGGCAGCAACACTGGCTATGGCTTTCCAGTGCGACATGGCGTCGAGACGATGCAGATGGATGGCCAGGGCGGAGCGACGGGAGCGGGGCGGGACGAGAAGGTTACGGACGGCGGAGAAGATCGCGACGAACCGCTGCAAGCCTCCTGGGATCGAAAGCCCTGCATCATGCACTCCGCGCTTTCGGAGTGGCAGGTGTGAGCTCTCGGCGCGGTTGTTGAGGCCCTTGTGGCACGGCGGTGACAAGACCATCCAATGAAGCGCCGTCGTTTGTGCTGGCTCGGGCGGCGCAAAAAATCCATTTGGATCGGCTGATCCCCTTTGGGGCAGGGCGTCCGAACGCACTGAATAGAAATGCATGATGCATATTTGGTTGCTAGGATTGGTTGGCTCGCGCGAGATTGAAGCGATACATGTGCGGCCGCGCAGGTGAAGGCCCGCAATTTTGACAGGCAAGCCATATTGTGCATGATGCACAATATGGCGCCACATAACCAGGCACTTAGAAATATGGATGTCGGTAACCACCGCCCGCGGCGATAAAACGAAGTTTGGGGAAGAAATGGCCAATCGCAGCTGGACCGCGCCGGGCGCGGAAAGCGCCTCTTTCGCAGGCCGTCGTCCGCGCGACAAGCGTGGGCCCCGATACTGTAATTCGAAGTGACCGGACCCGCGTGCTCGGCCCGGCCGATGCGAGCCTTTCCACGCGTTGCATGCGCTCGACGGCGATTGATCACCTGCTCCCATCGGCCGTGACAGGTGAACCTAAACGATCTCGCGCTCCTCAAAATGCCTTATGGAGTTTCCCATGCGACTACATTTTCGCGACGCGCTGACGGGTGTGGCACTGGCTGTGTCTACGTTGGCCTCTTCCATAAGTGTTGGTCAAACGTTCGATCCGGTGAAGCCGATTACGATCATTGTGCCTTACTCAGCGGGGGCAGCCTCCGATATTCTCGCCCGAAGGCTCGCCGAGGGCATGGGGAAGTCGTTCAAGAATTCCATCGTAGTCGAGAACACCGTCGGCGCCGGCGGCGTAGTTGGCTCGCTCCGTGCCCAGAAGGCCCCGGCAGACGGTCACACCCTGATCATCGGGACGCAGGGGACTCACATGATGAACAAATACATCTATAAGAGCCTCAAATATGATCCGGACAAGGACTTCACTCCCATTGTGAACCTCGTGTCGTTTCCTAATCTCATCTTGGTTTCGAAATCGCTGAACGTGAAAACGATCGCCGAATTTGTCGCGTTGGCCAAGAAGCGCACGGCCGAGAAGCGGCCGCTGACTTACGGTTCAGGCGGCATCGGCTCCTCCTCACATCTTTCTGCCGAACTGCTGAAACTCGAAGCGGGCATTGACCTCGTCCACGTGCCCTACAAGGCGATCACCGATACGACGTCGGACATCCTCGGCGGACGCCTTGATGTCATCTTCGGCAGCATCGGCACGTTCGCGCCCTTCGCCGAGAAGGGCGAACTGGTCGCTCTCGCCGTCACCTCGCCGGCGCGTTCGGCGATCCTGCCGCAGGTTCCCACCGTCGCCGAGAAGGGCTATCCGCGCTCGGAGTTCGCGGTCTGGCTCGGCCTGTTCGCGCCGGCCGGCACACCGCCCGCGACCGTCGAAAAACTGCGGGATGCTGCCGTTCAGGCGATGACGACGCCGGTCATGCGGGCGAGCTTCGCGGCCGAGGGGACCGACATCCAGGCCGATGCCAAGAGCGGGTTCAAGGAGTTCATCCAGGCCGACGGCCAGAAGTGGGAGCCTGTAATCCGCAAGCTGGGCATCGCGCTCGAGTGACGCCGCATGGCGCCGGCTTCCCGGCCGGCGCGAGCGCCCCTTCTTGGGAGGCCATGAACGCGGGCTGCTGGGCCGAATTTACGCGCCGCGATAGACGATGTAGCCGAGCCACAGCACGAAAAGCCCGAAGCTGACATACCAGACGCAGTAATAGAGACGCATCAGCGCCGCATCGTTCCCGAGCGCGGCTTCGAAATCCGCCGCCTGCGTGGCGGCCCGATCGAGCGGTTTCAGCATCGCATCCTCCCAAGATGCCGGCGTCTGATTTTCTGATGTCCGGCAGCCAAGGCTGTCGGGCAGCGCCGTTGCACCGCGGTGTCGATTATGCACAATGCATATCGATGATAAAGGGCCTTAAGTGAGCCTGGGGCCGCTAATAGGCGGCGCAGACGCAGGAAGAGACAGACGATGACCAGCATGCTTCTCGTGATGGACATGATCAACGACCTGGTGCATCCCGACGGCCCCAACGCGAAGACCTATGTCGCCTGCGGCAATGCCAAGGGCCTGTATCACGGCACCATCAAGGCGATTGCCAAGGCCCGGGCGGCCGGCGTCCCGGTCGGCTATGTCCGGGTCGGTTTCTCGCCCGATTACCGCGAATGCCCGCCGGGCTCGCCAGTGTTCTCGCGCGCGAAGGAACTCGGGCTCTTCAAGCTCGGCACCTGGGGCACGGAGGTCTACGACCAGTTTGCACCTCAGCCGGGCGATTTCGACATCGTCAAGCACCGCGTCAGCCCGTTCTACGGCACTAATCTCGAACCCATCCTGCGCGCCAACGCGATCCAGCATCTGGTCCTGTGCGGGGTTTCGACAAACGGCGTGATCCAGGCTGCGGTGCGCGAAGGCCATGATCGCGACTATGCCTGCACGCTGATCGAGGATTGTTGTTGCGGTGCCACCGAGGACGAGCACAATTTTGCGCTGGCCGGCTTGAAGCGTTACGCTGCCATCACGGATTCCGAGGCCCTGGCGTTTTGAACATCTCTCGCCGCGATTGCAGGAAACGTGACAGACAACCGCTTGTCCATTAAGGGCAAAGTCGATGCGTTTCCCAAGATTTCCGCGCGACCGGCCTTCGGGCGCGCTGCACATGGCCGGACCCGATGGATTACCGTACCAAGGAAGAGCAGGTCGCCGATTTCCTTAGGGAAGGCATTCTGTCCGGCCAGTTCCCTCGCGGCGCCAGGCTGAAACAGCTCGAAATCGCCGAGATGCTGAAGACCAGCATTACGCCGGTGCGCGAGGCCCTCAAGCTGCTGGAAGCGGAGGGCTATATCACCGGCGGTTCATACAAGGGGGCGACCGTCGTCCCTTTCGATGTTTCCGGATCGTCCGAGATTCTGAACCTGCGGGTTTTGCTGGAAGCGCAACTGGTTCGCGGCGCCGTCGACAAGCTGCAGACCGAGGACATCGACAAGCTGCGCAGCCTTGCCGCCGAATTCGAAGCGGCGGCGAAAGCCGGCGACAGTTCGGCCGCGCGCGCGATCAATTACCGCTTCCATCGCCGAATCTACGATATCGCCGAAATGCCGCAGACCATGCATTTCGTCCAGATCCTCTGGGCGCGCTATCCGTTCGACCTGATCAACCGGATCGGCGGGCGCGCGGAGCGCGCCGCCCTGGAACATGCAGAACTCCTCAACCAGATGATCGCAGGCGATGTGACGGGCGCGACGCTGACCACGCGTCGCCACATCGAGAGCGGCTGGGCCGAGTTGCGCGCCGCGCTTTGACGTAAGAGACGGCAGGCGCGACATCGTAGCCGGCTGGCGACGCAAAACCGGTTTTCCCCGGCGTTTCTCCTGAAACGACTCTCTGCCCGAGGGCCAAGGATGGCCACGCCGCGCCTGAGCCGTACGCATCGCCGTCATATGCATTGTGCATTGTACATTAAAGCGAACTACGCTAGCCTCCTCGTCAACAATCAATAATCAGGGGAGGATGACATGAGCTACCTCAAGACGCTTGCCGCTTCCGCGGCGCTTGCCTTCGCCGCCTCGATCGGACCAGGCGCTGCGCAGGAGGTGTCGCCTGGCATCGACATGGCGACAAAGACCGTCACCGTCGGGGCCTTCACCCCGGTGACCGGCCCGGTGCCGTTCTACGCAATCTTGACACGCGCCGCAGAATCGTTCTTCCGCAACCTCAACGAGAATGGCGGCATCAAGGGCTGGAAGGTGAATTACGTCACCTTCGACGATGGCTACGAGCCCGCCCGCAGCGTGGCGGTGACCAAGCGCCTGGTCGAGGAAGCGAAAGTCTTCGCGCTCGCCGCCCCGGTTGGCACGGCGACGACGGTCGCGGTCATTCCCTATGCAAAGGAAGTCGGGCTGCCGGTCATCGGCCCGATCGGCGGGGCAAGCGCCTTCTTCTCGGAAAAGATGCTCTTTCCGCTGCTGCCGGACTATGGCTGGTCGGCCGCCTCGAACGCCGAATACGCGATCAATGATCTCAAGCTGAAGCGCGTGGCGCTGCTATGGGAGAACGACGAGCTCGGCCGGTCGGCCAAGCGCGGCTTCGATCGCTTCATGGCCGACAGGAAGCTCGAGATCGCCGAGTCCGTGCCGTTCGAAGTCAAGACGACAGACTTCACGCCGCATATCCGCCGGCTTGCCAATGCGAATGTCGATGGCGTCATCCTCTTCGGCTCGAACGCCAATCTGGCTGCCGCCCTCAAGACGGCTGACCGCAACGGGTTGAAGGCGACCTGGTTCGCGCCGTTCTTCACCGCCGACCCCTCAACGCAGAAGCTCGCCGGCGAATTGCTGGACGGCGTGTACTTCTCATCCTGGCTGCTGCCGGTCTCCGGCGACACGCCCCAGGTCAAGGCCTATCGCGACTCGATCAAGAAGTATTACCCGAACGACCCGGTGGGCGTGTTCGGTCTGAACGGCTGGAGCAATGCGGCCCTGTTCGCCGCGGGCTTCGAGAAGCTGCTCGACGGCGGCAAGCCATTGACGCGCGAGAACCTCGTCGCCGCGCTCGATACGCTGACTGATGCCGATGTCGGCGGCTCTCGCAAGGTCAGCTTCAAGCCCGGCGACCACCGCGGCACGCGCCAGGAAGCGATCATCCGCGCCAAGAATGGCGGCTTCGAGCTCGTGCGCGATTTTCGCCCCTATCCCGCCGTCGTCTTCGACGCCAAGGCCGAATAACCTCGCCTTCAGGCGAGGATGCATGGGCCGGACGGGCCGGCCCCAGGAGTCAAGATTTATGTCGAATGCTCATTTGAGCGGGGCCGCGCGCCTCGATGGCCAGATCGCGCTCGTGACCGGCGCAGCAGGCGGTATCGGCAGCGCCACCGTCACGGCCCTGGCGGAGGCAGGGGCAACGGTGATCGCGACCGATCTCGCCGATGGCGCCCGGGAGTGGCCCGCCGGGGCGCATTTCCGGCGCTGCGACGTTACCTCGTCCGACGATACCGGCGCCGTCATCGATGCTGTCATCGCCGAGCATGGCCGCATCGACATCCTGATCCTGTGCGCCGGCACGATCTCGCATGCCTCCCTCGGCGACTCCACGGATGAGGAGTGGCGCTCGATCCTCGACGTCAACCTGTTCGGCGTGGTCAATCCCGTGCGCAAGCTGTTCCCGATCATGGCGGAGCAGGGTTATGGTAAGATGGTCGCGCTCGGATCGGTCGCGGCCAAGATCGGCGGCGTCGCTTCCGGACCGTCCTATGTCGCCGCGAAATCGGCCGTGCACGGGTTGATGAAGTGGGTGGCGAAGGCCGGAGCCGCGAAGGGCGTCTACGCCAACATCGTCGCGCCCGGCCCCGTCGAGACGCCGATGTGGTCAAAAGTGACGCAACGGGCAGCGCCGTCCGCCCATGGCAGCGTCCCGCTCGGTCGATACGGCCAGCCGGAGGACATCGCCCAATCCATCCTCTTTCTGGCCTCGCCGGCGTCGAACTGGATCACCGGGACGGTGCTCGACGTCAATGGCGGCATGTTGATGGATTGATGACGATGAGCGCGCATCCCACCATTGGCTTCATCGGCCTCGGCGTCATGGGCGGTCCGATGTGTCGGAATATGGCGACCAAGCATCCAGGCCGCCTCGTCGCCAGCGACATCCACAAGGCGAGCTTCGACGAGGCGCTGGCCGGAACCAGGGCGGAATGGGCAGCTTCCACCGCTGCCGTTGCCGGCCAGGCCGACATCATCTTCCTATCCCTGCCCGGCGGAAAGCAGGTCCGGCAGGTCTGCGTCGGTGAGGGCGGTATCGCCGCCCATGCGAAACGCGGCACCATCGTGGTGGATCTCAGCACGACCGCCGTCGCCGAGGCCCGCGAGATCGCCGAGGCGCTCGCTGGCTTCGGCATCGACTTCGCCGACGCTCCCGTCGCCCGGACGCGCGAGGCCGCCCGCAAGGGCGCGCTCAGCGTCATGGTCGGTGCGCCCAACGCGCTGTTCGAGCAGGTTCGACCGCTGATCGATTATATCGCGACCGACATCACCCATGGCGGTGATGTCGGGACAGGGCAGGTCCTCAAGCTCGTGAACAACATGCTGGTGTTCGAGCACGTCGTGGCGCTCGCCGAGATGATCGTCGTCGCCGAGCGGGCCGGGGTCGCACCCGAGGTCATGCTGGACGCGGTCTCGAAAGGCTCGGGCGACAGCTTCGTGCTGCGCAATCACGGCCGCAACGCCATGTTGCCGCGGAGTTTCCCCGACAAGGCCTTCCCGCCCGAATATGTGCTCAAGGACATCGGCTACATGCTGGAACTGGCGCGCGAGGCCGGTGTCGACGCACGCCTCGCCGAATTGACCCGGCGCTACTATGCCGCCTCGGCCGCCGGCGGCGGCAGCGGCCGCTACTTCCCAGCGGTGATCGAACTGATCGAAGCCGGCAGAGCCTTTCCTGCTGCGCCCGCCGATGCCGCCGTGGGTATGATGTGATGGGCGGGCTTTCCGCCATGCTCGGGGATCTGACGTCGCTCGCCTGGGCCGGGCTCGTCGCGGGCTGCCTCTACGCGCTCGGCGCGCTGGGCCTCGTGATGATCTTCAAATGCTCGCGCGTGGTCAATTTTTCGCACGGCAACGTGGCAGGCCTCGCAGCCTTCCTGGTCTATGGCTTTTCGACCGGCTCGCTGCTCAGCCTGTCCTGGGGATCGGCCGTCCTGCTCGCGCTCGTCGTCATCATCACCTTCGCGGCGCTGACCTATGCGCTGATCGCGCCGCTGGTGTTCGAATCGGACCTCACCAGCACGATCGCGACGCTGGGAGTCGGGCTGATCGCGCAAGGCCTGATCCAGCTCGTCTTCGGGGCTGACATCGTCAATCTCGACCTGCCGATTCCGCGCTGGCACATGGTCGTGCTGGGCCAGCGCATCACGGCCTATGATGTGACGATCATCGCCGCGACGCTCGTCATCGTCGCCGGGCTGTTCCTGATCATAGACCGCACGCGGCTCGGCATCGCCTTTCGGGCTGTCTCGGCCAATCCCTTCGCCGCACAGATCTGCGGTCTGAACCTGCGCTCGGTCCATCTCTTCGCCTGGATGGTCTCGGCCGCGCTCGGGGTCACTGCCGCTCTCCTGATCGTCCCGACGACGTTCCTGAGCTCGACGACCGTTTCGTCCTTCATGCTGCAGGCCTTCGCCGCCGCTGTGGTCGGAGGCTTCAGCAGCCTGCCCGGCACCGTGCTGGGGGGCATCCTGGTCGGCGTTCTGGTTAATCTCTTCACGTTCTACGTCTCGCCCGAGTTCAGCAACACCTTCCTACTCGGCCTGATCCTGCTGACGCTGAACCTGTTCCCCAACGGACTTCTCGAAAAGGCGATCGGCTCCCGTGTCTGACGAAGCCCTCCCTGCCACCGCCCAGCGCGCGCCGCGCAGCGGCATCGACGTCGCGCGCGCCTGGCCCGCGCTTGCGACCGCCGCGCTCGCCATCGTGCTCGTCGCGCTGCCGCTCGGTCTCCAGGGGTTCTGGCTGTACAGCCTCGGCGTCTGCTTCGCGAACGCGCTCGGCGTGCTCGCGGTGACCGTCCTGGTGCGTTATGGCGGCGAGGTTTCGATCGGGCACAGCTTCTTCGTCGCCGCCGGCGCTTACGTCGTCGCGATCGCGGACCGGTGGTACGGAATCTCCGCGCTGATCAGCCTCTTGCCCGCCATCGCCTGTGGCGTGTTGCTGGGGATCGCATTTGCCTATCCGTCGCGGCGGCTTTCGGGAATCTATCTGGCGGTCACGACGATGGCGCTGGCATTGGCCCTGCCGGAGCTGATCCTGCAGGCCGGCCCGTGGACCGGGGGCTTCGAGGGCCTTTACGTCTCCGCGAACCTGCTCCCGGGCGCGCCGAAGCCGCTCCAACAGTACTATTTCGCGCTGGCCGTTCTGGTGGTCGCCACGGCCCTGGTCGCGAGGTTGCGTAATTCGCGTCAGGGCCTGTCGCTCCTGACGGCGCGTTCGCACCCCGCCGCCGCCGAGGCCTTCGGCACGCGGCGCGACTGGGCGCGGCTGGTGGTGATGGGCATCAGCGGCGGCCTCGCCGCGGCGTCGGGCGCGGCGCTGGCGTTCACGAGCTCGACGGTCTCGCCAAACAGCTTCACGCTCTGGTCTTCGATCTTTATGCTCGTCGGCTCCGTGGTGAGCGTCTATGGACTCAGCCTCCCAAGGGCCCTCATTGGCGGCGCCTTCATTACGCTCGTACCGCAATTGCTTGCCGGCTCAGGAAACTGGATTCCGATCTTCTACGGCCTCGCGCTGCTCGGTTTCATCCTCGCCGGCCACTATCTGCCGCGCTGGCGTGTGGCCATGGGGCGCGCGTCATGAACCCGCAGGCGGCGGCGCGACTGGAAGCGCGCGATCTCTCCCTCAGCTTCGGCGGCGTCTCGGTCCTCAAGGGGCTTGAGGCGGTCTTCGAAGCAGGCCAGGTGACGGGCCTGATCGGCCCCAACGGCGCCGGAAAGACCAGCTTCTTCAACTGCCTCGCCGGACTCTATCGCCCCCAGACGGGCAGCATCCAGTACGGCGACGTAGATCTCCGCGCCTTGCGGACGACTGAGCGGGCCCATCACGGTATGGCGCGAAGCTTCCAGCATGTCGCCCTTTGCCCTGACCTCACCGCGATCGAGAACGTGATGTTCGGCCTGGCACGACGCGGCCGCAGCGGCTGGGCCGGGGCGCTGCTCGGCCTGCCCTCCGCCCGAAGAGAGGAGGGCGAGGCGCACCATGCCGCCACTGAGGCGCTGCGGCGCCTCGGCATCGCCGACGCGGCTGACCTGCTTCCGGCCCAGTTATCGCCGGGTGTGCTCCGGCTGGTCGAGATCGCCCGGGCGATCGTCGGCTCGCCGCGCATCCTGCTGCTGGACGAGCCGGCTGCCGGCCTCAATGCGGCCGAGACGCGGGAACTGACCCGCGCGCTGCGGCAATTGATGACGCCGAACCTCGTGATGGTCGTCGTCGAGCACGACATGGATCTGATCATGGCGATCTGCGACCGGATCTATGTGCTCAACTTCGGGCAGTTGATTGCTCACGGCACGCCCGACGAGATCCAGCGCGATCCCGAGGTCGCCCGCATCTATCTCGGAGCCGACGATGAGTGACCTGCTCGATGTCGCCGGCCTCACGGCGCGCTATGGCCGCTATGTCGCGGTCAGCGACGTCGCGCTCGGCGTGCGCACCGGCGCCGTCGCGGCTTTGCTAGGGGCCAATGGCGCAGGCAAGTCGACGACACTGAAAGCGATCGCAGGGCTCGTGCCCGCACAGGGCTCGGTGAAATTCGACGGCGAGGAGATCGGCCACCTCAACACCCAGCAGCGGGTCAGGCGCGGCATTGTCTACGTGCCCGAGGGCCGGCAGATCGTGGCGCCGCTCAGCGTCGGCGAGAATCTCACGCTCGGTGGCTATCATGTTGATGCGGCTACCTGCGCGCGACGCCAGGCGATGGTGCTCGAGCTGTTTCCCGAGATCGCCAACCGCGTCGACGGCCCTGCCTGGATGCTCAGCGGCGGCGAACAGCAGATGCTCGCGATCGGCCGCGCGCTGATGGCGGGTCCGCGTCTCCTGCTGCTGGACGAGCCGTCGCTCGGCCTCGCCCCCCTGCTGGTGAAGCGGGTGTTTGAGCGGCTGGAGGTCGTGCGCAGTCAGACCGAGCTTTCGGTGGTGCTGGTCGAGCAGAACTTCAGGATGAGCGTGCAGCTCGCCGAGGAGGTCTATTTCATGCGCGGCGGCAAGATCATGAACCGACAGGCGGCGAGCGAGCTGCGCAGCCTGGCCGCGCGGCAGGATGCGATCAACAGCTATCTCGGCCCGGCCCAGCCGGTGGAATAGCCGGGGAGAATGGCGCCTCCGATTTCGCATGACATCAAACGCATTGTGCCTGATGCATTTATATTCAAGAGGCTATGCCATGCATGACACCGCCGAGCCGGCGCCCTTCGAGCTCTACGCCATCCGCTACGCCACCAACAGCAAGCGCCGGCGCGGGCAGAACTTCATTCTCGAGGCGCGCCCGGACGATCCGTTGACGCTGGATTTCTATAGCTGGGTTGCCATCGGGCCGGCGGGGACATTCGTGATCGACACCGGTATGGCGCAGGCCAAGGCCGAGAAGTACGGCCATGAATTCCTGCATTGCCCTATCAAAAGCCTTCGTGAACTGGGCGTCGATCCGGCTGCGCAAACCCGGCTCGTCATCACCCATCTGCACTATGACCACATCGGCAATATCGACGCGTTCCCGGCGGCAGTACTGGAGCTCCAGAAGGTCGAGATGGACTATGTCGTCAGTCCGTTCATGCAGAAGTCGTGGTGCCGAAGAGCCTATGAAACCGATGAAATTGGTCGCTTCATAGAGCTTCTGCACCGCGACCGCCTCGTCCTGCACGGCTCTGACAAGGAGATCGCTCCAGGGCTTTCAGTGCATCTGGTCGGCGGGCATTGCGCCGGCCAGGAAATTGTCCGGGTTTGGACAAGGCGCGGCTGGATCGTCCTCGCCTCCGATGCCCTGCACTACTACGAGGAGTTCGAGCGGGGCGTGCCTTTCGCCGTGGCCTACAGCCTCGCGGAGATGGTGACGGCGCATGATCGCATTCGCGAACTGGCCGATTCAGACGCCCATGTCGTCGCCAGTCACGATCCCAGGGTGATGGAGCTTTATCCGGCGGCCTCGCCGGCGCTGGCCGGCCGGGTCGTCCGGCTGGATTAGCACGACGGTCATCGTGCGGCGCGGCGCTGGATCCTGCGGCCGCCCATTGACGCCTGCAAATATAAATGCATTGTGCATTCTTAGAGTTTGCGATGCGTCGGCCGACGGGTGCCGGGCGCCATCCTCAACACCGGATGCAAAGCGGCCTCTCAGGCCGGCCAATTCAAAAAGGAATATGCCATGAGCGCCGTTGAAGCCTTGAAGCCGAACGCAAGCGTCGGAGATGCTCCGGCCGAGGGCATGATCACCGACGCGTCGGTCGCTGAAGCGCGCAAGATGATCGGGCTGCAGCTACGCCCGGAAGGGCCCTATCTGCAGGACGCGACGGCCGACACGCTGCGCAATTTCTGCAACGGCATCGGCGATCTCAATCCGATCTTCCGCGAGGCCGACTATGGCAGCAACAGCCGCTACGGCACGCAGCTCGGCCATCCGATGTTCCCGATGGCGTTCGGCTGGGTCGGCCGCACGCGCTGGGGCCTGCCCGGCGTCCACGGCTTCTATGCCGGCAATGACTGGGAGCTCTTCCGCCACATCCGGCCGGGCGACCGGATCAACGCGATCGAGCGCGTCGTCGGCGTCGAGGAAAAGGAGAGCAAGTTCTCCGGCCGGCTGGTGCTGCAATATGTCGAGGCATCCTACAGCAACCAGCATGGCGAGCTGATCGCTCGTGCTTTGGGAACCTGCACGCGTCACGAGCGCAAGGCGTCGCGCGACGCCGGCAAGTACAAGGACATCGTCACCTACGAATACACGCCCGAGGAGTTCCAGCAGCTCGACCAGGCGATCATGGACGAGGAAAAGAACATCCGCGGCAGCAATGTCCGCTATTGGGAGGATGTCGTCGAGGGCGAGTTGCTGCCCCCCATCGTGCGCGGTCCGCTCTCGCTGATGGACACCATGGGCTTCCTCGTCGGCTGCGGACGCGGCCATACCCATGGCGTCGTCTTCAAGGCGGCGATGAAGCATCCAGGCCATTTCTTCCGCAACCCGGAAGCAGGCGGCGGCATCGAGTACACCGGGATCGGACATCATCGCGAGTCCGTCGCGAAGGAGGTCGGCGTTCCCGGCACCTATGATTACGGCCCGCAGCGCTCGTCGTGGATGTGCAGCCTCGTGACCAATTGGATGGGCGACGCCGGCATCCTCAAGCGCGTTCGCACCGAAATGCGCCGCTTCAACACCATGGGCGATTCGACCTGGTGCAAGGGCAAGGTCGCACGGAAATACATCAAGGACGGGCACGCCCTCGTCGATCTGGAGATCTGGGGCGAGAACCAGCGCGGCGAACTCACGACGCCCGGCCTTGCGACCGTGATCCTTCCGGCGCGCGACGTGAACATCCGCGTCGCCTTCGACGGATCCGGGCTCGATCTCGATCTTCCGGTCGTTCGTTAAGAAGGCGTCGCCCGTGCCCATGAACGTCAGCCAGAAGCCACTCGCGGGAATTCGCGTGGTCGAGCTCTCCCAGGGCGTTGCGGCCGCGTATTGCGGACGGATGCTGGCGGTTCTGGGCGCGGAGGTGACGCTGCTCGAACCTGCCGGGGGGCATCGCCTGCGCGCGGAGCCTCCGTTCCTGCCTGGCACCCAAGGGACCAGCGCTCTCTTCGCTTACTTGGCGGCAGGCAAGCACAGCTTCATTTTCGAGGCTGAAGCAGGACTAGGCGCAGTTCCCGATGAACTGCTCCAGGATGCGCACATCCTCGTGCATGACACGCCGGTCTCGGAGGCCTGGGCGCAGGCTCTCGACAGCGAGACGCTGGCGAAACGGTTTCCTGGGCTGATCAATCTTTCCGTCCTGCCCTTCGGCGCATATGGCCCCAAGGCCGATTGGCGGGCCGAGGAAATCAATGCGATCCATGCGGCCGGAGAGGGCTTCCTGCTTCCGAACGGGTTGTCGATCGAGCTGTTCCCGGATCGCCCGCCGCTGAAGATCTACGGCCATTTCGCCGCCATGCAGGCCGGCGTCGCTGCCGCGCTCGGCGCTCTCTCGGCCCTGTGGATCGGCAAGGGGCAGGCGGTGGACGTTTCCGTGCAGGATGCCGCCCTGGCCGTCGGCTGCTTTGCGATCCAGCGGCTCGGCGACGGCTCGGTAGAGCATCGCGCCGAGCGATCCTTCAAATATGGCGGCGTGCTGGAATGCCGTGACGGCTTCGTCGAAGTGCTGACGCTGGAAGAACGCCAGTGGCGGGCCATGGTTGAGCTGATGGACAGGCCAGCCTGGGCCACCGATGGAACCCTGGACGATCCGCTGGAGCGCAGCCGTCGCGGCACCGAGCTCAACGCCCATATCCGGGCCTGGGCGCGCGGCTACGAGGTCGCCGAACTTGTCGGACGGGCGCAGGCGCTCGGCGTACCGATGGCGCGCTACAACACGCCCGCCGATGTGCTGAACGACCCGCATGAGCGCGCTCGCGGGCTGTTCCAGAGCGTCGAGATCGATGGAGCCGGCCCAACTCCGATGCTCGTGTCGCCATTTCATTTTGGCGGCGCTCCGCTTCGACTGTTCGGAGGGCCGCCGACGCTGGGCGATGCCGCTGGCCTGCCCTCGCAGGACGCCATCCCATGGGCGAGGGCCGCACGATGAAACCGCTCGCCGGCATCCGCATCGCGGACTTCACCGTTCATGCGGCGGGCCCGTTCTGCACGCATATGCTGTCGCAGCTCGGCGCCGAATGCATCAAGATCGAGAGCGCGCTGCGCCCCGACATCTTCCGCAAGCCGCATCCGGTCTATGGCCGCAACGGCCCGGCGAGTTTCGACCAGGTCGCGTCGAACAAGCTGTCGATCCGCATCAACCTCAAGCAACCCGAGGGCGTCGCCCTGGCCAAGCGCCTGGTCGGGGCGTCCGATGTCGCCGCCGAAAGCTTCCGGCCCGGCGTGATGAAGCGGCTCGGTCTGTCCTACCAGGACCTTCGGAAGGTCAAGCCGGACATCGTCATGGTCTCCGTTTCATCGTCGGGCCAATCGGGGCCGGATTCGCATTTCGCGGGCTACGCGCCCCTCTTCGGCGCCTGGGGCGGGCTTGGCTATCTCACCGGGTATGCCGACGGACCGCCGGTCGAGATGCGGCATGTGATGGACCATTCCGTTGGCCTTAACGCTGCGATGGCGACGGTCGCCGCGCTGCTGCAGCGCAGGCGAACCGGCGAGGGCACCTATGTCGATGTCGCCGCCCGCGAAGTCGCGTCCGCTGCAATGGGAGAGGCCCTGCTGGAAGCCGCGTCCGGCGCGACGCCACGCCGAATGGGGAACAGTGACATGCGCATGTCGCCTCACGGCGTTTTTAAGACGCGCGATCCCGATCGTTGGCTGACCATCGCGATCGGCGACGACAGGCAATGGCTTGCACTTGCTGCGTTGATAGAGCAGGCGGGCCGATCCGTCGATCGGAGCTTCGCGGCAGCTTCTTACCGGCAAGCGCACTGCGCGCTGGTCGAGGAACTGGTCGCGGGCTGGACCGTCCGGCAGGACGCCGACGAAGCCGCAGGATTGCTGCAGAGCCAGGGCATCCCCGCCCATGTCTCGTGGACGACGCAGGACATCGCAGCCGACCCGCATCTGCGGGCGCGCAAGGCTATCATCGACGTCTCCGAGCCGGATGGCCGCAAGCGCGCGGCGATCGGCGTGCCGATCCGCTTCTCCGAAACCTCCGATGTCGGCATCTCCCGCGGCACGCCGCGCCTCGGAGAAGACGAGGAATACGTCTTCGGCGAGCTGCTCGGCATCGGCTCGGTGGAGCGCCAGCGCCTGGCCGACGCACAGATCATCTACTGAAACGGGCCCATCGCCATGCACAGCGCCTCTTCCACCGCCACCGCGGAGCCCGACTGGTCAAGTTGGGTCGGCAATCGCCAAACGCAGACGGATGTGATCGCTCCCCAGCGCGTGCACGACCTGGCGGCGACGCTAGGCCATCCCAATCCCACCAGGACGGCCTCGTTGCCGTCCGGCTGGCACTGGATCTTCTTCAACAGCTTCGTGCCTCGCGCCGAGGTCGGCGCCGACGGGCATCCCAATCGCGGCGGCTTTCTGCCGTCTGTGCCGCTGCCACGCCGCATGTGGGCCGGCGGACGGATCGATTATCTGGCGCCGCTGCCGCTCGGATGCGAGGCGACGAAAATCAGCGAGATCGTGCGGATCGAGAGCAAGTCGGGCCGCCGTGGCAACCTCGTCTTCGTAACCGTGCGCCACACGATCGGCTTCGGTTCCGAGAGCTGCATCGTCGAGGAACAGGACATCGTCTATCGCGAGGCCTCGCAGCCCGGCGCCCCGACGCCCGTTCCCGAGCCGGCGCCGACGACCGCGAGCTGGGGCTTCGACGTCGTCCCCGACCCGGTGCTGCTGTTTCGATACTCGGCGCTGACCTGCAACGGCCACCGCATCCACTACGATCGCAACTACGCCCGCGACGAGGAGGGCTATCGCGATCTCGTCGTGCACGGACCGCTGCTCGCGACCTTCCTGCAGGACCTCGCACGCTCGTCGCGGCCGGCCGCGCGCATGCGGCATTTCAGCTTCCGCGGCCTGGCCCCGGTCTTCGTCGACGGCACCTTTCACGTCGAGGCCAGGACCGGCGGGCAGGACAACGAGCTGGCGCTCTGGATACGCGACGCGGCCGGCGGCCAGGCCATGCAGGCGAACGCGGTGTTCGACTGAGTCCACGCCACTTTCCGCCCTTCCCATCAATTTATCAGCCCCTTCTCAGGGAATGTCGCATGAACCGCTCCATCCTCGCCGGAAAGACCGTCCTCGAGATCGGCTCGATGCTGGCGGCTCCGTTTGCGGCTCATATCCTCGCGCAGCTCGGCGCCGAGGTGATCAAGCTGGAGCCGCCCATCGGCGACCCGACCCGCAGCCTCGTCCGTGGCGGCCCGAGCGGCACCTATATCGCCTATAGCCGGGGCAAGCGCAGCCTTTGCCTCGACCTGGCCTCGGAGCACGGGCAGGAGGTGTTCCGCAGGCTCGTGCCGAAGGTCGACATCATCCTTCATAATCTCGCGCCCGGTTCGGCCCGGCGTCTCGGCATCACCTATGAGGATTGCGCGAAACTCAACCCCTCGATCGTGTTCTGCCACATCCGGGGCTATAACGACGGTCCGCAAGCCGACGACCTGGCGTCCAACCCCATCGCCGAAGCTGCGACGGGCGTGATGCACGAGCACCGGATCGATGGCCGCCCGACCCGGCTCGGCCCCTCCTATCACGACCAGTTTGCCGGCTGCTACGCGGTGATCGGCATTCTCGGCGCGCTCCTCGACCCCGAGACTGGTCCCAAGCACAAGAAGATCGAGGTGGGTCTCTATGAGGCGGGCCTGCATGTCGCGGCGCGCGACTTCGCCGGCATCCAGTTGAAGATGTACCTGACCGGCCGTCCGGACCCGGAACCCTCGGGGGAGTTCAGCATGCCCGGCTACGGCGCCTACCGGACCAGCGACGATCGCTGGATCTATCTGGTAATGTTGACCGATCGGCACTGGAATGACTTCTGGGCCGCAATGGGCGAGCCTGTCGATCCCGCCCTGGCGACCCTGCGCCAGCGCAAGAAGGCGCGCGAGCGCGTCGAGGCGCTGATGTGCGGTCTGGTCGAGCGCTGGACCTATGCGGATATCTCGGTGCGCCTCACTGCGGCCCGTTTCGGCTTCACGGAAGTCCTCGCGATGGACCGCGTCCTCAATACGCCCCAGGCGCGCCATGGCAACAAGCTCGCCCAGCTCGACTTCCAGGACTTCACCTTCGATCTGCCTGACCTGCCGTTCCAGACGGATGGCGAGAGCGCCACCGACCTGCCGCCGCCGCTGCTGGGCGAGCATACTGCGGCCATTCTGAGCTCGCTGGGTTTCAGCGATGGCGAATGCCGCGCCGCGATCGATTCTGGCGCCGCCCGGGTGCCGACCCCAGGCGTGCCGGTCTGGGCGCCGTTGCGGGCGCCTGCGGCGTGACCGCGATGAACAGCTCCCAGCGGCACAAGGCGTAGCGATGGTCAATGAACGCAGTCTCCTCTTCGTCCCCGGTGATCGTCCGGAGCGCTTCGGCAAGGCTTTGGCCGTCGGGGCCGATCGGGTCGTGATCGACCTAGAGGATGCCGTCCTTCCCGCGGCCAAGGACGGCGCCCGCGATCATATCGCGAACTGGCTCTCGCAGGCCGGATCGGCTGAGATCGCCATTCGCATCAACGGCACCGATACGAGCTGGAGCAGCGACGACCTGGCGCTGGCTGTCTCGTCACCGCGGGTGGCTGCGATCATGCTGCCGAAGGCCGAGAAGAAGGCCACAATCGAGGCCATCGCCGCGCGGCTTCGACGTGGCCAACGCCTGATCGCGCTTGTCGAGACGGCTGCGGGATATGTCGATCGCCTCGACATCGCGCGAGCGCGAGGCATCAGCCGGATCGCCTTCGGTTCGGTTGATTTCTGCGCGGAGACGGGAATCGGCTCGATGGGCGACGAGCTCAACGGCGTCCGGATGGAACTGGTGATTGCGAGCGCCGCCGCAGGCCTGCCCGCGCCGATCGAGGGCGTGACTCTCCAGGTCAAGGACGCCGTCATCCTGGCCGAGGATGTCGCAACAGCGCGACGGCTAGGTTTCGGTGGCAAACTCTGTATCCATCCTAGCCAGGTCGCCGCGGTGAATGACGGCTTCTCCCCGAGCGAGAACGAACTCGATTGGGCGCGCCGCGTCCTGGCGGCCGCCAGCACTCAGGGGGCCGTCGTTGTCGATGGCAGACTCGTGGATAAACCGGTGCTTGATCGCGCCAAGCGTCTGCTCGCGGCCGCAGTCTAGGTCAAAGGCTCGCCGTGCCGGCGACGTCGTCCAGTGCGGCTGGCGACCGCAGCAGTTTCCAGACACCGCTGGCCATGGCGACGATCCTGCCATCGACCAGCAAAGTGCCGCGCAGGAACATGATGCTCCGGGTCCGGCGGATCAGTTGTGGTTCGAGCATGACGACTTCGCCGATCTGAACCGAACTGACGAAATGGACATCGAGTTGCGCCGTGGCCTGCGCCTGGCCGCCGGTCGCGTGGCGCGCGTGCATGCCGAGCGCCCTGTCAGCATAAGCCATGAGAACGCCGCCTTGGACCACGCCGCGGCGGTTTTTATGTTTCTGCTCGGCTCGAAAGGCCAGGACGGGTCCTGTCTCCGTCATCTTCTCCCAAAATGGGCCAATCAGTTCAATGAACCCCTCATCCTGATGCGGCGCCCAGTCAGCATTAGGGAATTCGTCGCGACCCATTGTCTCTCGCTCCTCCGCACCGCGAAAAACCGGCGCGTCCTATCAAGGGTATGTTCTTGAAGACGATTCTTCACAGCCGGCGTCGACGCGCGAACTGGCGATGCACTTGGTCCGAATGCCGATTGCTGGCCTTTTGCTGGTCTGGGCGGAAGAGCGACCTTGATGGACAAGGTACCGGTTCTTGCCAGCATGTTAGACGCCCTCGCGGGGGATCAGATGCGGATGTTCCTATGCGAGGTCAAAGCGGGAGTTTTTCGGCGGCTGCCGAAGCAGCTGCTTCGCTTTCTTAGCACTTCGATGATCGCGGTAACAATGTACCGGTCGATGCAAATATGGCGCCCTGCCTACCAAGCGGCTCGATGGTCGCGCGGTCGCCACCACCACGTGTTCAATACTCACGACATGAGCGTTTCGTCGGACTATCTACGTGCCGCTTGCGAGCGGGCGGTGGCAAGGGAAGCTGCGCCGCGGCTAGCTCGCCGCGCCCTTGCCACCTTCGCTTTTCGCGGCGGCTGGGGATGGCCCCGCAATGCGCGGGAAAAGTAACCTGCACAGGAAGGCCGGCCGCTGAAGAGGCGGCCCGGGAGAGAACATGAAGAGGAATGAGGTTGAAGAGCTGAGGGACCGCGTTGCCTGTGGAGCCGTGCTGTCGTAGTCGATCTGGAATTTGCGGTTGGCCTTTGGCGGGATGCAGGGCGTGATCCCGCGTTCGATCAGAGCCTGGCGGAACCAGTCGGTGTCGTAGCCCTTGTCGCCGAGCAAGGTCTTGGCCTTGGGGAAGGCGTCGATCATGAGGGCGGCGCCCTTGTAATCGCTCACTGGCCCTCACTGAGCAGCATGATCAGCGGTCGCCACTGGCCATCACAGCGTGCAGCTTGGAGTTCAAGCCGCCCTTGGTGCGTCCGATACGTTGGGGAACAGCTCCCTTTTTGAGCAGGCTGGCCGCCGTCCGGTGAGCCTTGAGGTGAGTGGCGTCGATCATCAGCTGATCTGGCTTGCCGTCCGTGGCCGCCAGCGCGGCGAATATCTTGTTGAACACATCCAGCCGGCTCCAGCGGATGAAGCGCACCGGTTCGATACAGTCGGCGTCGAGCCGCTGCTCGACGAGATCGCGTCGGCGGCCTGATCGCCGATAAGGCTTGCGACAGCAACGCCATTGTTGCCGGGCTCGACGCACGCGGCGCAAGATCGTCATCTCGCAGCATTCACGGCGCGCCAAGCCGCTGCCGCTCGACCGGGACATCTACAAATGGCGTCATCTCATCGAGAACTTCTTCTGCAAGCTCAAGGAGCTCAAGCGCATCGCCATGCGTGCCGACAAAACCGACCAGAGCTTCTCCGCAATGATCTACCTGGCCGAGCCGTCATCAATTCACGATGAACCCCACAGGCCTCAGAGGGAGGTGCATGCGGTCCATATCTTTCGACGGTTTACACGCCCTTCCACCCGGGCCATCCTGTCGTAAAGGCGACAAGAAGCCGTCAGGGAGGTGTACCATGTGCCGAATCTTTTCGGCCCAGACTGCGGACCGCTATGCCTATCAGACGCGCTCGATCCGCCTTGGCGGGCATGCGACCTCGATCAGGCTCGAGGCAGCGTTTTGGGACATCCTCGAAGAGATCGCGCTGATGCAGGGGGTTACCCTCGGGCGCTTCCTGAGCAAGCTCCATGACGAGGTGTTGGAGTTCCAGGAGGAGACGATGAACTTCACCTCCCTGCTGCGCTGCGCCTGCCTGACCTATCTCTCCGACGTGCGCGGCCAGGAGGATGATTGTGAGCGGGTGAGGCGCGACGCGGTGCAGGATTTCCACACCGCCGCCGAGTAGGGGGAGAGACTCCTCTCACTCTTTCGAATTGTAGTAGTCCCATACTACCCGCGCCTTGCGGGACTCGCCTAAGCTCTCTCGACCTTAACGGAAAGGCCGAGAGCATTGCCTTCAGCGTCCGTCGACCGCTCGCCGCTTTGGTGTCGCGCGCCTGCCTGCCGACTGGCCGCCATCGCGGTGCTGGGATTTTGCGGCCTTGCGGCCCTTGCGCCCCTCGCCGCGCAGGACGCCGACGCGGCCAAGGCCAAAGCGCAGTTCCTGTCGAGCTGCGGCGTCTGCCACACCGCCGAGAAGGGCGGGGCCAATCGCCAAGGCCCAAACCTGCATGACGTCGTCGGGAAGCCGGCAGCTACTCGCGCCGATTTCAAGTTTTCCGAAGCGCTGAAGAGTTCCGGCTTCGTCTGGGACGAGGCGATGCTCGACCGCTGGATCGAGGATGCCGCCGCCGTGCGGCCGGGCACGATCATGGCCTATCGACAGCGCGACGCCGAGCGGCGCAGGCTCGTCATCGCCTATCTCAAATCCCTCTCCGAGCCGAAATAGGAGCCGCATGTGGCCAAAGCCATCCACATGATGATCCGCGTGCTCAACGAGGGGCGCTCGCTCGCCTTCTACGAGTCGGCGTTCGGCCTGAAGGTCGCCGATCGCCTCGCCTTCGACGACTTCACGCTGGTCTATCTGCGCAATGCCGAGGCGGATTTCGAGGTCGAGCTGACGATCAACCACGACCGAAAGGAGCCTTATGCGCTCGGCGATGGCTACGGCCACACCGCCTTCGCGGTGGAGGATCTCGACGCCGAGCATGCGCGGGTTGTCGCCGCCGGCCTCAACCCCAATCCGATCAAGGAGTTTCACCGCGACGGCGCGCTCCTCGCCCGGTTCTTCTTCATCCAGGACCCCGACGGCTACAAGATCGAGGTCCTTCAGAAATACGGCCGCTACCGCTAGCGCAGGCACCTAACCGGCGCTGCGGACAAACGCGCCGGGAAAACGGGAGGACACCATGGCCAGACTGCACGAAGCCGAACCGGCTGCGACGATGGATCGTCGCCGCTTCATCGCCGGGACGGGCGCCGCCGCGATCGCGATTTCCGGTGGCGCACTGATCCATGCCGGCGAGGCCTGGGGGCTCGAGGTCAAGGCGCTGAAGCCCGAGACCATGCTGACCTTGATCAAGCTAGCGCGCGACATCTACCCGCATGACCGGCTGGCCGACCGCTTCTACGCCGTCGCGATGAAGCCCTATGACGAGAAGGCGGCGAAGGAAGCGGCCGCCAAGGCCGATACCGAGCGCAATGTCGCCGAGCTCGATGCGCTCGCGCAGAAGCAGCACAAGCTCCCTTACGCGCAGGTCGGCTGGGAGAGCCAGCGGGTGAACCTGCTGCGTGCCATCCAGAAGGGCAAGTTCTTCCAGGGTGTGCGCGGTGGCCTCGTCGTCTCGCTCTACAACCAGCCCGCGATCTGGCCACTGTTCGGCTACGAGGGCGAGAGCGCCTCGAAGGGCGGCTACATCGCGCGCGGCTTCGGCGACATCACCTGGCTCTGAAACCATAAAATCGGGAGGAGACAGCCATGGCTGCAACATTCGATCTGAATGACGATACGGTCGTCGTGGTCGTCGGCTCCGGCGCCGGCGGAGGTACGCTCGCCACCGAGCTGGCGCTGAAGGGCATCAAGGTGGTCTGCCTCGAAGCTGGCAAGCGCCACGAGATGGAGGATTTTCTCAACGACGAATGGAGCTCCTTCGCGCAACTGGCCTGGACCGACATGCGCACGACCTCGGGCTCCTGGCGGGTGGCGCGCGACTTCGCCAACCTGCCGGCCTGGATCGTCAAGGCTGTCGGCGGCTCGACGACGCATTGGGCCGGCGCCTCGCTGCGCTTCCAGCCGCACGAGTTCAAGGCACGCACCACCTATGGCGGCCTCAAGAGCGCCAACCTGCTCGACTGGCCGGTCGATCTCGCCGAGATGGCGCCCTGGTACGCCAAGGCCGAGGACCGGATGGGCGTGACGCTGACCAACGGCATCCCCGGCCTGCCCGGCAACAACAACTTCAAGGTGTTGGAAAAGGGCGCAAAGAAGCTCGGCTACAAGCAAGTGCATACCGGCCGGATGGCGATCAATTCCGAGCCGCGCGACGGGCGCGGCGCCTGCCAGCAGATCGGCTTCTGCTTCCAGGGCTGCAAGTCCGGCGCGAAGTGGTCGACGCTGTATGCCGAGATCCCGAAGGGCGAGGCCACCGGCAAGCTCGAGGTCAGACCGGAATCCTTCGTCCAGAAGATCGAGCACGACGCCTCGGGCAAGGTCACCGGCGTCGTCTACCTTGACGGCAAGGGCGTGCAGCAGCGCCAGAAGGCGCGGATCGTTGCCGTCGCTGGCAATTCGATCGAGAGCCCGCGCCTGCTGCTCAACTCGGCCTCGAACCTGTTCAAGGACGGGCTCGCCAACTCATCCGGCCAAGTCGGCAGGAACTATATGCGGCACATGACCGGCTCGGTCTATGGCGTCTTCGACAAGCCGGTCAGGATGTGGCGCGGCACGACCATGGCCGGCATCGTCCAAGACGAGGCGCATCACGACACCAAGCGCGGGTTCGTCGGCGGCTATGAGCTCGAGACGCTGTCAATCGGCCTGCCGTTCATGGCCGCCTTCCTCGATCCCGGTTCCTGGGGGCGCGAGTTCACCACTGCCCTCGATTCCTATGAGAACATGGCCGGTATGTGGATCGTCGGCGAGGACATGCCGCAGGAGAGCAACCGCATTACCCTCTCTGACAAGAAGGACAGGGGGGGCATGCCAGTCGCCAATGTCCATTTCGACGACCACCCCAATGATCTCGCGATGCGGGCCCATGCCTACAAGCAGGGCGCGGCGATCTACGGCGCGGTCGGGGCGACGCGGACCTTCCCGACCACGCCCTATCCCTCGACCCACAATCTTGGTACCAACCGCATGTCCGAGAAGGCGAGGGACGGCGTCGTCAACAAGTTCGGCCAGAGTCACGACGTGAAGAACCTGTTCGTCTCGGACGGCAGCCAGTTCACCACCGGCGGCGCCGAGAATCCGACGCTGACCATCGTCGCGCTGGCGCTGCGCCAGGCCGACTACATCGAGAAGCAGATGGCGCAGAAGACGGTCTGAGCGCTGTTTGTGCTGACCTAGAGGCTGTTGGCGACTGCGGGATGGATTTGATGAGGTGAAAAGGCCGGCCTGCCGCGTCGCATCACTGGCCAATGCGTAGGAGACTGTCCGAGTAATGACTTCGTCGGCTGGTTTGGTGGGGCGCTGCTGCGCGAGCACTCCCGCAATGCCCGGTCTTTGCGAGCTTCAAGAGGCTGTGGACCATACGACGCGCATCATGGCCGCAGCCTCCGCGCCAGCAGAAATAAAAAGAAGGGTCCGCCGATCAGGGCCATGACCAGGCCGAGCGGGATCGCGGCCGGCGGCAGCACGGGCGGGCGATGCCGTCGCAGAACGCAACCCCACGCTTAACGCCGAGGGGAGTGTGACATTCCTAGTTTGCCACGATGAGACATTTTAACTTTGCGCTGTGAGTTCTCGCTGAAGCGCGACTTGCGGCTGGGCGATCCTATCCGACGGCCCGCATCTGGGCGAGAAGCTTCTGCCGGAAGACTTCTGCCGGCGTTTTATAGCCGAGGCACTTTCGCGGCGTGGTGTTCAAGCGATCGCAAATGTCCTTCAGCTCCTGGTCGGTGAGGGAGAGGGGATCGACGTCTCTCGCGAGCCATTTCCTGGCTCGTGCGTTCATGTTCTCGACGGTGCCCTTCTGCCAGGGCGATTGCGGGTCGCAGAACCAGGTCTGGGCCCCGATCCCGGCTTGGAGATAGGGCCAGTCGGTGAACTCCGTGCCGCGGTCGAAGGTGATCGAGCGGCGTGCGCGATGGGGCAGGGCGCGCATCACGCTGATGAGCCGCTCCATGATGGGCCGCGATTGCCGATCGTTGTTGCGTAGCAGAACGGCGAAGCGGCTGACCCGTTCGACCAGCGATGTCACATTCGCCTTGCCGAACTTCTGACGGAACTGGATGAGATCGCACTCCCAGTGCCCAAACTGCTTTCGGTCGGCGACGACGTCCGGGCGGCGCAGGATGTTCAGCTCCGGGCTGAAGCGCTGCCCATGCCGGCGCCTGGCATGCCGCGGGCGGCGGCGCGCGCGGTGTTCCGGCAGATGCCGCCAGAGCTTGATGGCCTGACCGTCCGCCGAATAGGCGAACTTGTAGATCGTCTCGTGGCTGACCGAGATCGGATGACGCTCGAGCCGCATCCGGCCCGCGATCTGCTGTGGCGACCAGCCGTGCTGAATCCGTTCGATGACCGATTGGCGCACATGAGAGAAGCGCGCAAGCTTCCTGAGCCTGGTGCGCCGCTCGCGGGCCATGTCATGCGCCGTTACGCAATGGTAGCCGTCGAGCTCCGGCCATTCCTTGTCAATGAAGGCGTTGCGCCGCAGCTCCCGGAAAATCGTCGAGCGATGCCGGCCGAGCTTCTCCGCAATGACATCGACGCTCAATCCCATGCCGCGCCATCGGGCGAGCTTGCGACGGTCGTTCAAGTCCATCTGGGAGTAGGTGCGTTGCATCGCTGCGTTCCTGCGGCTGATAACCCATTGGGATCATTCGCAAGTCGCACTTCAAACTTGAACCCACCCCGCGTCAAAACGCGATTCGCATAATTTGGATTATGGAACTTGGATTGAGCCGTCGTGTGCGGGCGTTCATGCGACGGGACTCAAACGGCCAACGTAAGCCCGCGAACGGGAAAGTCTGGCCCTTAGCAGACTCTGCCAACGTCCGGTTTCGGGCAGCCTAGCTCGGCGACTGGGCGGCAAGGTCGAGGCTGGCCCTAGGCCGACGTCAAGGACGTCCGCTTCGGGCCGCCCAAGTCGATGATGAAAAGCGTAGCTCGTGTCGGCGCATTTCATCTGGCCGGAGGATTGGGTCTTTGACCGTGCTCTTGATATCCCGTTACTGCTCCGAACTAAAATTTGTCCCAGCCAGCACTGATACCGTGTGCGTTAGCTACGCTTTTTTGCCGAACGGCTCGGACAGGCGCGTTCGCCACGGCCTTTTTGGCAAAGGCTACCTGAGCCAGATGCTGGAGACGGGCCGGTTCCGCGGCAGGGCTCGCCAAGCGCGGGATATCGAACAGCGGACCCAGAGCCGCTTCGCCACCCGTACGGAAGTTCGCCACCAGCGCATTGAGCTGGGAAATGCGATCGGTCAGCGAACCGGCGGAGGCCGCACTCTGCTCTGACAACGCCGCGTTCTGCTGGGTCATCTCGTCGAGATGGGCGACTGCCTGGCTCATTTCGTCGATACCGCTGGCCTGTTCGCCCGACGCCGCCGAAATCTCGGCAATGGTGGCGGCGACCTTTTGCGAGGCGCCGAGGATCTGGGTGAGCGCCTCGCCGGCTTGGCATACGAGTTTCACGCCCTCGCCGACCTCCATGTTGGAGGAGGAAATCAGCGCTGAGATGTCCTTGGCTGCGGCACTAGAACGCTGCGCGAGCGCGCGAACCTCCGAGGCGACGACGGCGAAACCCTTGCCGGCGTCACCTGCGCGAGCTGCCTCTACCGCTGCGTTCAGCGCGAGCAGGTTGGTCTGGAAGGCGATGTCGTCGATCACCCTGATGATGTCGGAGATCTTGGTCGATGCGGTTTCGATCCGGGCCATCGCGTCAACAGCCAATCCAGCGATCTCACCGCCGTTCTGAGCCGCCTGCATCGCTTCAGTTGCGATCGCCGCAGCCCGACGCGAGGCTTGGGCCGTCGCCTTCACGGACGCCGCGAGTTCTTCGGTTGTCGCTGCCGTCTCCTCCAGTGAAGAAGCCTGTTCTTCGGTCCGCTTCGAGAGGTCGTCAGCACCGATGTTGATCTCACGCGCCGCCAGGCCGACATCGGCCGAGGTCACCTGGATCGTGCGGACGGTGGAGGCAAGATGCCCAACAGTAGCATTGATGCTGGACTTCAGCGAGCCCAGCACGCCGCGATAGTCTCCCTCGACGGTGTGCGTCAGATCGGCCCGGGCGACCGCGTCCATCACCTCGGCAAACTCGCCGGTCGCCTTCTCGACCAGAGCCGAGACATTGTTGAGACCAGCGGCGATCTCGCGAACGAAGCCCTCCTTGTTATCGAGCGGCAGCCTGCCCGAGAAGTCACCTTGCTGTGCTGCGCTGACCACGGATGCGACCTCGGCCTCGCCCAGCAGTTCGGCGGTCACGTTGCGCCAGATCAGGGTGTGGCCGATCTTCGATCCGTCATTGGCGCAGATATAGGCCATATCGACCATGATGGTCTCGGCTGCGATGTCGTAGCGCGCCTTGCGAACCTCGCCGTTGTCGAGCAGCAGCTTGCGCGAGAGATTCGGGTTGGCGCGAAAATAGTCGATATGCTGGCCGAGCAACGCCTCGACGGAGAAATCCGGCCTCGCAGCACGAAACGTTGGTTCAAGGCGCATCAGCAGTTCGGTGAGCGAAGCGCTAACGAACGAAATCTTTTCGTCGGGATCGGTGATCATCAGCATCGTCGGTGACTGGTTCATCGCCGCGATGGTCAGCGCTGTGCGCTCTGCCTCTGCCTTGCCGCGATCAACTGCTCGGGCGATCTCGCCGATCTCGTTGCGTAACCCCCGATGCGGGACGCTGCCGGAATAGTCGTTGAGCTGGAACCGCCGGAGCGTCGCGATGATGTCGGCGATCGGATTGCGGATCGTCCGGACGAACACCAGGGCGACGCCGATGGCCAGGAGTGCGCCGAAGGCCGCGATGACCAGGTCGCGCCACGCCTTGCTCTCGAAGCCGTCGATACGAACCTCAATCAGGCGGATGAGCTCCGTCTGGACGGCCTGCCAGAGTTCCTTCGCACTGCCGGCGAAGGCCGAGGCGGCGCTGTCGAGTTCGGCCTTGCGCGCCGGGGCCGGCTTGTCCTGCGCGATGGCAAGGCGCAGTTCGCCCACCAACTGCGAGATGCGGCTGGATGCCGCCTCGAAGCGGTTGACCATCGGCAGGAGCGACCTGCCCAGCGATCCGTCCGGATTGCCGTCGATGCCCGATTTGAGGGAGCCATGCGTCGCCGCCAATGCGATGTCGAAGCGGGTCGCGGCCTGGACGAGGGCATCGTGAGCGGACGCGGGAGGCCGGGCGCCGCCGGCCAGATAGGGCAGGAGGGCGGTTTCGAGGGCAGCCCTTGCGATGATCAGCTCGGGCAGGCGCACGGTGACCGCATCCATCATGTAGTAGGAATCGACATCGGGATCGAGCGTCAGGTTCGAGCCGTCGGCGATCTTCTGGATTGCGATCTGCCCGGCGTCCAATGCCTTTGCGGCGGATCTCGGATCGGCCAGTGCCCTGATGAAGGACGCGACCGTCTCGCTTGCCTTCAAATCGGCGGCGGTGGCACGAACCGCGCCGACCTTTTCGACCGCGGCCTTCAGCGCGCCTGGCTCGGCAAGGGGCGAGGCGCTGATCGAGAGGGCCTCCCAGACCGGTTTCAGGACGTTGGCGCCCTCGATCTCGAGCGACGAGAAGGCGACATCCTTGCGGATCTGCTGCACGAAGAGCAGCGTCAGATGCCCGATCGGGAACATCAGCAGCGCCATGATCGCTGCGATCTTCGCACCGACGGTGAAGGAAGCTATCCGCGTGATGAGCGGCGACATGATCGTTCCCCTGAACCCTGCGTTCTTTTTTGGGAAGGTGGCAGCAACTCCTTAATTCGGAATTGATGAATTCAAATATGCAGACGACTATTGATATAGATCAATTTTATTAGCTTGCGCTCGGCCGCCCCGTCGGCAGCTGCAGTCCGCTGCACGGCCGCATCCCCGGCCGCTCCGAAAAGCGGCGGGTTGCCGCCAGGCGGGCCGGCTTGTCGCTTGGCGCCGCGACGATCATCCCCCTATGATATGACCTAATGCACCATACGGTTTTGTCGGGCGCCACTGATCTTCAGGAGGCGCTCGCTCACTTTGGCATTGATCAAACGTTCTGATCGATCCTGGAATCTGTCATCAGCAGGCCGTATTCCTTGCCGCAGGAGCTTGGTCGCCTCTCAGGCTGCCAAAACAACGGAAAGTTCGACCGAGAGCCGCATGCCAGAAGCCGTGATTCCGATATTGAAGACGTTCCCGATGTTCTCCGATGCCAAGGAGAGCACCTTGCGGGCGCTGGTGCCGAGCTGCATTTTTCAATCCTTCTCCGCAGGCATCACCATCAACAAGACGGGTCGGGTGCCGGCATTTATCTATTGCCTGCGTTCCGGCTCGGTCGAAGGCTGGGCGCGCCTGAACGACGCGGAAACCATCGTCGCGAGCTCGTCTGCGCCGATGGTGTTCGAGGTCTCGACGGCGATCCAGAACCATCCGAGCGTGCTCGCCATCGTAACGCGAGAGCCCTGTGAGACGATCGCGATCGAAACGAGCGCTTTCCTGCAGGCGATCCATGATGACCAGGCGGTCTGTCATGCCGCGCTGGTGCATGCTTCGCGAGTCAACATGTTGATGATCGACCGGCTGCTCGACCACAAGCTGCGAACGGCCGAGCAACGTCTTGGCCAATGGATTCTCGGCGCGATGGCGAAGGACGGCAACTCTGCGACGGTGAGGATCGGTTTTTCCAAACGCGCTCTGGCCTATGAGCTCGGCATGTCGCCTGCCAATCTCTCGCGGCTGTTCAACGTGTTTCGGGAGCATGGCGTCGAGATCTCGGGCATGAACATGACGATCACGGATCTTGATAAGCTCCGGCAGCTGTCGCGCGATTGAGCGATTACCAATTTGCCGAACAATAATCGGTCAAAAAACCCAAGATTGATCCAAATCAAGGACAGCTATCGGCCGATTATGCGGTTGGCAGTGACAGGAGGATCACTGCTTGACGGACAAAGAGAAACTGGACCGTTGCCGTGCTGCTCTTACCGAAATCCTAGCCGAGCACGCCGGTAACGCGGCAAAATTGCGGGACCAAGTTACCGGGGCAACGACGACAGCATTCTTAGCTTCGGCTAGGATTGCTGCCATTGCCATCCGGGGGTTACACGATACTGGCGATGTCCCTGCCGCTCAAGCGATCAGGGTAACGAACGATGCCCTGGAGGCTGCCCAAACCGCCATGGCTATCGTTGATGCCGATCGTGCTGAGTGGATGTTAACACGAGATAATCGGTGACCAATCGGCCGTAACAGCGAACCGACCTTTGTGACGCTAACCCGTAGGCACTGGGTAATTGGCTGCTCAGCCCGACCGAGCGCGTAAAGCAGGGGACGAATCGGCATAGTTTCTTTCTACAGGTGTCGCAGCAGATCCGCGTCCGCTTCAGGGCAGTGGCTGAAAGACCGCAACTGGCGCGTTGCCGTCGCCGGCGTTGCGGCCGAAGGCGCCGTAGCCCTGGCCCCAGACCGCGAAACGCTCGGTCGGCGCCAGCCGCGGCATAGCCCTCTCACGCTTGGGGCGAGGTCAGCGGAAAAGCCGTGGTTCACCGAACGGCGGCGCGTCAGGCTGCGCGGCGGGCAGCGGGAATCGTTGCAACACGGCTATCCTGCGTTCGGAAGGTCGCGATCAGCCCATTGAGCTGCGCGATCTGGTCGAGCAGCGTCCGGGCGGAGGCGGCGCTCTGCTCTGCCAGCGCCGCATTCTGCTGGGTGATCTCATCCATGTGGCTGACTGTTTGACTCATCTCGTCGATGCCGTTGGCCTGTTCACCCGATGCGCTGGCGATTTCCGCGACGGTGGTGGAGACGGCCGCGGAGGCATCGACGATCTGTTCCAGGGTGTCGCCGGCCAGCCGAACGAGCTTCACGCCTTCGGTGACCTCCGCATCGGACGATGCGATCAGCCCGGTGATGTCCTTGGCCGCGTCGGACGAGCGCTGGGCGAGCGCGCGGACTTCCGCCGCGACGACTGCGAAGCCGCGCCCGGCATCGCCGGCGCGGGCGGCCTCGACGGCTGCATTCAGTGCCAGCAGATTGGTCTGGAAGGCGATGCCGTCGATGACGCCGGTGATCTCGGAGATCTTCTTCGAGGCTTCCTCGATGCGCGCCATGGCTTCGGTCGCATCCTTGACGATGGTGCCGCCGGTGCGGGCGATCCGGGTTGCGTCGTCGGCAAGAGCCACGGAGCGGCGCGAGGCCTGGGCCGAGGTCTTGACCGATGCGGCCAGCTGCTCGGTCGTGGCGGCGCTTTCCTCGAGCGCCGAGGCCTGCTGCTCGGTGCGCAAGGACAGGTCGTCGGCACCGGAGTTGATTTCCTGTGAAGAGGCGGCGATGGCGGCAGAGCTCGTCTTGATGGTCGCGACCATCTGCTCGAGGCGGTCCATGGCATCGTTGAAATTGTCGCGGATCAAGCCGTATTCCTGCGGAATATCCTGGCCGATGCGGAAGGTCAGGTCGCCCTTGGCGAGCGCGGCCATGCCTTCACTGACATAGCCAACGGCCTTTTCGCGTTCGCTGGCCAGCGCCCGCTCGACGGCTTTCGCCTGATCTTCGATCTTGAGGCGGGCGGCTTCCGACGCCTGGAGATAGACCGAAATGGCATAGTCCATGTCGAGCAGCGCCGCCTTGACGATCGCGCTGATCTCGGCGGCGCGATCGGCTGCCCCATCGACCTTTCCGCCAAAGCGATGCTTGGGCCAGCGGGCCGCGAGTACATCGGTGATGATCTTCTCGAGGATCAGGGCATAGCCGCCGATATACCATCGCGGCTCCAGCCCGATGCGGGCATGGATCTCTCCGACCGTTGTGACGGCGGCGACATAGTCCTGATCGAATTGGCCCCTCGCGATGCGGTCCCAATGCGAGGACTGGCGCCGCTTCGCGGAATCGATGTGTTGCTCGCTGCTGAAGAAGCGCCGTGTTTCCGGGCAGTTCCTGAGCTGCGTGTAAAAGGCTTCGAGCGCGCCAGGCAGGGCAGCGACGACGTCGTCATGGATGCCATTGATCCGTTCGAGCGCCCGTGCATCGAGCTGCATGAATGACAGGCGGCTGTCGAGGTGATCCGAAGACGACATGTGAGGCTCCAAGGCCCGCAACGCCGAACTTGGGCGCCGGAACCGATAAGGCGCCTGTTTGGTTAACTTCCAATGAATACCACAGTTGCCTCGTGTGAAATGAACACGGGATGGTTGTGCGTTGCACACTCGATGGCTGTCGGGTCAAGCCTCCGTCTCCTGGCGCTCAAGAAAAGCCTCGACGGAGAGCGCACGGAAATCCTCCAGCGCGGCGCGCAGGCGGTCATGCTCCCAGTCCCACCAGGCCAGCGCGAGGAGCCGTTCGGCAATGTCTTCCGAGAAGCGGCGGCGGATCGGCCGGGCCGGGTTGCCGCCGACAATGGTGTAGGGCGCGACGTCCTTGGTGACGACCGTGCCGCCGGCCACGACCGCACCGGTGCCGATGCTGCGGCCGGGCAGGATGATCGCACCATGGCCGATCCAGACATCATGGCCGATGATGACGGGGGTCGAGCGTCGCCAGTCGAAGAAGGCGGCATCATCCTCCGCGTCAGTGAAATAGGCGCTGGCGCGATAGGTGAAATGCGATTGGCTGGCGCGCTGCATCGGGTGGTTGCCGGGGTTGATCCGGGTCATTGCCGCGATCGAGCAGAACTTGCCGATGGTCGTGTAGATGATGTTGGAATCGTTCACGACATAGGAGTAGTCGCCCATCGTCGACTCGATGAAGGAGGTTCGCGCGCCGATCTCGGTGTAGCGCCCCAGCGTGGCATCCCGCACGTTCGCCGTTGGATGGATCGCAGGCTGAAGGCCCAGATTCTTGGACGCCATGTCGTTGTCTCCGAGGTCTCGCGCGGTTGCGTGGCTCAGCGGCCGAGCACGAAGCTGTCGAGCAGGTGGAAGCGGCCCTCGCGGTCGGGCTGCTTGAACAGGGCGAGCCGGTCGATCGCGAAGGATTCGGCTGGGACTGCGACGGCATAGGCGGCGGCGAGCGCCGCGGCGGTGCCGGCGACGGCGTCCTGCGGCAGCGAGCCGGTCAGCGTCATGTGGAAGCGAAAGGCGTCGCCGACATACGGATAGCCATAGGCTTCGAGATAGGCGCGCTGCGCCGGGGTCAGCGGGCTTGCCAGCCTGCGCGCCAGATCGGCCGCACCCAGCGGCGCCCGGAAGGGCTCGAAGACCTGGACCATGTCGAAGGCGAGCTTCTGCAGGGCCGGGCTCGGCTCCGCCGGCGTCAGCGCAATGAAGCGGCCGAGCGCGGTGACGCTCAGGCCCGCCAGCGGCACGGGCGCGAGGCCGGCCGCGATCTGATGGGCGAAGGCGCGCAACTGCCCCTCGCTGCGGCCGTTGGCCAGGCTGAAGGGCGCCTTCAGCGTCGCGTGGAAGCCGTAGCGGCGCGGCTCGGCGGTGGCTTGCGGCCAACCGTCTGCATCGCAGCCGGAGGGGACCGCGAAGGCGACATCCTGCGCCGTGAAGGCGTCATAGCCCAGCGTCGCGCAGCCGAAGCGCCAGAGCGGGCTGTCGGAGGCGGGCGCGTAATAGAGGGCGTAGCGCGGTGTGCTCAAAAGGCGCGCGCCCCTTGCGACCAGACGGCGGCGAGGACCGGGGTCGGACCGAGCGCCTTGAACCGGACCAGATCGGCGCGCAGGCCGGTGCGCAGATGGCCGCGATCCTTCAGCCCGAGGATATCCGCCACCTTCCAGGTCACCATGCCCATCGCGTCCGGCAGCCCGAGGCCGTGATCGGCGTGCAGCTTCAGCACCGCCTGGAGCAGGCTGGCAGGCACATAATCCGAGGAGAGCCCGTCGAGCAGGCCCTTCTCGGCGAGTTCCGACACCGAAACGCCGCCCGAATGCGAGCCGCCGCGCACGACATTGGGCGCGCCTGCGACGGTGGCGAGCCCACGCTGCTTGGCGGCCTGGGCGGCTTCGACCGTGGTCGGAAATTCGGAGATCACGGCGCCGGACGCAATGCCCTCCTCGACATGCTCGACCGTGGTGTCGTCATGGGTCGCGATCGGGATGCCGCGAGCGCGGAACAGCTCGACGACGGCGCCCCAGTTGCGGCCGACATTGGCGGCGCCCTCCTGCTGGCGCACGACGACGTCTTCCTCGAACTCGGCCACGGTCTTGCCGTTGCCGACCGCATAGGTCTTGAGGTGTTCGAGGTTGCGCCACTGGCGCTGGCCCGGCGTGTGGTCCATCAGAGAGACGAGCTGGACCAGTTCGTCGTTCTGGTAGGGCTCGATATCGGCCAGCAGGTCGGGGCTGGTCAGTTCGCAGCGCATATGGATGCGGTGGTCGATGCGGAAGACGCCCTCGCGCCGGCCCTCGGCCAGCGCCAGCATGACGTCGGCGAAAATGTCCTTGCGGTAGTCCTTGGCCGAGAAGGGCGTGCCGGCGCAGATCGCGTCATAGACGGTGGTGACGCCGGCCGCCGCCATCTGGGCGTCATGGACGAGCGCGGCCGCCAGCCCGTTCGGCCAGAAGACCTTGGGCCGCGGCATGAAGTGCTTTTCCATATTGTCGGTGTGCATCTCGACGAGGCCCGGCGCGACATAGTCGCCGCCGGCATCGATGGCGGATGGCAGCGAGGACAGGCCCTGATCGACGGCCGTGATGCCGGTCTCGTCGAAGGCGATCGTCCCTGTGACGATCTCGTCTTCGAGGATCAGCTTGGCGTTGGTGAGAACGGTCTGCATCAGGCGGCCTTCCGGAAATCGGTGATGTCGAGATAGCGGGTCGCGACCGTCTCGCGCACGGCCTCGTCGTGGAAGATCCCGACGATGGCGGAGCCTTTAGCACGGGCTTCGGCGATCAACTGGACCACGACGTCGCGGTTGGCTGAATCGAGCGAGGCGGTCGGCTCGTCGATTAGCATGATCGCCGAGGGATCGACGAAGGAGCGCGCGATGTTGACGCGCTGCTGCTCGCCGCCGGAAAAGGTCGCAGGCGCAAGGTTCCAGAGCCGCTGCGGCAGGTTGAGGCGGGCGAGCATGGCCTTCGCCCGCTCGCTGGCCTCCTCCGGCGTGGCGCCGCGCGCCAGCAGCGGGTCGCGTACGATGTCGAGCGCGCTGACACGCGGGATCACGCGCAGGAACTGCGAGACGAAACCGAGCGTGCGGCGGCGGATGTCGAGCACGGTGCGTGGCACGGCCGCGACGATGTCGACGGGCTTGCCGCGATGGGTGATGTGGATCGTGCCCGAGGTCGGCCGGTAATTGCCGTAGAGGATGCGCAGCAGGCTCGACTTGCCGGCGCCGGAGGCGCCCGCAAGCACCAGGGCCTCGCCGGCCTCGACCGAGAAATTGACGTCGCCGAAGACGGGCAGCCGGACGCCGCCCTGATTGTGCAGGGTGAAGGCCTTGGCGACGTTCTCGACGCGAATCATCGTGGTCATGGGATCAGTGCCTTGTCCGGGCGCGGTGACGCGGGTGTGACGGGGGCGGGCCGAGAGACGGCATGTTCGACCCGCCGGTGCCGTGGGCCGAGGGCCGGGGTGATCAGGGTGAGCGCGATACGGTCCAGCTCATGCCCGGGCTTGCGCCGGGTATGACGCGCCTCCTCGAAGGCGCTAGCGTCGGGCATGGAAAAGCCCGACCATTGTGGCTGGACGAAGCCGCTCATACGGTCAGCACTGCCGAAGTCAGGAGCTGCGTATAGGCGTGGTGCGGGTCGTCGAGGACTTGGTCAGTCAGGCCCTGCTCGACGACATGGCCGTCCTTCATCACCATCAGCCGGTCGGTGAGAAGGCGGGCCACCGCGAGATCATGCGTGACGATGATCGCAGCGAGGCCGAGATCGCGCACCAGCACGCGCAGCAGGTCGAGCAGCTTGGCCTGGACCGAGACGTCGAGCCCGCCCGTCGGCTCGTCCATGAAGACGAGGCGCGGCTCCGAGACGAGCACGCGAGCGATCTGGAGGCGCTGCTGCATGCCGCCGGAGAACTGGCGCGGGCGGTCGTCGATGCGCGAGCCGGCGATCTCGACACGGGACAGCCAGTCGAGCGCGCGCTCGCGGATCTGCCCGTAGTGACGATCGCCGCGATCCATCAGCCGTTCGCCGACATTGCCGCCGGCCGAGACGTCCATGCGCAGTCCGTCGCGGGGGTTCTGATGGACGATGCCCCAAGCGGTGCGCATCAGCCGGCGGCGCTCCTGCTCGGGCACGGAGTAGATATCGAGCGGCTCAGCTCCGCCCCTGAACAGCACCTCGCCGGCATCGGGCTTGTCGATGCCGGCAAGGCAGCGCAGCAGCGTCGACTTGCCCGAGCCGGATTCGCCGACGATGCCGAGCACCTCACCCGGCCAGAGGTCGAAGGAGACGTCCCTGCAGCCGATGCGCTCGCCATAGAAGCGCGAAACGCCGGCGGCGGAGAGCAGCGGGGCGGGATCGAGCGCGGTGTCGGGGAGGGAGACGTGGACTGTCATGACTTGCTCTCCTCGACCAGCCCGCTCGCCGTGGCGTCGCCGAGCATCGTGCCGCGATGGCCATCGGCCCGCCGCGTCTCGCAATGATGGCTGTCGGAGCAGACGAACATGCGCGAGCCCTGGTCGTCGATCACGACCTCGTCGAGATAGGAGTCGGTCGCGGCGCAGAGCGCGCAGGGCTGCGTCCAGCTCTGGACGCGGAAAGGATGGTCCTCGAAATCGAGGCTGCGGACGGATGTATGCGGGGGCAGCGCGTAGATGCGCTTCTCGCGGCCGGCTCCGAAGAGCTGCAGCGCCGGCGACATGTGCATCTTGGGATTGTCGAATTTCGGGATCGGCGAAGGCGCCATGATGTAGCGACCGTTGATCATCACCGGGTAATCATAGGTCGTCGTCACCTCGCCGAAGCGGGCGATGTTCTCGTAGAGCTTGACCTGCATCAGCCCGTATTCGGCCCAGGCGTGCATCTTCCGGGTCTCGGCCTCGCGCGGCTCGAGCTTGCGCAGCGGCTCGGGCTGCGGGACCTGATAGACCATGATCTGGCCGGCCGTGAGCGGCGCCTCGGGGATGCGGTGGCGGGTCTGGATGATCGTCGCCTGTTCCGTCGCCTCGGTGGTGCGGGCGTCGGCCGTCTTCTCGAAGAAGCGGCGGATCGAGACGGCGTTGGTGGTGTCGTCGGCGCCCTGGTCGATGACCTTCAGCGTATCGGCCGGGCCGATGATCGCGGCGGTGACCTGGATGCCACCGGTACCCCAGCCGCGGGCCAGTGGCATTTCGCGCGAGCCGAACGGCACCTGATAGCCGGGCACCGCGACAGCCTTGAGCAGGGCGCGACGGATCATCCGCTTCGTCTGCTCGTCGAGATAGGCGTAGTTATAGGCGGGGGTCGCTTCGTCGCCCGGCAGTGCCTGATGCATGGTCATTCCGCGGCCTCCGGCAGGACTTCGTTTTCACCGGCAAGGCGCTGTTCGCGTTCGGCCCGGATGCGGCGGATCAGTTCGAGCTCGCCCTGGAAATCGACGTAATGCGGCAACTTGAGATGCTCGACGAAGCCCGCCGCCTCGACATTGTCGGAGTGGTACAGCACGAACTCGTCCTGCTGGGCCGGATACTCCGCCGCCTCGCCGAATTCGCGGCATTTCAGCGCCCGGTCGACCAGCGACATCGACATCGCCTTGCGCTCGCTATGGCCGAAGCTCAGTCCGTAGCCGCGGGTGAACTGCGGCGCGACATCCTTTGAGCCGGCAAATTGGTTGACCATCTGGCACTCGGTCAGGGTGATGTCGCCGAGATCGACCGCGAAGCCGAGTTCTTCGGGAACGAACTCCACGCTGACTTCGCCGACGCGAATCTCGCCGACGAAGGGGTGGCTGTTGCCGAAGCCGCGCTGCACGGAATAGCCGAGCCCGAGCAGGAAGCCCTCATCGCCGCGCGCCATCGCCTGCAGGCGGACATCACGATCGGCGGGGAAGGAGACCGGCTCGCGGGTCAGGTCGAAGGGGCGGGGGTCGCCGTCGGGTGGTGTCTCGGGCTCCATCAGGCCTTCCGCGCCGAGGATGTCGGGGACACGGGGCATGTGGGTGTCGAGGGGAGCCGCGTCGGGCTCGGGCTTGACCCGAGCATCTCCGGCGGAATGAGGCGCTGTCGAGGGGCGCCCTTCGCGGCCCGAGATGGTCGGGTCGAGCCCGACCATGACGCTCTTTGCATCATCCATCAGCGCGAAATCGAACAGCCGGTGGGTGTAGTCATAGGTCGGCCCCAGCACCTGCCCGCCGGGCAGATCCTTGTAAGTCGCCGAGACGCGGCGGCGGATCGCCATCCGTGCGGTATCGACGGGCTCCGAGGAGCCGAAGCGCGGCAGTGTCGTGCGGTAGGCGCGCATCAGGAAGGCGGCCTCGATGACATCGCCCTGCGCCTGCTTCAGCGCCAACGCGGCGAGATCGGCGTCATAGAGCGAGCCTTCGTTCATGACGCGGGCACAGGAAAGGCCCTGCTGTTCGCGAATCTGCGCCACCGAGATTTCAGGCACGGCCTCGTCGCCGCGCCGTGCCTCGGCAACCAGATCATGCGTGGCGAGGATCGCGGCCTCGCCGCCCTTGACCGCGACATACATCAGTAGACCTCCCTGATCCGAGTCGAACGCGGCAGGCCAAAGACCGCATCCGCATGGCTGAGCAGGAGATCGATCCCGAGCGGATAGGCGTCGTTGTTGGCGGCGACCTCGGCCCAGAAACCGGCGCGCAGGCCGGCGGGCGCGATCACGCGGGAGGTGGCGATGCCCGGCCCCGTCAGCGTCACGGCCTTGCCGCCTTCGAGCGCGGTGCATTGCACGATCAGCGTCGTCGAGCGGTCGGGGAACTGGTCGCTGCCGCTGTCGAAGGCCGACAAAGCGGGTTCCGGCGAGCCGGCGTCGATGACGGCGAAGGCGGCCCTGGCGGGATCTGAGACCAGCGCCGCGCCGCAATGGAAGCGCAGCCAGGCTCCGGCGGCGCCGTCACGCAATGCGGAGGGCAGCCAGATCGGGGTCTCGTAATCGGCGAGCGTCAGCAGCGCGGTGGCGGTCGCTGCATGCAGACCTTCCGGCGGGACGACCGCGCCGGTGACGACTTGGCGCGTGCCGGGCTCGGCGAGAGCCGCCAGAAGCGCGCGGAAGGCGCCCTGTGACTGGAAGACCGGATCGGAGAAGCCCGGGCCGATCAGCGTATCGGTTGCCATCACGCGCCCCTGACCAGAGTGAAGAAATCGACCTTGGTCGCAGCAGCCTTGCGCGAAGCGAGGTCGCGCGCCGCGCTCTGGCGCTCCGCCAGAGCATCGACGGCGCGACGCAGCGCGGCGTCCGGCGCCTCCGCCTGCAGCCTTGCATCGAGGATCGCGGCGAGACGGGCTTTGCGGCCGTCGCGTCCGAGCGCATAGGAGAAGCCCATGGCGCCATCGTCGAGCCTGATGATGCAGCGGGTCACGCTCGCTTCGCCGAGATTGAAGCGGCGGCCGGCGCCACCGGCTCGGCCCTCGACCATGACGGTGCCGGTCTCCGGTGCCTTGAGGATGTCGTGGCGCGGCACATCCGGGCCGACGAGTTCTGCGATCTCGGCGCGCGAGGCGCGGGCGAGCACGGCCATCCAGCGCTGCCTTTGCGCCGTCTCGCTTCGGGTTTTTTCCGCGATGTCTGCCGTCATCGTTATCCGCCGTCTGGTCGTTCTCTAATGTCTAGACTATAATAAGCAGGCTGCGAGGAAAGGTCTATACATTTTGCATGAAACTTTGATGACCGGCGGTCACGAAGCGGGCGCTGCCGATGCCGGCACCGTTGATGCCGGCACGGTTTGGCGCCGGATCGCGGACGACCTCGCCGGCGCGATCGGCAAGGGCGATTACGCCGCGGGCGACACGCTGCCGGCCGCGACCGCGCTGGCGGAGCGCTATGGCGTGCATCGTCACACGGTGCGGCAGGCCTTCCGGCATCTCGCCGAGCAGGGGCTGGTGACGGTCTCGCGCGGACGCGGCACGCAGGTCAGCGCCAGGCGCGTGCCCTATCCGCTCGGCCGCCGCGTCAGCATGCGCGCCAATCTCGGCCGGATCGGCATCGTCGGGTCGAGCACGGTCCTGTCGCAGGAGCAGATCATCGGCGAGCCCGAAACCTGCGAGGTGCTCGGGCTGGAGCCCGAGGCGGCGCTATGGCGGCTTGAAGGCCTGAGCCTCGCCGACGGTACGCCGATGGGGACCGGCACGCATTGGCTTTCGGTGGCGCGCTTTCCGGCGTTCGACGAAGCCTATCGCGGAGCCGAGGGCTCGATGACGGCGGCGCTGAAGGCCTGCGGCATCACCGATTATGTCCGCCTGTCGACGCGGCTCACCGCCCGGCTCGCCAGCGAGCGCGAGGCGGTGCTGTTGCGGATCGAGCCGGGCGCGCCGGTGATGGTGTCGGTGGCGGTCGATGCGCTGCCGGACCTGACTCCGATCCATCTCGTCAGCAGCGTCTTTGCCGGCGAGCGCATGGAGATGGTGGTCGAGCCGTTCAGTGAGGAAACACGCTAGCTCGTGATGTCGGCGCAGCTTGTGCCGGCAAGGCTTCGGCGCGATGCTTCGGACGGGAACACGCGACATCAAGATCGCGCGGAAACCGATCCGAGGAGAGACCGTCATGAATCCTGTCATCCGGCTGCTGCGTGCGGCCGTTCTGGTTGCGTCCTGCGGTTTCGCGGGGCTAGCGCTGGCGGCGGATTACCCCGGGCCCAAGCGCGGCGTCTGGGTTGCCAAGGATTTCCGCTTCAGCACCGGCGAGACGTTTCCGGAGCTGAAGCTCGGCTATGCCACGGTCGGCGAGCCGACGGGCGAGCCGGTGGTGATCCTGCACGGCACGGCGGGCTCGGCCGCCAGCATGCTGACGCCGATCTTTGCCGGCGAGCTGTTCGGGGCGGGCCAGCCGCTCGATGCCAGCAAATACTACATCATCATTCCCGACGCGCTCGGCGCGGGCGCGTCCTCGAAGCCCTCCGACGGGATGAAGGCGAAGTTCCCCCGCTATAATTACGAGGACATGGTCACGGCCCAGTATAAGCTGGTGAGCGAGGGCCTTGGCATCCGCCATGTCCGGCTCGTGCTCGGCAATTCGATGGGCGGCATGCAGACCTGGATGTGGGGCGTGAAATACCCCGATTTCATGGATGCGCTGGTGCCGATGGCGTCGCAGCCGACGGAGATGTCGAGCCGCAACTGGATGATGCGGCGGATGATCATCGACGCCGTCCGCACCGACCCTGAGTGGAAGGGCGGCGACTATACGGCCCAGCCGCCGGCGTTCCGCATCGCCAATGTCTTCTTCGGCATCGCGACCAATGGCGGTTCGCTTGCCTACCAGCAGATGGCGCCGACGCGCGAGGCCGCCGACAAACTGCTCGACGAGCGGCTGAAAGCGGCTTTCAGCGCCGATGCCAACGACTTCCTCTACCAGTGGGATTCGTCGCGCGACTACAACCCCGCCCCTAAGCTGGACGCGATCAAGGCCCCGCTGCTGGCGATCAATGCAGCCGATGACGAGCGCAACCCGCCCGAGACCGGCATCATGGAGCGCGAGTTGAAGCGCCTCGGCAAAGCCAGGCTGCTGCTGATCCCGGCCAGTTCGGATACGCGCGGCCATGGCACGACGGGCCTTGCGAAGCTATGGGCGAAGGATCTGGCGGACTGGCTGCCGACCGTGCCGAAGCGGCCAGCCGGCAGCAACTGAGGGAGCCCGGGCGCTCCGAGACCGGCGCTCGGCTGCTTCGTCACACCGCCCGTTGGCCGATGATCGCGAAGCGCAGCTTGGCCGAAAGGAAGTCGATGGCGGTGACGGCGGCCAGGATCAGCAGGATCAGGAACGAGACCTGCTGCCATTCGAGCGTGCGGATGGTCTCGGCCAGATACAGCCCGATGCCGCCGGCGCCGACGATGCCGATGATGGTCGAGGAGCGGGTGTTCGACTCGATGTAGTAGAGGACCTGGCTCGCTATCACCGGCAGCACCTGCGGGACTAGGCCGAAGCGGATCTCGTGCAGCTTGCCGCCGCCGAGCGAGGTGACGCCCTCGACCGGCTTGCGGTCGGCGGATTCTATCGCCTCCGAATAGAGCTTGCCGAAGGCGCCGATATCGCTGGTCATGATCGCCAGCATACCGGCGAAGGGGCCGAGACCCACCACGTTGATCCAGATCAGCGCCCAGATCAGCGCATCGACGCCGCGCACCGTGTCGAGCGAGCGGCGAGCGAGGAAATGCACGATCTTGTTGGCGACGACGTTGCGCGCCGCGATGAAGCCGAGCGGGAAGGCCAGGATCGCCGCCAGGATCGTGCCGAGGAAGGCGATCGCGATCGTCTCGAACAGGGCCTTCACGAAGATGATGGCACGGGCGAAGGAGCCGGGATCGGGCGGCAGCATCAGCACGACGAAGGTGCCGAGATTGCCAAAACCGGAGAGGATGCGCCAGAGCGTGACCTCGAAGGTGCTAACGCCATAGGCGAACAGGCCGAGCATGGCCGCGACGACGGCGACCGTGGTCAGCTTCGTCTTCAGCGAGCCGTCGATGGCGGCCTGGTGGCGCGCGACGAGCGCGGCCTGATCGGCCGGGGAGAGGGCGAGGCTCACTTGCCATGCTCCAGGCTGATGAGGGAATGGCGCAGACGCTCAGTGCCGTAGTCGATCAGCATCACGGCGGCGATGATGAGCAGCAGGATGGCGCTGACATCGGTGAAGTAGAATTTGCGGATGGCCTCGATCAGGTCCTGGCCGATGCCGCCGGCGCCGACGAAGCCCATGATCGAGGCGCCCCGCACATTGATCTCGAAGCGCAGCAGCGTGTAGCTGGCGAAGTTGGACAGCACCTGCGGCACCACTGCGAAGCGGATGGTCTGCCACCAGCCGGCGCCGGTCGCGGTCAGGCCGTCGACCGGCTTCATGTCGATGTTCTCGACCACTTCCGAGAAGAGCTTGCCCATGGCGCCCATGGTGTGGATCGCGATGGCGAGCACGCCGGGCAGGGGCCCAAGCCCGAAGGCGATGACGAAGATCAGCGCGAAGACGATTTCCGGCACGGTGCGGCAGAATTCGAGGAACCGCTTGGCGGAAAACCGCAGCCAGCCCGATCGGCCGAGATTGGCGGCGGCGACGAAACAGAGCAGGAAACCGCCGACCGCGCCGAGGATCGTGCCGGTATAGGCGATCAACAGGGTCTGCCAGAGCAGCTTGAGCCAGCCCTTCCAGCCCCAGAACCATTCGGCCATGTCGGCACTGAGGCTGTTCCAGCGCAGGACCGGCATGGTCTCGATGATGTATTTCGGGAAGCGCCAGGCGTTCTCGATGAACTTGCCGGGATCGACCTCCGAGCCCAGTGCCGCAAGCCAGACGAGGACCGCAAGCACGGCCGCGCCGATCAGCGTCTGGCGACGCTTGGCCGCCATGGCGACGGCATAGGTCGCCGCATGGGCACGAATGGCGGGGTCGTCGCGGTCGATCGCGAGGGTCATGAAATGCGTAATCCCTTGCCGCATAGAGCGCGGGGAACCCTCTCCCGTAGGGAGAGGGCAGGGTGAGGGGTCGGCCCGCTGGACACCGTGGCCGTGACCTTCACCGTAGCCGCCGTTGGGTTGTCGCCTCGCTGGTCCAGGGGCCTACACCTCACCCCTGCCCCTCTCCTTACAGGAGAGGGGTTCCCCGCGCGGCGTTCGGCAAGCGAGGCGAGAGCTTACGAGGACTTCTTCTTGCGGAGCGCATCGACGAACTTGTTCAGCTCGATGATCGGCTCGTAGGCCTTGTTGTCGACGGCGACGAGCGGGCCCTGCTTGCCTTCATAGATCTTGTCGAAGGCGACCTTGTCCTTGGTGGCAAGGTTCAGCACCGCGTCCTTGATCTTCGTCCTCATGTCGGTCGGCAGGTCGGTGAGATAGGCCATCGGGGAGTTCACGATCTGCTCGGACTTGTAGATGATCCGGAAATCCTCGGCCTTGACCATGTTCTTGCGGGCCATACGCAGGAGGTTTGATTCCTGCTCGTCGTTCCACCAATTGGCGGCGACGTCGACGGTGCCTTGGCCGAGCGCGATGACGGCGTTCTCGTGGCTGCCGGTGTAGACGACCTTGCCGAAATAGGTCTCGGGCTCGATCTTCATGCCGTCGAGCGCGAAGCGTGGGACGTTGTTGCCCGAGGTCGAGTTCGGATCGACGAGGCCGAGGTTCTTGCCCTTCAGGTCTTCGATCTTCTGATAGGGAGAGTCCTTCTTCACATAGAAGACCGAATAGTAGCCCTTGGTGCCGTCGATATTGGTCTCGATCGCGAAGGCGTCGATCTTGGCGCCGGTCATCAGCGCGCGGGCGAAGGAGGAGGGGCCGTACATGCCGATATGGATGTTGCCGGCGCGCTGGCCCTCGATCAGGGCGGCATAGTCGCTAGCAATGCGCAGCGTGACCTTGGTGCCAAGTTCCTTGGCGAGATAGTTCACGAAGGGGGTGTAGCGCTCGACGACGCCCGAGGCGTTCTCGGCGGGAATGATGGCGAAGACGATCTCGGGATATTTCGCCTTCCAGTCCTGGGCGAAGGCCGGGGCCGCGAGCGAGGCGGCGAGGGCCGCAGTGGCGAGCGTCAGGGTATGACGACGGGTCAGCATGTGTGCTCCTGGTGTTGCGATGGCGTTGGTGGTGTCGAATGCCCCCGGCGGACCGGGGACGGGCTTCAGGCGACGTTCTGCTTGGCGCGCTGGGCTTCTTCGCTGGCGATGGCGTCGAGCTGGTCGAGCGCTTCGGCGCCGGCGTCCCGGGCTTCGATGCCGTAGAGCTTCGCCGCGACCTCGCTGGTGAGCTGGTGAGGCGGGCCGTCGAAGACGACCTTGCCGCCGGCCATGCCGATCAGGCGGTCGCAGTATTTCGACGCGATATCGAGATGGTGCAGGTTCGAGACGACGGTGATGCCGTCCTCGCGGTTGATCCGGAAGAGCGCGTCCATCACGACCTGCGTGTTGCGCGGGTCGAGCGAGGCGATCGGCTCGTCGGCCAGGATGATCTGCGGCTCCTGAACCAGCGCGCGCGCGATGGCGACGCGCTGCTGCTGGCCACCTGACAGGGTCTCGGCCCGCTGCGCCAGGAGATGGCCCATGTCGAGCCGTTCCAGCGCGGCGATAGCGCGGATCTTGTCGTCGTGGGAAAAGCTCTTGACCAGCGTCAGCGCAGCGGAGCGGTGGTTCAGCCGGCCGAGCAGGACGTTGGTCAAAACGTCGAGCCGGCCGACGAGGTTGAACTGCTGGAAGATCATCGCCGTGTCGCGGCGCCAGCCCCGCAGCGCCGCCCCCTTGAGCGCGGTGACGTCACGGTCGCCCGAAACGATGCGGCCCTCGCTGGGATCGGCGAGGCGATTGAGCATGCGCAGCAGCGTCGATTTGCCGGCTCCAGATCGGCCGATGATGCCGACCATCTCGCCCTTTGGGATGGAGAGCGTGACCTTGTCGACGGCGGCATTTCCGCCAAAGCGCTTGGTCAGGCCTTCGATGCGCAGCATGATGGCTTCTCGCTTGCGGGACGAGCATGAATATGATCCCGAGGCAGCATGCTGCCGCCGGGTTCATGCTGTTTCATGCTGGAGAGCTAGCCAGTGCAGATGACAGGCCGGTGACAGACCAGGCCTGTGGTCTCGCGCTGCCGTAGTCGGCGGCCTGCTTCAGGCGCCGCGCAGCAAAAGGTCGACGCAGGCGCGAACATAGGCGCTGCGGCCGGACAGGGTCGCCGGCTTGATGCTCAACAGGCCGCGAACCTGATGGAAGCCGCGCAGCATGCCGATGAATTGCTCAGCCAGGATGCGCGCACGTTCATCATCGACAGGCTTCGCAATGCCATCACCGATTCGTGAACGCTGCACCAGCAATGTCGAAAGGTCGTTGATCATGCGCATGGCCCCGGCCTCGTAGGCGACATGGCCGAGTTCCGGAAAGCGGACGGCGGCGCTCATCACGAGGCGGTGGAGATCCAGCGAGGCAGGATGCAGCATCATCGCCAGCGCATCTTCGCCAAGCCGGGTCAACGTGCTTCGGAGATCGCCTTCGGCCGCTGATTTACGCAGCGGAATCGTAAGCCTTTCAGTGAGTTCGCTGCAGATCGCCTTGAACAGCGCTTCCTTGTCGGCGAAGTGGCTGTAGATCGTCTGCTTGGAGACGCCAGCGCGCTGGGCGATCTGGTCCAGGGTGACGCGATCGAAACCTTCTGCAAGGAACATGTCAGAGGCGGCCTGCGTGATCGCACGATGCTTGTCCCGACGAGACTTGTCGGACGGCAAGCGTCTTGCATCCGTCGCCGCTGTCGCGGAAATTGCCGCGGCCGTTACTGTCATGTTGCCGCCCATCGAGCCCCTTATCAAACTGGACCGTCCAGTCTAAAGTACCCAAGCAACTCCGGAGCGTCCAGTTCTATGAAGCGGTTTGTCTATCTGCTCCTGATCATCGGCCTGGCGGGCGGTGGCTATTACGGCTATCGCCATTTCAAGCAGACAAGCGCCCCGGCGCAAGCTGCCGTGCCGGCGCCGCGCGCTGCCGGCGTCCCCGTCGAGGTCGCGAAAATAGAGCGCGCAACGGTCAATGAGGAGGTCGAGGCGCTGGGCACCCTGGCGGCCGACGAGTCCGTCGTGATCGCGCCCGAGATCGCTGGCCGCGTCATCGCGCTCGGCTTCAAGGAGGGTGAGCGCGTCGAGAAGGGCCAGCTTCTGGTCAAGCTGGATACGGCCATCCTCGATGCGGAGCTGAAGCAGCTCCAGGCCGATCTCAACCTGGCCAGGGACACGTTCGAGCGGAACCGCTCACTCAGCCAGCGCGGCGTCGGCACTCAGGTCGCATTGGATGAGGCGACCGCAAAGCTCGCTTCCGCCGAGGCGCGCGTGCAGCTCTCGCAGGCTAAGCTGGCCCAGTCGGCGATGATGGCACCCTTCAACGGCGTCGTCGGCCTGCGCTCGGTCAGCGTCGGCGATTATGTTTCCGTCGGCAAGACGTTGATCACGCTGACCAATATCGACCCGATCAAGGTCGATTTCCGTGTTCCCGAAATCTTTCTCGCCCAGGTCAAACTGGGACAATCGATCAGCCTCAAGGTGGATGCCGTCCCGGGCCGGGACTTCCAGGGCCGGATCTTCGCCGTCGATCCGGTGGTCGATGTCAACGGTCGTGCGATCAGGCTGCGGGCCACCGTTCCCAATGCCGATCTGGTGCTGAAGCCGGGTCTGTTCGCCCGTGTCACCATCGTCGTCGACCGGCGCGAGAACGCGATGCTCATCCCTGAATCGGCTGTCGTGCCCGACGGCATCGGCAAGATCGTCTACATCGTCGAGAACGGCAAGGCGAAGCGCGTTGCCGTCGTGCTCGGCAAGCGCCTGCCGGGCAAGGTCGAGATCGTCAAGGGCCTGACGCCGCAGATGATCGTCGTCAGCTCCGGACAGATGCGGCTGCGCGACGGCTCGATCGTCTCGATCAAGAACGCGCAGGCTCCGGTGCAGACGAGTGCGCTGCCCGGCGCGACGACGAGCGCCCAACAATGAGCCTGTTCGAACTCTTCGTTCGTCGCCCCGTCCTGTCGACGGTGCTGAGCCTGCTCGTCCTGCTGATCGGCGCGGTGTCCTATACGCGGCTGACGGTGCGAGAATACCCCAACATCGACGAGCCGATCGTCTCGGTGCGGACGGACTACACCGGCGCCAGCGCGGAGATCATCGAGACCCAGGTCACCCAGGTCCTCGAGAATTCGATCGCGGGCATCGAAGGCATCGAGATCATCTCCTCGACCAGCCGCCAGGAACGCAGCTTCATCTCCGTCCGCTTCCGGCCGGATGTCGATCCCGATGTCGCGGCTTCCGACGTGCGCGACCGCGTCAGCCGTGTGCGCGGCCGCATGCCGACGGAGATCGAAGAGCCGATCATCGCCAAGGTCGAGGCGGACGCCCAGCCGATCCTGTTTCTGTCCCTGGTCAGTTCGCGGCATAGCCCGCTCGAGCTGACCGATTTCGCCGACCGCTTCATCACCGACCGCGTGCAGAACATCACCGGCGTCGCCGAGGTGCAGATCCGCGGCGAGCGGCGCTATGCGATGCGAATCTGGCTCGATCGGGCCCGGATGTCGGCTTATAACATCACGGTTCAGGAGATCGAGGCGGCGGTTCGCGCCCAGAACGTCGAGATCCCATCCGGCCGCATCGAGAGCAACAATCGCGAGTTCACGGTCCTCTCGCAGACGGGCCTGACGACGCCGGAGCAGTTCCAAAAAATCGTCGTCAAGGATGTCAGCGGCTTTCCCGTGAAGCTGAGCGACGTCGCCAAGGTCGAGCTCGGTGCCCTGGCGGAGCGCAATGCCGCCTGGTTCTCCGGCAATCCTTCCGTGACCATCGGTATCGTCAAGCAGGCGACCGCCAACCCGCTCGACGTCTCCAACGGCATCCGCACCGCGCTCCCGGAGATCATCGAGGATCTGCCCGATGGCATGACCATCGCGACCTCCTACGACAGCTCCGTGTTCATCGACCGCTCGATCCAGGCCGTCTACAGCACGATCATCGAGGCGGTTCTGCTCGTCGTCCTGATCATCTTCATCTTCCTGCGTTCGGTCCGCGCGACGCTGATCCCGCTGGTCACGATTCCGGTCTCGCTCGTCGGTTCGTTCGCGCTGATGTATGCGCTGGGCTTCACCGTGAACACGCTGACGCTGCTCTCCATGGTGCTGGCGATCGGTCTCGTCGTCGACGATGCCATCGTCGTGCTCGAGAACGTCCACCGCCATATCGAGGATGGGATGGAGGCCAACGCAGCGGCGATCAAGGGCATCAACGAAATCGCCTTTGCCGTCATCGCGATGACCCTGACGCTGGTTGCTGTCTATGCTCCGATGGCCTTCTCGACCGGCCGCACGGGCAAGCTCTTCATCGAGTTCGCGCTGACGCTCGCCGGGGCTGTGCTGGTCTCGGGCTTCGTCGCGCTCACCCTGACCCCGATGATGTGCGCCAAGCTGCTCAAGCACGAGAGTTCGCATGGCTGGCTCTACAATGTCTTCGAGGCGGGCTTCAACGGGCTGTCGCGCGGCTACAGAGCCTCGCTGCGGGGCGCGCTGTCCGTGCGTCCGCTGATCGTTCTGCTGGCAGTCGGCGTCGCCGGCGGGAGCTATTACTTCTTCACGAACCTGCGCTCGGAGCTTGCGCCGGTCGAGGATCGCGGCAGCTTCACGGTTATCGGCGTCGCGCCGGAAGGGGCGACCATGGGCTTTACTTCCGAATATGCGCGGCGGGCCGAGGAGTTCTTCAAGAAGTACCCGGACGTGGAGACCAATCTCGTCATCGTCGGCTTTCCGGACGTGACCCGCGCCATCGCCTTCGCCCGGCTGAAGCCGTGGGAGCAGCGGGCCATCAAGCAGCAGGACATGGTCGCGGACATCAACCGAAACCTGTCGCAGATCCCCGGTATCCGGATGTTTGCCACCAACCCGCCCTCGCTCGGGCAGGGTGGCGCCAATAGCAAGCCGGTCGAATTCGTGCTGCGCTCGTCGGAATCCTATGCCCAGATCAAGGACTATGTCGACGCCGTTCTGGCGGAGGTCGCCGGCTCGCCGGTGCTGACCAATGTCGAGTCGAACCTCATTCTCGACAAGCCGCAGATCAAGGTCTCGATCGACAGGCAGCGCGCCGCCGATCTCGGTGTGGGCGTCGATGTGATCGGCCGGACCATGGAGACGTTGCTTGGCGGCCGCCAGGTCACGCGCTTCAACATGAACGGCGAGCAGTATGATGTCGTCATCCAGGTCGGCGGTGAGGATCGGAATACGCCGCAGGCCTTGCAGTCGATCTATCTGATGGGGCGCAGCGGTGCGGTCGTGCAGCTCTCGAGCGTCGTTCAGATCGAGGAGACCGTGGCGCCCAAGGAGCTGATCCGCTTCAACCAGCTGCGTTCCGCGACGATTACGGCCGTCCCGGCGCCGGGCTATTCGCTCGGCGATGCGCTGGCGGTTCTGGATCAGGCTGCGGCCAAGGTGCTGCCGAAGACGGTGCAGATCGACTATTCCGGCCAGAGCCGCGAATTCAAGCAGTCGGGCGCCTCGATCGCGATCGTCTTCCTGCTGGCGCTGGGCTTCATCTACCTCGTGCTCGCGGCGCAGTTCGAGAGCTTCGTCGACCCCGTCGTGATCATGGTCTCGGTGCCGCTCTCGCTCACGGGGGCGCTGGCGGCGCTCTACTTCACCGGCGGCACGATGAACGTCTACAGCCAGATCGGCCTGATCACGCTCGTCGGCCTCATCACCAAGCACGGCATCCTGATCCTGGAGTTCACCAACCAGCTTCGGGAGGAGGGCGTGGAGATGATCGAAGCGCTGGTCGATGCTGCCGAGCTTCGCCTGCGGCCGATCCTGATGACGACGGGCGCGATGGTGCTCGGTGCCGTGCCGCTGGCGCTGGCGCATGGCGCCGGTGCCGAAAGCCGCTCGCAGATCGGCTGGGTCATCGTCGGCGGCATGAGCTTCGGTACGCTGCTGACCCTGTACGTGGTGCCGGTTGCCTACTCTTATCTCGCGCGGACCAAGCATGGCAGCCGCGGCCCTGTCGCACATGAGGCACACGGAGCGCATCCGCAGGCAGCGGAGTGATGGCTGAAGCGGAGACCTTCCCGTCATGCTCGCCCCTTGTGGCGAGCATCCACGTCTTGGCCGTAGCGCTCGAGGACGAAAGACGTGGATGGTCGGGACAAGCCCGACCATGACGGCAGAGCGGCGAGTCTACTGCAGCCGCACCGAAACGCTTTCGCTGGCGCCGGTTCCATCGATCACTGAGATCCGCATGAAGCCCTTGCCGGGTGGCTGCCAGGCGGCCTCGCGCCGCCGCGTCGGCGCCAGCACGGGCGCCCCGTCGACCAGCCAGGTGTAGGGCGCGACGCCGCCCGCGACCTTGAGGTTGAGCTGCGTCTGCCCCTCCGCCGCCGAGGCGCCGAGGTCGATCCTGGCGCCTTCGGGCGGGAAGGCGAGCCTGAGCGTCGGCGTCGTCATCGCGGCCATCGTCTTGGGCACGTCCTGGCGCAGGTGGCGCAGCGGTGGCGGCAGATGCGCTGATGTCGCGACGATGGTGTCGGGCGGCTGCGGGAAGGGGCGCGGGTCGAGCCCGATCCGGGCGAAGGCATCGAACAGGATCGGCGCCGCGACGCTGCGCCCGACCAGCCCAGGCACGGCGCCGTTATCGGCACGACCGACCCAGACGCCGATCGTGTGCTTGCGGTCGAATCCGACCGCCCAGGCATCGCGATAGCCATAGGAGGTGCCGGTCTTGTAGGCGATGCGGCCCGGGACGGCATTGAGCGGCGGCGGCGCACCGAGCAGGGTGTCGGCGAGGTACCAGGCTGCGACCGGCTCCACGAGGCGGGGCGAGGGCGCGCGGTCGCGGCCGTCATCTATCCTGACCCTCAGTTCCGGCACCTCGCCGCCGCGCGCGAGCCCGACATAAAGCCGCGTCAGATCCTGCAAGGTGATGCCGAGCCCGCCGAGCCCGACGGCGAGGCCGGGTGCGCCGCCCTCCTTCGGCATGGCGATGGCGATGCCGGCATCGCGCAGGCGCGACAGGAAGCGCTGTGGCCCGAGTGCCGAGAGCAGTTCGACGGCGGGGACATTGAGCGAAAACTGCAGCGCCTTGCGGGCCGAGACCATGCCCTGGAAGGTCATGTCGAAATTTTCGGGCACATAGATGCCGTAGCGAGCCGGCCGATCCTCCAGCATCGTCTCGGGATGGGCGATGCCGTTGTCGAAGGCGAGCGCATAGATGAAGGGCTTGAGCGCCGAGCCGGGCGAGCGCAGGGCCCGTGTCAGGTCGAGCGAGCCGGCCCGCTCGGCGGCGAAGTAGTCAACGCCGCCGACCGAGGCCCTGATCTCGCCGGTCTCGTTGTCGACGGCAAGAATGGCGATCGAGACCTGCGGGGCGAGGCCCAGGCTGCGCTCGCGGGCGAGACCTTCGAGGCCGGTCTGCAGGCGGGCATCGATGCTGAGCCGGTGGCGGCGCGTAGCAGGCGCCTCGGCGACGACCTGCTCGGCGACATGCGGTGCGAGATTGGGGAAGGGCTTGCGCGCGTTCGGCAGCGGCTCCTCACGCGCTGCGGCGACTTCGGATGCGGTGGCGAGCCCTGCCCGTTCGACGCGAGTGAGCACGCGGTCGCGCGCCTTGCGGGCGGACTCGTTGAAGCGATCCGGCCGGCGCGTCTCCGGCGATTGCGGCAAGGCGACGAGCAGTGCCGCTTCGGCGGCCGAGAGCCGCTTCGGCTCCTTGCCGAAATAGGCGAAGCTCGCGGCCCGCACACCTTCGAGATTGCCGCCGAAGGGGGCGAGCGTCAGGTAGAGGTCGAGAATCTGCGGCTTCGTGAACCGGCGCTCCAGCTCGATGGCACGGACCGCCTGCCTCAGCTTGGCCGCGAGGTTGCGCTCCTCGCGCGGTTCCAGCAGGCGTGCGACCTGCATCGTCAGCGTCGAGCCGCCCGAGACGACGCGGCCGTTCAGCAGCATCTGGCCGGCGGCGCGGGCGAGGCCAAGCGGATCGATGCCGGCATGGCCGTCGAAGCGCTTGTCCTCGAAGGCCTTGAGCATGGCGAGATAGCGCGGATCGACATCATCGACGCCGACAGGGAGCTTCCAGCGTCCGTCCCGCGTCAGGAAGGGGCGTAGCAGCCGGCCCTCACGGTCGAGCACGACGGTGGAGCGGTCGGTCGCGGCGGCGAGGTCGAGCGGGGGAAGGGTCGAGGCATAGTGGAGGAGGGCGGCAGTGGCAGCGGTGACGAGCAGTGCGCAGGATGCGGCGGCGATCTTCAGCTTGCGGAAGCGGTAAGGTCGCGCCGTCATGCTCGGGCTTGACCCGAGCATCTCCTGATCGAGATTCTCGGGTCTGCGCTGCGCTTCGCCCGAGAATGACGCCCGTCCCATGCGCTTCCTGAACACGCTTCGGCTATTCCTTCGTTGTCACCGCGCTGACGCGATATCGACCGTGCCGAACGCCGTCCGCCCAAACTTGTCAGGCCGGTACATGTCCTCGATCACGGCGGCCGGCGCGACATAGCGGCCGGGCGAGACGGCGCGCGCGATATAGGCGACCGTATAGACGAGCTTCTGGCTGGAGCCGCCGAGCCGCTCGAAGGCCGCGACATAGCGGTCGTCGCGCGCTTCGGTATGGACCGGGTAGACCTCCTGCTTCAGCCAGTCGAGCCCGGCGACCGTGGCGCCTTCGGTAAGCTTGGCGTTCTCGATCTCGAGCCCGGCGGGGACAGGATCGACCAGCAGCAGGCGGCCATAGCGGCTCGTGGGTTCCGTCACCGTGAGCGCCACGACATAGCGCTCGTTCTGGCGCAGGCGGGCGGGATCGGCCCGCTCGCCCTTCATCGTGTAGATCACCCGCTCGAGGCCGAAGCCCTGATTCAGGGCGGGCTCGGGGCTCGTCGGGATGCCCGACACGGTGATGACCGCCTGGGCGCTGGCCGCGCCGGGATTGGCGACGGTGAGCAGCTTGCCCTCCAGCGCCTCGGCGGAGATCGTGCGGTAAAGCGGACCCTTGCGCTCGGCGCCATCGACAGTTAGCGACATGCCCTCGGCATCCTTCGCCATGGCCTGCGCCGCCAGCACCATCCACATCTGCTCCTGCGTCGAGGTGTAGCGCGAGCTGTTGCGGGCGCTGTCGAGCACGGCGGCGGCGCGGGTGATGTCGGCACGCTCGCCCGAGGATTCGGCGATCAGGGCCAGCACGGCCGCGCCGTCACGCAGGCGCGAGCCGTAGTCGGGCCGCGACAGGCTGTCGTCGCCGCGCTCCTGCAGGCCGGCGAGCGCGCTGGTGAAGGCGGCGCGGCCGCGACCGCGATCGCCCAGCGCCGAGAGCGCCGCGCCGATCTGGGCGCGGGCCAACGGCGTGCCGAAATCGGCGAGCTTGTTGTCGGCGAGGTAGCGCAGATCGCCCATCACCGGCCGGCCGTTACGGGCCAGCACATAGAGCGCATAGGCGATGCCGGCCGCTTCTTCCTTGACGATCTCGCCGGTGTTGACGACCTGGTTGCGCAGGCGGTCGAGCGCGAGGTTGAAGGCCGTCTGCGGCACGGCGAACTGGCGCTCGCGGGCCCGGGTCAGGAAGTCAGCGGTGAAGGCGTCGAGCCAGAGATCGTCGCCACCGACACCCCAGAGCCCGAAGGAGCCGTTGGCACCCTGCCGTCCCAGGACGCGCTCGATCGCGTTCTGGACGCGCTCGTCGGCATTGGCGTCGAGCGCCAGATGTTCGAGCGAGGCGAGCCGGTTGACGTGCAATAGCGGCAAGGCGCGGCTCACCGTCTGCTCGGTGCAGCCATAGGGGTAGCGGTCGAGCGCCTGGAGCAGAGCCGGCACGTCGAGCGAGGCGAGCGGCGAGACCGAGACGGAGACCTGGCCGGAGTTCGGCACCAGATCGGCCATCAGGTCGGACGAGATCGTGATCGCGCCGCCATTGCCGGGGATCGGGCGCACAATCCGGCGAGCGATCGTGTTGGCGGAAGGCTGCACGCGCACCGCGAGGTTCTGCACGGTTCCGACGCCGCCCGGCCCGGTGATACGGACATCGAACTCGGCGCGGCCCAGGCCTGCCGCGGTGACGGGGATCGTCATCTGCGCCTTGGCGCCGGCCGCGAGCTGGATCGTGCGCCGCGTCGCATCGGCGGCGACCAGGACAGGGCCGCGCACGTCGAGATCGACGACGTAAGCGCCGGCCGGACCCTCGACATTGTCGATGGCGAGATGGAAGCGCGACTGGTCGCCGATGGCGAGGAAGCGCGGCAGCGTCGCCTGCGCCACGACCTGATCGCGCACGATCACGTCGGTGCTGGCCTGGCCGGTACGGCCGGCCGACCAAGCGACCGCCATGACCCGCAGCGAGCCGTTGAAGGCCGGCAGTGCGAAATCGATCTTGGCGACGCCGTCGGGGCCGACCTTGACCACGCCGGAATAGCGCGCGACCGGCTCCTGCGTCGGCTTCTCGCCTTCGAGCGCGGGGGCGCCATCGCCACCGGTGCGGATCGCGCCGCGCACGCCCTGCATGCCGTCGATCAGATAGCCGTAGAGGTCGCGCAGTTCGTGGCCGATCTGGCGCTGACCGAAGAAGAATTTGCTCGGATCGGGGCTCTCGAAGCGGGTCAGGTTGAGGATGCCGACATCGACGGCCGCGACCGTGACGAAAGCCTCCTCGCCGGCACGCGCGCCGGTGACCTTGACCGGAAGCGACAAGGTCGAGAGCGGCCGCACCAGATTGGGCGCGCCGAGATCGAGCGCCAGCGTGCGGCTTTCCTTGCCGATCGCAAACCAGGACAGGCCGATGGCGCGGCCGGGCAGGCGCTGGGCGGCTGTGTCCATCGGGCGGTGCGCGAGCACGACGAGATAGGCGCCGGCGCCCCATTCCGCTTTGACCGGGATGCTGGCGGTGGTGCCGCCGGGCGCGATGTCGATGGTGCGGATATCGGTGACGCGGTCGCTGATCACGGCCAGCGTCGCCTTGCCGGCGAAGCGCGGCGCGAGGCGCACCTGCAGGCTCTCGCCATCGGCGTAAGCCGCCTTGTCGAGGGCGACGTCGAGCACATCGGGCGTTTCGGCTGTTTTGTCGGCCTCGTAGCCGACGCTGAAGGAGACGGAGGTCTCGGTCGCATCGGGGCCGTCGGCGGCGACGTCGAGGCGGTAATTGCCCCATTGCACCGGCGCGGCGATGCGGGCCACAGCGGCTTCCGTCACCGCGACCTCACCATCGGCGATGCGGCGGGTCGATTTCACGCCCTCGAAGTTCCAGCGCCCATCCTGGAAGAACCACTGGTAGCTGCGGGTGACCTTGGACAGGGTCCATTTCACGCCCGGCCGCGCGAGGCGCCGGCCGTCGCCATTCGCCATGATCACGTCGAAGGTCGCGGTCTGGCCGTTGCCGATCTCGCCGTCCTTGAACGCCTTCCGGACGCCGATGGCCGCGCCCTTGGGCACGATCGGCATGGTCACGGAGCGGGCGATGGCGCGGCCGCCGGGTTCGCCGACGCGGATAGTGAACTCGGCTTCGAGCGGGCGATTGGTCTCCGGCTGCGCGACCGGGTTGCTCACCGTGACCTTGCCGGCGGCGTCGGTCGTGGTGCTCTCCTCGAATTCGGACTGGACGGGCTGGAAGTCCTCGTCGGTCAGGCCGACCTGATAGCCGGCAAAGCCGGGAATGGCCGACTGTCCGGCGGCGCGGATCGTCATCGAGCCGGTGACGTCGAGGCCTGAGCCCGGCGCGCCATAGAGATAGCGGGCGGTGACGTTGATCTCGGCCGGCTCGCCCGCCTGGAGCACGGGCGCCTTGGGCGCCAGCGTCAGTTCGAGACGCTCGGGGACATAGTCTTCGACGAGGAAGGAGACCTCGCCGATCGCCGGGCCCTTCGGGTCGGCATAGGCCTGGACCCGCCAGGTTCCGGTCGCGGCGCCCGAGAGGAGCGGGATCGAATGGGCCCGTCCGCCGGCGCCCTGGTCCTCGACCTGGCGGCGGCGGTATTCGACGCCGTCGGGTCGCTTGACGGAGAGCGTCAGCGGCAGGCCCGTGACGGCGGCGCCGCGCGCATCGCGCAGCAGGGCGGTGAGGTAGACGGTCTCGCCCGAGCGATAGACGCCGCGCTCGGTGTAGAGGAAGGCATCGAGCCCGGCGGGGGCGACGCGGCCCTTGACGCCGCGATCGGAGAGATCGAACGCCGTCTGCTTCAGATCGAGGAAGCCGTAATCTTCCGAGAGTGAGGCGGTGACGATGCCCGGTGCATTGCCGCCCTGGCCCTTGGCGAGGCCGGCATCGAAGCGGGCATAGCCGTTGGCATCGGAGCGGACGGTCGCCAGCACCTCGTTGTTGCGGGCGAGCAGGCGCAGTTCCGCATTGGCGACGGGCGAGGCGTCGGCGAGCGAGCGCACCAGCACATGCACGCCATCGGGGCCGGAGAACGAGGTCAGGCCGAGATCGGAGACGACGAACCACTGCGTCGCCCGCGTCGTGCCGTCGCCATAGTCGCCATCGCCGTCACCATCGGAGACCGGCGCGGCGGCCTTGCCGCCGGTCGGCTTGGCGAACATCACATAGACGCCGGGCTTGAGGCTGCCGACCGCCTCGACCACCGGGAAGGCGGTGACGACGTCCTTGTTGAGCTCGGACTTCACCTCCATCGAGCCGGTCCAGACGCTCTGGCCCTTGTCGGCGGCAATCTGTTTCGACTGGTAGGCGCCGAGCTGGCCAAGAAAGTCGTCGGAATGGACCGAGTTGATCAGGTTGCGGTCGCCGATGCGCATGACTTCGAGGTCGAGACGGTCGGCATTGACCGAGACGACCGGCACGCCCTGCTGGCCGGTGCGCGGCAGGACGTAGTTCTTGCCGGTGAAGCGGACGGACGGCGTGCGGTCGCGGACATAGACCTCGTAATCTGCCGATTTCAGCAGCTTCTCATCGGGGATCGCGGAGGGCACGCCCTGGCGGATGACGAAGGCGTAGCGCTCGCCATGGCGCAGGCCGTCGACGCAGATCTGCTTGTCCTCGGCCGACACGGCGAAATCGCCTTTGCCGCCGGAGATCGCGACGTAAGGCGCGAAATCGACGCGGCCGCGGGCGAGGGGTTCGGAGAACTCGAAGCAGGCGCGCGGCGAGGCCGCGTCAGCATCAACCTTGTTACCGGTCAGGCGGAAGCCGCGCTGACCGCGCAATTCCTCATAGGCGGTGCGCAGCGAGGCGTTGTCGACGAGGTCGAGGCTGAGCCGGTAGGTCGTCAGCGCCGGGCGCCAGAGTTCGTTCTTCTCGAAAAGGCGAGCGAGTACCCCCAGTGAGCCGGCTTCGTCGTTGCGGCTGGTCGAGCGCTGATAGGCGAGGTAGGCGGCGCTGATGGCGCGCTCGCGCAGCTCCCAGCGCTCGCGATAGTCGCGCGGCTCGATCGCGTTGGCGGCGCGCGCCATCAGGCGCCAGCCGGCCGCGTTGGCGGGTTCTGCGACGACGGCGGCATTGGCCTGGGGCAGGGCGGCGCGGGCATCGCCGCGGGCGAGAGCCGCCTCGCCAGCGCGCAGGGCGTCCGCGGCGGGGCGGGTGCTCGAGACCTCGCGCTTGAGGCGCTCTTCGAGCCGCTGCCCGTCGGCGGCGAGATCGTTGCGGACATACGCCTTCTGGGCCAGGGCCGGATGGGCTGCGAGGGTGAGGCCGAGGAGGAGCGCAAGACGGGCGAGCAGGGTCATCGTCGTTCCTCTAGGTCTGGTCCGCCTCTGCGTCGGGTCCGTCCGACGGCGTCGGCGGACAACGCATCAGCCCATCATCACGGGGTGAGACCGGGCGGCAGGCTATCACTGCGTCGCGCGCGTTCAAGTCATGCGAATGAAGGTCGTCGCGAGATCGGCGTTGCGGATCCTATCGCCGCGCGAATCTCAGCATCCGCAGTTGCGGCGCGGGCCGTTCTGACGCTCAATGGCGCCGCTTCGCCCAACTTCGAGGACGAAACCCATGTTGCGCGCCCGTCTGCCTCATTCCCGCACCAAGCAGGTCCGTGCCGTCGCGTTGGCGCTTGCTCTGTTGGGCGTACCGCTTGCAAACGCGCAGGCCCAGGCTCCAGTGCCCGCGGCCGCGCCCAATCCCCAGCTCGCGGCCGCGCAGACGAGTTTCGAGAGCCTGCCCGAAGCGGAGCGCAAGGCGATCCAGACCGATCTGATCTGGACCGGCCATTTCAACGGTGCCGCCAGCGGTTCCTATGGTCCGCTGACCTTCCGGGCGATCAACGTGCTGAAGGCCGCCGCGCGGGGCGCGCCCGACGGCATGCTGAACCCAGCCGAGCGGCGCGGTCTGGCGCAGGCGGCGCAAGCATCGCGCGATGCGGCAGGTTTCCGGCTGCAGGCCGACGACAAGACCGGCGTGCGCATCGGAATACCCGCCAAAATCCTGCCGAAGCGCGACGTCTCACCGTCCGGCAGCCGCTGGCAGAGCGAGGACGGCAAGGTCACGCTCGATACCTCGTCGACGCCGCCCGGAGAGACGCTGGAGGCCGTCTTCGAGAAGGCCACAGTGCCGACCCCGAACAATCCGACGCGAAAGATCACCTACAAGCTGCTGCGGCCGGATTTCTTCGTCGTCACCGGCGAAACCCCGACGGGCAAGTTCTACCGCCGGCTGGCGGCCGGGCCGTCCGGCCTGCGCGGCTTCTCGATCGGCTATGACAAGGCGCTGTCGGGCACGATCGACAAGCTGGTGATCGCCATCGCGTCGAGCTTCGATCCGTTTCCGACCGGGCCGATGCCGGCTGCATCGGCGATCGCGTCCGCGCCATCCTCCGCATCCACGCCGGCCGCGATCGTGCCGACCGTGCCGGCGCGGGTCACGGAGCGCTACGGCGTCGGGCTCGCGGTGGCCGATCGCGTCGTGGTGACGGCGGCCTCGGGCGTCGAGGGCTGCCGGTCGCTGCGCGTCAGCGGCCGCACGGCCAAGTTGCGCGGAGCGGCGGAGGGCGGGCTCGCCTTGCTCGATGTCGAGGGTGGCCCGGCCTTCGTGGCGCCGGGTGTCCGCGCCGAGACGCCGGGTGAACGTGAACAGCTCGTACTCGTCGCGTTTGGCGACGAAAGCGGCAAGCGCGCCGCCGTCGCGCTGCCCGGGCAGGGCGTGCGTATCGGCGCCAATGCGGCGGTGTTCGCACCGCTTCAGCCGGGGCAGGCAGGCAGCCCTCTCTTCGACCGTCAGGGCCGGCTCGCGGGGGTCGTCACCGCCAACCCGTCCGACAAGGTGCTGATCGCTGGCGTCGCGCCGCAGCGCTCCTATGCGGTTGCGGATGGGGCGGCCTTGCAGGGCGTTCTGGGCCGTGCCGGGTTCACGCCGGCCGTCGCCGTGGCGGGTCCCGATCTCAGCACAGGGGCGGTGGTCGACAAGGTCGCCAAATCCGTCCTGCCGATCGTCTGCGGATTGTAGGAATCTCCGAAAGCCCAGTTGTCTCCGCCGCGACAATCGGCTCAGATACGGCTGTCTGCACAAGAGCGCCCCGTTTCAGCACGAGGAGCGCTCAACGCTAAATCGATTTAGGGAGAGGAACGACAATGAACGACATCATCAGCAGGCGTGGCGTCCTCAAAGGGACGGCTGCCATCGGTGCGGCGGGCCTGATCGCGAAGCCGGCCATCGCGCAGGCGCAGTGGCCGACGCGGCCCGTCACGATGATCTGCCCTTGGGGCGCGGGCGGCGGCACGGATGCGACGGCGCGCATCGTCGCCCAGCTCATGGAGAAGGAGCTCGGCCAGCCCTTCAACGTGGTCAACCGTACCGGCGGCTCGGGCGTCGTCGGGCACTCGGCGATCGCCACCGCGGCGCCCGACGGCTACACGATCGGTATGCTGACGGTCGAGATCGCCATGATGCACCATCAGGGCCTGACCGAGCTCAAGCCGACCAACTACGCGGCGCTCGGCCTGATGAACGAGGATCCGCCGGGTGTGCAGGTCTCTGCGTCGAGCCCCTACAAGGACATCAAGGCGCTGGCCGATGCGATCAAGGCTGCGCCTCCCGGCAAGATGAAGGCGTCCGGCACCGGGCAGGGCGGCATCTGGCATCTGGCACTGATCGGCTGGCTCGTCGCCATGGGCCTGAAGCCTGACCATGTCGCCTGGGTGCCGTCCAACGGCGCTGCGCCGGGCATGCAGGATCTGGCGGCCGGCGGCATCGACATCGTCACCTGCTCGGTGCCGGAAGCGCGCGCCATGATCGACGCCGGCAAGGCGAAGGCGCTCGCCATCATGGCCGAGGCGCGCAATCCAATGTTCAAGGATGTGCCGACCCTGAACGAGACCCTCGGCATCAACTACTCCGTGGGCGCCTGGCGCGGCATCGGCGGGCCAAAGGGCATGCCGGCCGAGATCCAGGCCAAGGTCACCGCCTCGCTGAAGAAGGCCTTCGAGGCCAAGGAGTACAGCGAGTTCATGAATTCGCGCGGCTTCGGCATGAAGTTCGCCGACGGCGCGGGCTTCGCGAAGTTCATGGACGAGAGCGACAAGGCGATGGCGTCTGCGATGAAGGCGGCCGGCCTGGCCAAGGCCTGACGTTTCCGCTTCACCGGCGCCGGAGGGCTTCGGCTCTCCGGCGTCGTCGTCTTTGCGTGTTCGAGATGATGAGGTTGCCCCGATGCAACTGTCCGATCGCCTGACCGGTGGCGCCATAGCGGCGCTCGGTTCAGCCGCCTTTTTCTATGGTTCGAAGCTGCCGCCGGTTCCGGGCCAGCAGGTCGGTCCCTCCGCCTTTCCGATGGCGGTCGGCGCCGGGCTGGTCATCTGCGGCGCGCTGATCGTCTTCGGCATCGGGCGCCATTTCGAGGAGGTGGCTGAGGCGGATATGGCGAGCCACACTGCGCCCGAACTGCTGGAGCCGTTGCCGGCGTGGCGGAACTGGCTGGCGCTGCTGCCGCCGGCGCTGGTGCTGTTCTACGCGCTGGCATCCGAGCCGCTCGGCTTCCTGCCGACAGCAGCGATCATGGTCGCTGCCGCGAGCTTCGCCTTCGGCGCCAAACCCAAGCTGGCGATCCCGCTCGCGATCATCGCGCCCTTCATCATCAATCTGATCTTCCTCAAGCTGCTGCGCGTGCCTCTGCCGGGCGGTATTCTCCCCTTCCCGTGGTGAGGCCGCGATGACGAACACCATCATTCAGGCCTTCGGACTCGTCTTCGCGCCCGATGTCCTGCTCGCGATCCTGTGCTCGGCTATTTACGGGCTGGTCATCGGCTCGTTGCCCGGCCTCTCGGCCACCATGGCGACGGCGCTGCTCGTGCCCGTGACGTTCTATCTGTCGCCGATCGCGGCCGTGGCGACGATCATCACGGCATCGGCCATGGCGATCTTCTCCGGCGACATTCCCGGCTGCCTGCTGCGCATTCCCGGCACGCCGGCCTCGGCCGCCTATACCGACGAAGCCTATGCGATGACCCGCAAGGGGCAGGCGGAGACCGCGCTCGGCATCTGCCTGTGGTTCTCGGCGCTTGGCGGCATCGCCGGCACGCTCTCGCTGATGGTGCTCGCTCCAGTCCTGGCCGAGTTCGCGCTGTCCTTCTCGACCTATGAGAATTTCTGGCTCGCCATGCTCGGCCTGATGTGCGCGACGCTGGTCGCGCGCTCCTCGCCGATCAAGGCGATCGCCTCGATGCTGCTCGGGCTGCTGATCACCTGCATCGGCATCGACAACCCCGGCGGCGTGGCGCGCTTCACCCTCGGCTCGACCGATCTGCTGGGGGGTATCGAGGTGATCCCGGCGCTGGTCGGCGTTTTCGCGCTGGCCGAGGTGATGCGGGCGCTGACCGAACGCGAACCGCCGAGACTCGAGCACAAGCGGCTCGGCAGCATCCTGAAAGGGCAGTGGGAACTGACCAAGCAATATCCCAAGCAGCAGACGCGCGGGAACATCGTCGGCATCATCATCGGCGTGCTGCCGGGTGCTGGCGCCGATATGGCGGCCTGGGTCAGCTATGCGATGTCGAAGCGCTTCTCGAAGACGCCGGAGAAGTTCGGCACGGGCCATCCCGAGGGGCTGATCGAGGCGGGCGCGAGCAACAACGCCTCGCTCGCATCGGGTTGGGTGCCGGCGCTGCTGTTCGGCATTCCCGGCGACACGATCACCGCGATCGCGATCGGCGTGCTCTACATGAAGGGGCTCAACCCTGGCCCGACACTGTTCACCGAGCAGGCGTCGAGCATGTATGCGCTCTACATCATCTTCATTCTCGGCAACATCATCATGATCCCCCTGGGCATCCTCATGATCCGGCTGGCGAGCCGGATCGTGGGGGCGCCGCGCTCGGCCGTGATGCCGGTCATCATGGTGTTCTGCGCCGTCGGCGCTTTCGCCACCGCCGGAAACAACCTGTTCGCTGTCTATTGCGTCGCCGCGTTCGGTCTGGTGGGCTTCGTCATGGAGAAGAACGGCTATCCGGTCGCGGCGATGGTGCTGGGCATCGTGATGGGCACGATGGTGGAGCAGAGCTTCGTGACCTCGCTGATCAAGTCGGACGGCTCGATCCTGCCGTTCTTCAGCCGGCCGGTCGCGAGCGTACTGGCCGCGATGACCTTCGCCGCGCTGCTCTGGCCGGTGTTTTCCTGGGGCATGGAGAAGATGCGGGGAGGGCGGGCACAGACCGCCTGAGCTCGTCAGGCGATCCCCTGCATTCGCATGATGCAGCGGGTTCGCGTGGCGTGCGATCGTCCCCGACTTGCAGCAAGACAGCTTGCAACAGGGGAGAGGCTGCGATGGGGAATCCCAAGGTCCAGGCCTTGCTGACCGGCGCTGCCGGTGCGTGGCTGGCCTATGACATGGCGACCGCACGGGAGACGCCGAGCATGGCGCTCTCCGTGCTGCAATGGGTCATCCTCGCCGGCTGTGTCATCGGCTTTGTCGGCGCGGTGAAGCAGTTGCTGGGCGGCTCGGATCGCGAGCCGGGCTAGCTTATCGCTTCAGGAACGCAGCGAACGCGGCTTGCGCCTCTTCCGAGCGCAGGCGCTCGCCAAAATGCCGGGCTTCGGTCGCGAGCGTCTCGGCAACGCTGGCCGCCTGTCCCCGCTTCAGCAGGAGCTTGGTCAGCGCGACGGATTGCGGCGGCAGGGCTGCGAGAGCGGTCGCCTTGTCGAGCGCGGCCGCCAGCGCGCCACCTTCCGCGACGACGGCGTTGACGAGGCCCGCATCCAGCGCCTGCTGCGGCCCGAAGGCCTCTCCCAGCATCAGCAGTTCGGCGGCCCGCTTGGAGCCCGCGACCAGCGGCAGCAGATAGGATGAGGCGCCCTCGGGCGAGAGGCCGAGCGCCACGAAGGGCATGCGGAAGACCGCGCTGTCGCCGGCAAAAGCGAGATCGCAATGCAGCAGCATCGTCGTGCCGATGCCGACCGCGAAGCCTTCGACGGCTGCGACGACGGGCTTGGTCGCGGTCGAGATCGTGGTCAGGAAATCCATGGCGATGCGGGCGCCGTCGCCAGCTGAAGCCGCGAAATCGCGGATGTCGTTGCCGCTGGTGAAGCAGCCTCCGGTGCCGGTGATGACGATGGCGCGGATCTGCGGATCGGCCTCGGCGGTGGCGAAGGCCTCGATCAGCCCGACATAGCTGGCGCGGTCGAGCGCGTTCTTGCGCTCCGGCCGGTTCATCGTGATCTGGCTGACGCCGGGCGCGACGGTTTCGATCAGAACGGCGGCGGTCATCGGCAAATCCTCGTCCCTGCGGCCCCAATCGATGGTCCGGCACGCTTTTCGCGGTGCCGGCCTGGGGCTCGTGATTGTCGTTGGACGAGGCTTGGCATGGCCTTTCACCGAGGGTCAAGGCGGGGCCGCGGCTGGTGGAGTCCGCTTGTGTGACGGCACGCCCTGCGGTCGTCCCGGCTTGACAAAAGCCGGCCGGCGGACTTCCTCCTTCGCCCTCAACGCCCAGGCCAAAGGCCCGGCACCAGCCTGAGGATATGCGCTGATGGAGACCGTCCGGCTCGCCCGCCTTGGCGAGATCGCGATCGCCACGATCGACAACCCGCCGGTCAACGCGCTCGGCCAAAAGCTGCGTGCCGACCTCGCACGCGTCATCGCGGAGGCGGGCTCGGATTCGGCGGTGACGGCCATCGTGATCGCGGCGGCAGGCAAGGCTTTCATCGCGGGTGCCGACATCAGCGAGTTCGGCAAGCCGTCGGTCACGCCGTTCCTGCCCGATGTGCTCGACGCCATCGAGGCTTCAACCAAGCCGGTCGTGGCGGCGATCCAGGGCGTCGCGCTCGGCGGCGGGCTCGAGGTCGCGCTGGCCTGCCATGGTCGCGTGGCGTCGGCATCGGCCATGCTCGGCCTGCCCGAGATCAAGCTCGGCCTGATTCCGGGCGCCGGCGGCACGCAGCGGCTGCCGCGCCTGATCGGTGCGGCGAAGGCATTCCCGATGATGCTGTCGGGCGAGCCGGTTTCCGCCGGCAAGGCGCTGGAGCTTGGGCTCGTCGACGAGGTCACGGGCGGCGATGTCGTCGCAGCGGCGGTCGCTTTGGCGCAGACGCTCGTCGCAAAGGGCGCGCCGGAGGATGGGAGCGACGGACCGGGCCGGCTGACAGCGGCTGATCGGGAGGCGTTCGAGGCGCTGGCGACTGAAGCCGCCAACAAGTCCGGTGACATGCCCAATGCGATGGCGCTGATCGAGGCGGTGCGGGCTGCCTTCACCCTGCCTTTCACCGAGGGTCTGGCGACCGAACGCGCCTTGTTCATGACGCTGCTGACCGATCCGCGCTCGAAGGCGCTGCGTCATGTCTTTTTCGCCGAGCGAGAGATCGCCCGCGTGCCGGGCATCGACGGCGCGGTGAAGCCGCGGCCGATCGCGAAAGCGGCCGTGATCGGCGCCGGCACCATGGGGGGCGGCATTGCGATGTGCTTCGCCAATGCCGGCATTCCGGTGACCCTGATCGAGCAGGAACAGGCGCAGATCGAGAACGGCATGAACCGGGTCGCTGCGATCTACGAAATGTCGGTGACGCGCGGCTCGCTGACGCCCCAGAAGCGCAACGAACGCCTGGCGCTGATCACGCCGGCCGTCGGGCTCGGCGCTGCGGCGGACGCCGACATCGTGATCGAGGCGGCCTTCGAGGAGATGGGCGTCAAGCAGCAGATCTTCGGCGCGCTCGACGCGATCGTAAAGCCGGGCGCGATCCTCGCCAGCAACACCTCCTATCTCGACGTGCCTACCATCGCTGCCGCGACGAAGCGTCCGCAGGACGTGTTGGGGATGCATTTCTTCAGCCCGGCCAATGTGATGAAGCTGCTCGAGATCGTCCGGCCGGACGGCGTCGCCGACGATGCGATCGTCACCGCGATGGCGCTGGGGCGAAAGCTCGGCAAGGTGCCGGTCGTGGTCGGCAACGGTTTCGGCTTCGTCGGCAACCGCATGCTGGAGGCCCGCACCCGCGCCACCGAGCGCCTGCTCGTCGCCGGTGCGCTGCCGCATGAGGTCGATGCTGCCCTGACCGGCTTCGGCTTCAAGATGGGGCCCTGCGCCATGGCCGATCTCGCCGGCAACGATATCGGCTGGCGCTCGCGCAAGGCGCGCGGCAAGAGCGCCGCCGTGGCCGATGCGATCTGCGAGGCCGGCTGGTTCGGCCAGAAGACCGGGCGCGGCTATTTCCTCTATCCGGACGGCGCACGCACCGGCCAGCGCGACCCGGAGGTCGAGGCGCTGATCGCGCGGGTCTCGCAGGAGAAGGGCGTGACGCGGCGCAGCTTCTCGGCCGACGAGATCCTCTCGCGATTGCTCGACCCGATGGTCAATGAGGGCGCCCGCATCCTGGAGGAGGGCATCGCGGCGCGGCCGGGCGATATCGATGTGATCTGGCTCAACGGCTATAACTGGCCGGCCTGGCGCGGCGGGCCGATGCATTGGGCCGATACGATCGGGCTTGGCGCCATCGTCGCGCGGCTCGAAGCGCAAGCGGCGGAGACCGGCGACAAGGCGCTCGAACCGGCGCCGCTGTTGCGCCGGCTCGCGGCCAAGGGCAAGGGATTTGCCGATCTGAAGGCGACGACCGCCTAGTTTCGCCGAAGCAGACCTTGAATTCGACAATAGGGATGAAGCGTCCATGACCGAAGCCGTGATCGTCTCCACCGCCCGCACGCCGATCGGCAAGGCCCATCGTGGTGCCTTCAACCAGGTTCGCGGGGCCGATATGGCGGCGCATGCGATCCGGCACGCGCTGCTGCGCGCCAATCTCGAACCCGAGGCGGTCGAGGAGGTGGTGATGGGCTGCGGCTATCCGGAGGCCGCGACCGGCGGCAATGTCGCGCGCCATGCGGCGCTGGTCGCAGGCCTGCCCGTGCAGTCGGCCGGCGTCACGGTCAGCCGCTTCTGCGCCTCGGGGCTGGAGGCAATCGCCCATGCGGCGCGGCGTGTCGTCATGGATGGCGTGCCCGTGGCGGTCGGCGGAGGGGTGGAGTCGATCAGCCTCGTCCAGCCGGTAGTGCGGCGCGACCTGACCCAGAACGACTGGCTGATGGCCAACAAGCCGACGATCTACACCTCGATGATCGAGACGGCTGACAATGTCGCGCAGCGCTACGGCATCTCGCGGCAGGCGCAGGACGAATTCTCGCTGGAGAGCCAGCAGCGCACGGCTGCCGCCCAACAGCGCCGGCTGTTCGACGACGAGATCGTACCGATGAGCGCGGTGATGGCGGTCACCGACAAGGCGACCGGCGCGGTCAGCCAGCAGGAGGTGACGCTGTCGAAGGATGAGGGCAACCGGCCCGAGACCACGCTCGACGGGTTGCTCAAGCTCAAGCCGGTGCGCGGCGAGGACCAGTTCATCACTGCCGGCAATGCCAGCCAGCTTTCCGACGGTGCGGCCGCCAGCGTCGTGATGTCGGCCGACGAGGCGGCGCGGCGTGGGCTGTCGCCGCTCGGCATCTTCCGCGGCTTCGCCTCGGCCGGCTGCGAGCCCGACGAGATGGGCATCGGTCCCGTCTTCGCCGTGCCGCGCCTGCTGGAACGCAACGGCCTCACCGTCGCCGATATCGATCTCTGGGAGCTGAACGAGGCTTTTGCCTCGCAGTCGATCTATTGCCGCGACACGCTCGGCATCGATCCCGACAAGGTCAACGTCAATGGTGGGGCGATCGCGATCGGGCACCCCTTCGGCATGAGCGGGGCGCGCCTCGTCGGCCATGCGCTGCTGGAAGGCCGCCGCCGCAAGGCGCGTTACGCGGTCGTGACCATGTGCGTCGCCGGCGGCATGGGCTGCGCGGGGCTGTTCGAGATCAACCAGGGTTGAACCAAATCGGCTTGGCTGTGTCATTGTCACGACGCGCTGGCGGACGATAGCTTGCTGCATCGCAGCCATGCAGCATGGAGATGAATCTTGGCCTCTGGATTGTTCGCGCTGCTCGACGACATAGCCGGCATCGCCAAGGTTGCCGCCTCATCGGTGGACGACGTCGTGGCGCAGGCCACCAAGGCCGGCACCAAGGCCGCCGGCATCGTCATCGACGATGCCGCGGTGACGCCGCGCTATGCCGTCGGCTTTGCGGCGGCGCGCGAACTGCCGATCGTCTGGCGGATCGCGGTCGGTTCGCTGAAGAACAAGCTGCTCTTTCTGCTGCCGGGCGCGTTGATCCTGGCTCTCCTCGCGCCCTGGCTGATCACGCCGCTGCTGATGGCCGGCGGCGTCTATCTCTGCTACGAGGGCGCCGAGAAAGTCCTCGAGCTTGTCGTGCCGCATGCGGCCGCGACACAGGAGGAGGCGGGCACGGCCGTGCTCGATCCCAAGCTGCTCGAGGAGCAGAAGATCGCCGGGGCGATCAAGACGGATTTCATCCTCTCGGCCGAGATCATGGCGATCACGCTCGCCTCCGTTTCGACCTCTTCCTTCCAGATGCAGGCGGTGGTTCTGGCCGTGGTCGGCGTCGGCATCACCGTCCTCGTCTACGGCGTCGTCGCGCTGATCGTGAAGGCCGACGATGCCGGGCTCGCGCTGGCGCAGCGCAGCTTTGCGCCGGTCCGCCTGCTGGGCCGAGGACTCGTGATAGGCATGCCATATTTTCTCGCCGCGCTTGGCGCGGTCGGCACGGCGGCGATGCTCTGGGTCGGCGGCGGCATCATCATCCACGGGCTGGAAGAGTTCGGCCTGAGCGCGATCGGCCATGCCAGCCATGGGCTTGCGGTTTCGGCCGCCGCGATCGTGCCGCTGGGCGGTATCGTCGAATGGCTCGTGGGGGCCGTGTTCTCGGCGATCTTCGGCCTGATCGTCGGCGGCGTCGCGATCGTCGCGATGCACTACGTCGTCGCGCCGGTGATGAAGCGCGTGCGCAAGCCCGCTTAGGCTCTATCGGGCCTCAATCGAGCCAGGTGGTGAAGCTCTCGACCGGCTCGCGCTCAGGCACGAGGCTGTTCTGCGGCGCGTCGGGGTCGGCATGGCCGACGGCGATGCCGCAGACCACGACCTCGCTGTCGGGGATCGCGAGTTCGCGCCGCACGATCGGGTGGAAGCGCGCGAAGATCGCCTGCGGGCAGGAATCCAGCCCATGCCCTTGGGCCGCGACCAGAAGATTCTGGACGAACATGCCGAGATCGAGCCAGGAGCCGATTTCTAGGTCGCGGTCGATGGTGAGCATCAATGCGACCGGCGCGCCGAAGAAGCGCAGATTGGCGGCGCTCTGGCGCTTCATGCCGGCGGTATCGCCCTTGGTCACGCCGAGAAGGCCGTAGAGGTCCCATCCGACCTTGCGGCGGCGCGACAGGTAGGGCTCTCGGAAGGTCCGCGGGTAGTAGCGGTATTCTTCCTCCGCCGGCAGATCGGGCGAATCCAGGGCAGCGGCCAGCGCCGCTTCAAGCCGCTCGCGTGTCTGCGGGCCGATGACGCGCAGCTTCCAGGGCTGCATGTTGGTGCCGCTGGGCGCCTGCGCGGCGACTTCGATCAGGCGGTGGACGAGGGTGGGATCAACGGGCGTCGGCAGGAAGGCACGGATGGCGCGGCGCGAGGTGATGGCGTGCTCGACGGCCTGGGCTGGTGTCATAGGTAGCTTAACCTCGTCATGGTCGGGCTTGACCCGACCATCTCCGGCCGGAGATTCCCGGGTCTGCGCTTCGCTTCGCCCAGGAATGACGCCGGCATCATCCCGCCTTGCGCGTCTCGACGAAGGCGGCGTGTTCCTCGACCAGCCCGCCGGCCAGCGCCTTGGCGATCAGGGCGCGGGTGTTGGGCAGGCCGTAGATCGCGGCGAAGGAGCCGAAGCGGGGGCCCTGATCCTCGCCGAACAGGACCTGGTAGATCGCCTTCCACCAGTCGCCGGAGACGCCGGGACGCTCGGGCGTGGCGTTCTTGGCGGTCAGATTCTGGTAGCGCGGGACGGCGCGGGCCACGTCGAGCGCGGTGTCCTGCACCGTCTCGGCGCTGGCGTCGGCCGGAAGCGCGGCGATCGCGGCATCGAGCGCGAGGAAGGCCGCGGCTTCCGTCTCGTCGGCGAGGCGATAGTGCTTTGCCGGCTTCACGAAGTCGCGGAAATAGGCGATCGCATAGCCGACCAGCGCATCGAGGCGCGGATGGGTCTGCGGGGAGATGCCCGGCGCATAGCGCTGGAGGAAGCCCCAGAGCACGGCCTTGTCCTCGGAATTCGCCACCGCGACGAGGTTCATCAACAGGCCAAAGGTGATCTGCGCGCGCGAGGCATTCTCACCTTCGCCGGTCGCGATAATCTCGGGCTCCGGCGGCTTGCCGTTGTGAAGATGCCAGACCGGGTTGCCGAGGCGGTTCTTCCAGTCCTGCTTCTCATAGCCGCCGAGGAACTGCAGGTACTCATCGACCGCGCGCGGAATGACGTCGAAATGCAGCTTCTTGGCCTCGCGCGGGCGCTGGAACATATAGAGCGCCAGGCTCTCCTGCGGGCCGTATTCGAGCCAGTCCTCGATCGTCAGGCCGTTGCCCTTCGACTTGGAGATCTTCTGGCCCTGCTCGTCGAGGAAGAGCTCGTAGTTGAAGCCCTCCGGCGGCGTGCCGTCGATGGCGCGCGCGATCAGTGAGGAGACCTTGACCGAGTCGATCAGGTCCTTGCCGGCCATCTCGTAGTCGACGCCGAGCGCGACCCAGCGCATCGCCCAGTCGGGCTTCCATTGCAGCTTGACGTGGCCGCCGGTGACGGGCGTGACGAAGCGCTCGCCCGACACCGGATCGGCCCAGGCGATGGTGCCGGTCTCGATATCGACCTCGTCGATCGGCACCTGCATGACGATGCGCGTCAACGGGTGGATCGGCAGGAACGGCGAATAGGTCGCGGCGCGCTCCTCGCGCAACGTCGCCAGCATGATCTTCATCACGGCATCGTAGCGCGACAGCATCTTCAGCAGCGTCGCGTCGAACTCGCCGGCGCGGTAGCTGTCGGTCGAGGACTTGAACTCGTGGTCGAAGCCGAACTGGTCGAGGAAGGCGCGCAGGCGCGCATTGTTGTGCCGGCCGAAGCTATCATGCGTGCCGAAGGGATCGGGCACCTCTGTCAACGGCTTGCCGAGATTGGCGGCGAGCAGTTCCTTGTTGGGGACGTTGTCGGGAACCTTGCGCAGGCCGTCCATGTCGTCGGAGAAGGCGATCAGGCGGGTCCTGATCGTGTTGCCGGTAAGGACGCGGAAGGCGTGGCGGACCATCGAAGTGCGCGCGACCTCGCCGAAGGTGCCGATATGGGGCAGGCCCGAGGGGCCGTAGCCGGTCTCGAAGATGACCTCCTTCTTGCCCGATTTCTCGATCCGCGCGACGAGCTTGCGAGCTTCCTCGAACGGCCAGGCGGCCGAACGCTGGGCGGCGTCCACAAGGGCGGGGTCGAAAACGGGCATTTGGGCTGGTGTCCTCTCCAAGTCTTGAAAGAAAGCGGGGGAAGGGCTTTCGCAGATTGCCAAGGGGGGCGTCAATGCGGCTCGTCACCTGCTCGTCATGCTCGGGCTCGACCCGAGCATCTCTTTCAGGAGATTCTCGGGTCTGCGCTTCGCTCCGCCCGAGAATGACGAGAGTTAACGCCGACGGTTGCCGAACAGGCTGCCGGGTATACGCTGCGCTTGAGACATGCCTGAGAGGACACCGCCTTGAAACCCGACTTCCACGAAAAGCTCACCGAGTGGCGCCGACATCTGCATGCCAATCCGGAGCTCGGACGCTTTGAAAAGGCGACCAGCGCCTTCGTCCAGGAAAAGCTGACCGAACTGGGCGTTCCCTTCGTCTCGGATGTGGGTGGTTATGGGGTGGTGGCGACGCTGAAGCGCGGCACATCGGGTCGGTCCGTGGGCTTGCGCGCCGATATGGACGCCCTGCCGATCGCCGAGGCCAACGACCTGCCCTACAGATCGGGCACGCCGAACGTGATGCATGCCTGCGGCCATGACGGGCACACCACCGCGCTGCTGGGGGCAGTCGAGCTTCTTTCTAGGGATGAAAGCTGGAGCGGCACGATCCATTTCCTGTTCCAGCCGGCGGAGGAGGGGGCGGGTGGTGCGCAGGCGATGATTGCCGACGGGGTGCTCGAGCGTTTCCCGATGGAGCGCATCTTCGCCCTGCACAATTGGCCGGGGCTGGAAGCAGGCACGATCGCGGTGCATCGCGGGCCGGTGATGTCGGAGCCGGGCCGTTTCAGGATCACGCTCACGGGCACGGCCGGCCACGCCGCTTTGCCTGAGACGACGCGCGATCCGATCGTCGCCATGGGCCATCTCATCGTCGCGCTGCAGACGGTGGTCTCGCGCAATGTCGATCCGATGGAGTCGGCGGTGGTCTCGATCGGGCAGGTGCATGGCGGCTCGGCCTCGAACCAGATCCCGACCCATGTCTTTATCGAAGGCACCTTCCGGACCTTCATTCCGGCTGTGCGCGAACGGGTTCTGGCGCGGATCGGAGCGATTGCCCGCAACATCGCCGCGACCTTCGAGATGACGGCCGAGGTCGAGACAATGCATGGCGTCGCCACGGTCAACACCCCTGCGGAGGAGGAACTGGCGGCGGCTGCTGGTGAGGCCGCCGGCCTGCCCGTTCGGCGCGACCTGAAGGCCAGCACAACCGGCGAGGATTTCGCCTATTTCCTCGAGCGCCTGCCGGGTTGCTACATCTGGATCGGCAACGGGCCGGTCAGGGATGGCGGGGAACTGCACAACGACCGCTACGACTTCAACGACGAAATGCTTCCGGCAGCTGCCGGATGGCTTGCCGCCGTCGCCAAGCAGTCCTTGATGGCCAATGCGCCTGCGGAGACGGGGCCGGTCAGAACGGGCTGACCGGGAAGAACCTCAGATAGAGCCTGGCATAGGTGCCGTCGTCCCAGAGCGATTGCAGCGCGTAGTCCAGCGCGCGCTTGAGCGGGGCTTCGTCCTTGCGGATAAGGAAGCCGATGCCCTCACCGAAATAGCGGCTTTCGAGAAAGGGACCGCCGGTGAAGGCGAGTTCGCTGCCACTCGTGCCGGCTAGCAGCAGCGACAGCGCGACGCCGTCGGCGAAGACGAACTCGGCATCGCCGCTGCGCAAAGCCGTGATCGCGGCCGTGAGCGTGCCGGTCTCGCGGCGCTGGACGAAGGGCAGGAGCCGTTCGAGAAAGGCCTGATGCGCCGTGCCGCCGACTACAGCGATGCGCTTGCCCTGCAGGCTGCGCATGTCAAGCTCGCCCTGGGCGTTCCCGCGCGTGGTGGCAAGGCGGGCGGTGCTGCGGAAATAGAGATGGCTCGCGGCGAAGCGCGCGCGGATCTGCGGGGTCAGGTTGATCGCCGCCGCCAGCACATCGCCGCGACCCTCGGCCAGCGAATCCAGCAGCGTATCGAAGCGGCGGGCCTGCACCGTGCAAGTCCAGCCGAGTTTTTCGCAGGCGGCGCGGGCCAGTTCGACGGAGAAGCCGGTGAGCCCGCCATCGGGGCCGGCGAAGTGCAGCGGCGGGTAATCGTCGTCGGTGAGGAAGCGGATGACGCGGGCCGGACCGGGCTCGGGCCGGTCGAGCCGGATGCGCTGGTCCCAGAAGTTTGGGACGGTGACGCGCGATTGCGCCTGCACGGCTTGCGGGGCGAGGATTGCGAGCAGGACCCACAGAGCAGCTAGGCGGCGCGTCATGGCGGCATCTGGCGTCAGGGACGGCGCTGGATCAAGAGATTTTGTGGGGGGAACCCTCTCCCATAGGGAGAGGGCAGGGTGAGGGGTCGGCCGTTATCCGCGTCATACTCGGGCTTGACCCGAGCATCTCCGATCGAGATTCTCGGGTCTGCGCTTCGCTTGGCCCGAGAATGACGGGAGGTTGACTGGTCCAGGGGCCGACACCTCACCCCTGCCTCTCCTTACAGGAGAGGGGTTCCCGCGCCTGATCTCAAGCCGACAGAGTTGCAGCCGTCGCCTTCGCGCCCTTTTCGAGCAGCGTCGCCAGATGCGTCTCGACAGCCTGCGTGACGCGCTGCTCGCGCGGCAGATCGCTGCCGAAGATCGCCTCGATGCCGAGCAGGGACCGGCTCAGGGCCGCGGCGTTGCGGCCGGCCGCCTTCGCCTTTGTCGCGAACTCCGCCGCCAGCGGGTCGCGGACGTCGATCGTCGCGCCCTTTTCGTCGGTGCCGGTGACGTAACGCATCCAGGCGGCGACGCCGAGCGCGAGATGGTCGATCGGCGCGCCGGCCTTGAGCCGATCGCGGATCGTGCCGAGCAGGCGCTGCGGCAGCTTTTGCGAGCCGTCCATGGCGATCTGCCAGGTGCGGTGGCGGATCGCTGGATTGCGGAAGCGGGCGAGCAGCGCGTCCGCATAATCGGCGAGCACCACGCCTTGCGGGGCGGGAACGGTCGGGATGATCTCGGCCCAGAGTCCTCCAAGGAAACGGGCGAAGACCGGGTCGCCGCTGGCTTCGGCAACCGTCTCGTGGCCGGCGAGATAGCCGAGATAGGCCAGAGAGGAATGGGCGCCGTTGAGCATGCGGAGCTTCATGAACTCGAAGGGCGCGACCTCCGAGACCATCTGCGCGCCGACTTTATGCCAAGCTGGCCTTCCATCTGCAAAAACATCCTGGATCGCCCATTGCCGGAAGGGCTCGCCGATCACGGGAGCTGCGTCCTCCAGCCCGATCAGGCCGGCGACCTCGGCGACGTCGGCTTCGGTCGTGGCCGGCACGATCCGGTCGACCATTGTCGCGGGGAATGCGCCGTTCGCCTCGATCCACTGGCTGAGGCTGTCATCGCTCAGTGCCGCGAAATCGCTGATGAGGCCGCGCAGCACGCCGCCATTATGGGGAAGGTTGTCGCAGCTCAGCGCCGTGAAGGGCCCGAGGCCAGCGGCGCGGCGCGCCTTCAGTCCGGCGACGATGATGCCCACGGCCGAGCGCGGCGCATGGGGGTTGGCGAGGTCGTGGATGATGTCGGGATGGTCGGCCTTGAGCCGGCCGGTGGCGGGGTCGTGGCAGTAGCCTTTCTCGGTCACCGTCAGCGAGACGATCCGGGTTTCCGGTGCGGCAATGCGGGCGACCAGTGCTGCCGGGCTCTCAGGCGCGACAAGGACCTCGCCGACGCAGCCGATGATGCGCAGCTCCGGCCCCGAGGGGGCACGCTTCAGCAGGGTGTAGAGCCCGCCCTGCGGCTTCAGCCGGTCGCGCTGGTCGGGCCGCTGCAGGCTCGCGCCGGTGACGCCCCAGGCGCCGAAGCCGAGCTCCAGCGCGTCCTCGGTGTATTCGCAGAGATGGCCGCGAGAAAAGGCGCCGAGCCCCAGATGGACGATACCCGCTGTCAGGGAAGCGCGGTCATAGGCCGGGCGGCGAACGCCGGCCTTCAGGCCAGCGAGGTTTTCGACAGTCAGTCTCGTCAACGGAATACGCCCGGCAGCCAGAGGGAGAACGCCGGAACGTAGGTCACCAGCAGCAGCACCGCAACGCTGGCGCCGTAGAACGGCCAGATCGTCCGCATGCTCTCGCTGATCGAGACCTTGCCGATGGCGCAGGCGACGAACTGGACCGAGCCGACCGGCGGCGTGTTCAGGCCGATGCCGGCGTTGAGGATCAGGATGACGCCGAAATGAACCGGGTCGACGCCGATGGCCTTGACCACCGGCAGGAAGATCGGCGTGCAGATGATGATCATCGGCGCCATGTCCATGAAGGTGCCGAGCACCAGCAGGATGACGTTGATGAGCAGCAGGATCATCAACGGGTTGCTTGAGATCGACTGCATCAGTTCGATGGTCGCCTTGGGAACCTCGAGGAAGGCCATCAGCCAGCCGAAGGAACTCGCCGCGCCGATGACGAGCAGGACCATCGCCGTGGTGCGGACCGCGCCGAGCGTGGCGTGGATGAAGCCTTTCAGGTCGAGCTCGCGATAGACGAAGATCGTGACCAGCAGTGCGTAGATCACCGCGACGCAGGAGGACTCGGTCGCCGTGAAGACGCCCGAACGCACGCCGCCGAAGATGATGCCGATCAGGAGCAGCCCCGGCACCGCCACCACGAAGAGGCGCGCGACCGTCATGAAGCCGGGGAAGATGTCGGCGGGATAGCCGCGGTTCACCGCGACCGCCCAGGCCGCTATCATCAGCGCCAGGCACAGCATCAGCCCAGGCACCACGCCGGCGGTGAAGAGGTCCGCGATCGAGATCGTGCCGCCCGCCGCCAGCGAGTAGATGATCATGTTGTGCGAGGGCGGGATCAGCAGCGCGATGATGGCGGCGTTGGCCGTGACGTTCACCGCATAGTCGGCGGCATAGCCGCGCTTGACCATCTGCGGGATCATGATGCCGCCGACCGCGGAGGCATCCGCCACCGCCGAGCCTGAAATGCCGCCGAAGAGCGTGCAGGTGATAACGTTGACCTGGCCCAGGCCGCCGCGCAGATGCCCGACGAGCGAGGAGGCGAACTGGATCAGGCGGTCGGCGATGCCGCCGCGGATCATCAGGTCACCGGAATAGATGAAGAACGGGATCGCCAGCATGGCGAAGGCATTCATGCCCGTCGACATCTGCTGGAAGACGACGACCGGCGGAATGCCCATGTAGAGCACCGTCGCCATCGAGGAGAGGCCGAGGCAGAACGCCACCGGCACGCCCATCAGCAGGAGCACGGCGAAGGAGGTGAAGAGGATTGTGATGGCCATCGATCAGGCCTCCCCGCCAAGGCCATTGGCATTCAGCGGCATGGGCGCGAGGTCCTCGCCCGTGAAGAAGAGGAGCAGCTTCTCGATCGAGAACAGCGCGATCAGGCTGCCGCCGGCGATGATCGGGACATAGTCCCAGCCCTTGGAGATGCCGATCATCGGCAGCCGGTCGCTCCAGACCTTGGCGGCGAGCTCGGTGCCGTACCAGACCATGGCGAAGGCGAAGAGCGTGACCAGCGCCTCATTGGCGATGACGAGCGCGGCCTTCCACTTGCCGCGCGTGTAATGCAGCCCGACGTCGAAGCCCATATGGTCGAGCTCGCGGACGCCGACCGAGCCGCCGAGCAGGATGAACCAGAGCATCAGGAACAGCGAGGCCGGCTCGCCCCAGGTCGGGGTGGCGTTCAGGATGTAGCGCCCGAACACGGTCCAGGCGACGATCGCCGTCATCGCGATCAGGCCCAGGCCGGCCGCCAACAGGGCGAGCAGGCTGAGGCGCGCATTGATGCGCGAGAGCGTGCGGGCAAAACCGATCATGGACATGTCCTGAGGTTCGGGCGGAAACGAAAACGGGCGGCGGAGAAGGCCGCCGCCCGGCAACAGACGAGACGGATTACTTGACCGCCTGGATCTTCGCGACGAGGTCCTTCAGGGCCGCGTCGGTGACGAACTTGTCGTAGACCGGCTTCATCGCGTCGATGAAGGGCTGCTTCTCGATTGCGTTGACCACGGCGCCGCCGGCCTTGACCTTCGCTTCCGAGGCCTTCTCGCGGGCGTCCCAGAGTTCACGCATCTTGGCGACGGACTCCTTGGCAGCCGTCTTCATGATCTCCTGGTCTTCCTTGGAGAGCTTGTCGAAGCTGCGCTTGGACATGACCAGCACCTCGGGCGAGAGCGAATGCTCGGTCAGCGAATAGAACTTCGAGACCTCGTAGTGCTTGGTCGATTCGAAGGACGGCCAGTTGTTTTCGGCGCCGTCGATGACGCCGGTCTGCAGTGCGGAATACACCTCGCCGAAGGCCATCGGCGTGGCGTTGGCGCCGAGCGCAGAGACCAGCGCCACGAACATGTCGGACTGCTGGACGCGGATCTTCAGGCCCTTCATGTCGGCGGGCGTGTTGATCGGGCGCTTCGAATTGTAGAAGGAGCGCGAGCCGGAATCGTAGAAGGCGAGACCGACGAGATCGTGCTTCTCGAACTCCTTCAGGATGCCGTCGCCGATCGGGCCGTCCATGACGGTGCGCATGTGGGCGACCGAGCGGAAGATGAAGGGCAGCGAGGGCACGTTGGTCGCCGGGATCAGGTTGTTGAACGGCGCCATGTTGATGCGGTTCAGGTCGATCACGCCGAAGCGGGTCTGCTCGATCGTGTCCTTTTCGTTGCCGAGCTGGGCCGAGTGGAAGACGTTGATCTTGATGCGGCCCTTGGTCCGCTCCTCCAGCAGCTTGCTGATATGGCGGACGGCCTCGACCGTCGGATAGTCGGTCGGGTGGATGTCGGTCGAGCGCAGGGTGGTCTGGGCTTGCGCCTGACCGGCGACAGCGGCGACGAAGGCTGCGCCCGCGAGCGCGGACAGGTTGCGTCTGGTCAGCATGATGGTCTTCCTCCAGGTGGTTTGCGCCGGATTTTCCGGTCATTCTTGCCCCGTGATGGGAGCCCGGCCGGCACCCGCCGGCGGGCCTGTTCTCAGAGAAATTCCTCACGCATCGGCGTGAAGGAATCGACGAGCTGCCCGGCCTCGACCGCGGTGACACCGTGGACGAGGTTCGCGGGCACGAAGAAGGTGTCGCCGGTGATGAGCCGCTCGGTCTTGCCGTCGATGGTGACGTCGAAGACGCCGCTCTCGACATAGGACGCCTGGCGGTGCGGATGCCGATGGGCCTTGCCGACCGCGCCGGCCTCGAAGACGACGCGCACGATCATCAGGTCGCTGCCATAGGCCATGATCTTGCGTTTCACGCCGGGCTCTGTCGGATCCCAGGCGAAGTCGGAATCATGCTGGAAGAAGGAATCGAGATGGTCGGTCATCGTGCGAGCCAGCCTCCGTCGACGGGGATGATGGCGCCGTGCATGTAGGCTGCGGCGTCGCTTGCTAGGAACACCGCGGCGCCGCCGATGTCGGACGGCTTGCCCCAGCGCGCGGCCGGGATGCGGGCGAGGATGGCGCTGTTGCGGTCGGGGTCGGCGCGCAGCGCTTCGGTATTGTTGCTCTCGATGTAGCCGGGCGCGATGGCGTTCACATTGATGCCCCTGGCTGCCCATTCGCAGGCCAGCAGCTTTGTCAGCCCGGCGAGCCCGCTCTTGCTCGCCGTGTAGGAGGCGACGCGGATGCCGCCCTGGAAGGAAAGCAGCGAGGCGATGTTGACGATGCGCGCCCCGCGACCGGCCTCGACCGCGGATTTCGCGAAGGCCTGGGCCAGGAAGAAATTCGCCTTGAGGTTGACGTTCATCACCTCGTCCCAGTCGCTTTCGCTGAAATCGAGCGCGTCGGCCCGGCGGATGATGCCGGCATTGTTGACGAGGATGTCGAGCGGGCCGGCGAGGTCGGTTGCCGCGGCAACCACGCGCGCGGCGATGCCCTGTTCCTGAAGATCGACCTTGAGGGCGTGGCCGGTGCCGCCGACTTGGGCGACCAGTGCCAGCGTCTCGCTCATGTCGGAGCGCCCGGCCGCGACGACCGTGGCGCCGGCTTCAGCCAGCGCCAGCGCAATGCCCTGGCCGATGCCGGTATTGGCGCCGGTCACCAGGGCGGTTCGCCCCGTGAGGTCGAAGGGCGAGGTGCCCGCCATCAGCGCAGAGTGTCCACGGGCGCTGCGTCCATGTCGGTGAACTCGACATTGTCGCCGGCCATGGCCCAGACGAAGGCGTAGTTCGAGGTGCCGCAGCCGCAATGGATCGACCAGTTCGGCGCGATCACGGCCTGCTCGTTGGCGACGAGCAGGTGGCGGGTCTGCTGGGGCTCACCCATGAAATGGAAGACGCGGTGGGCCGGGTCGAGATCGAAATAGAGATAGGCTTCCATCCGCCGCGTATGGGTGTGGCAGGGCATCGAGTTCCAGACCGAACCCGGCTCCAGCGCGGTCATGCCCATGACGAGCTGGTTGGTGCCGGTCGTGTTCGGCATGACATATTGCCGGATGGTGCGCTTGTTGGAGGTCTCCGACGAGCCGAGATGGATCGTGTTCGCGGCGGCCTTGCGGATGAGCTGATGGGGCGCTTCGCGATGGGCTGGCGCGCTGGTCAGGTAGAACTTGGCCGGGTTGGCGGCGTCCGCGCTGGCGAAGGAGACATCCTTCGCGCCGAGGCCGACATAAAGCGCGTCGAGATTGGGAATGTCGAAGATTGTGCCGTCGACGGTGACAGTGCCGGCGCCGCCGATGTTGATGACGCCGAGCTCGCGCCGGGCCAGGAAGAACGGCGTCCCGGTGGGCGCGAACGGGTCGAGGGTCAGCGGCTTGGCCGCCGGTGTCGCACCGCCGACGATCATGCGGTCGTAATGGCTGTAGGTCAGCGTGACCTCGCCGGGCACGAAGATGCGCTCGATCAGGAAGTCCGCGCGCAGCGTGTCGGTGTCGTAGCCCTTGACGTCGCGCGGGTGCGAAGCCTGGCGTTCGTCGATCATCTTGGTGCCGGTCACAGGCGATAGGCCTCCTTGGCCAGTCGATAGGCGAGGTCATGGGCGACTTCCGCAGCCTCGTCCTCGTCGAGCCGGTGTTCGGCGACGAGCTTGGCGAGGTAGGTGCAGTCGCAGCGGCGGGCGACGTCGTGGCGCGCGGGGATCGAGAGATAGGCGCGGGTGTCGTCGTTGAAGCCGACGGTGTTGTAGAAGCCGGCGGTCTCGGTGGTCAGCTCGCGGAAGCGCAGCATCGCCTCGGGCGCGTCGAGGAACCACCAGCCGGGTCCGAGCTTCAGGGCAGGGTAGTGGCCTGCCAGCGGCGCGAGCTCGCGCGAATAGCTGGTCTCGTCGAGGGTGAAGGCGATGACGGTCAGGTTCGGCTCGTTGCCGACCGCGTCGAGCAGCGGCTTGAGCGCAGTCACGTAATCGGTCTGGCGCGGGATGTCGGCGCCCATGTCGCGCCCGAAATGCTCAAACAGTGAGGCATTGTGATTGCGCGAGGAGCCGGGATGGATCTGCAGGACGAGCCCGTCATCGAGGCTCATCTTGGCCATCTCGGTCAGCATCTGCCCGCGGAAGAGATCGGCCTCCTCGACCGAGACCTTGCCCTTGAGCACCTTGGCGAAAAGCTTCTCTGCCTCTGCCTTCGAGAGGTTGGCGGTGCGGGCGGTGGCGTGGCCGTGGTCGGAGGACGTCGCGCCGCGCTGACGGAAGTAGTCGCGACGCTGGCGGTGCGCGGCGAGATAGCCGGTCCAGCTCGCGACATCCTCGCCGGTGAGTTCGCCGAACTGCTCGAGATTGGCGGCGAAGCCCTCGAATTCGGGATCGACGACGCTATCGGGCCGGTAGGCGGTGACGACCTTGCCGGTCCAGCCCGAGGCCTTGATCATGTCGTGCCACTTCAGGTCGTCGAGCGCGCCCTCCGTGGTCGAGATCGCCTCGATCCTGAAGCGTTCGAACAGGGCGCGCGGGCGCAACTCCGGCTGCTCCAGCTTCTCGGCGATGCGGTCATAGATCTTGTCGGCATTCTGCGGCGAGAGGCGCTCGTTGATGCCGAAGACGTTCGACAGCGCGTGCTCGAACCAGAGCCGGGTCGGCGTGCCGCGGAACAGGTACCAATACTTGGCGAAGAGGCTCCAGACAGCGCGGGGATCGGTCTCGACCGGGGCGCCGTTCTTGCGGGGAATGCCGAGCTGTTCGAGCCGCACGCCCTGCGAATAGAGCATCCGGAAGATATAGTGGTCCGGCTTGACCAGCAGCGTCGCGGGATCGGAAAAGGCCTGGTCCTCGGCGAACCAGCGCGGATCGGTGTGGCCATGCGGCGAGATGATCGGCAGGTCGCGAATCGTGGCGTAGAGCCGGCGTGCGATGCCGCGCGTCACAGGGTCGGCGGGAAACAGGCGATCGTCGTGAAGCAACATCGGACCGGCACTCTTTGAAAGGCTTTTGGAAGGCTCTGCGACAAGCTCTCGGCAGCCGCCGGCGGACCATAGTCGCCGCCAGGTTGCGGGGTCAATATACTAATATACTAGTATGTCAAACAAGCCCATGCTATTCGCAAAAGGGCGCAGACGCCGGCTCACCAGGCAGCTTTCCGGCTTGGTGAAAAAGGTGCGGGGGCGGGAACAAGGCGAGGCGATGTCGCAGATCACGACCCCCCAGGATGCCAATGGCGACGGCCCGCGCCGCGAGCGTCGCCGCCAGCCACTGGGCGGCGTGCCGGCCGGCCGCTCGACCGCGGCCTCCATGGTGCAGGACGAGCTGAGGCGCGCCATCCTGGCGATGGAGATCACGCCCGGTGCCGCGCTGGTCGAGAAGGAGCTGACGGCGCGGTTCGGCACCAGCCGCACGCCGGTGCGCGAGGCCCTGATCCGGCTGAAGGAGGAAGGGCTCGTCGAGATATTCCCGCAGGCCGGCACCTTCGTCGCGCGGATCCCGACCGAGGCGATCCCCGAGGCCGTGTTCATCCGGCAGGCGCTGGAATGCGCGACGGTCGAACTTGTCGCGCGGATCGGCACGGAGCACGCGATCGCGAAGCTCGACGCCACGGTCGCACGCCAGCACGAGGCGCTGGAGGCGGGAGACCAGGAAGGCTTCCACCTCGCCGACGAAGCCTTCCACGAGAACCTCGCTGTCATCGCCGGCTATCCCGGCATCTGGAAGATCGCCCATGCCGCCAAGAGCCAGATCGACCGCTGCCGGCGCATGACGCTGCCGGTGCCCGGGCGGATGGCGATGGTGATCCGCGAGCATCTGTCGATCGTCGACGCGGTTCGACGGCATGACGGTCCGGCGGCCGAAGTCGCGATGCGCAAGCATCTCGGCACGCTGCTGCCCGACCTGCTGCGGCTGCAGGAGCAATATCCCGACTATTTCGTCTGAGGCGTTATTTCGTCCGAGACCTGCGCTTCGGCGCGGCGCTTGCTTGGCCGGGTGGTGCGGTGGAAGCCGGTGCGGGTTGCGCCGCACGGCCATGCCGTTTTCAGATCAGTCGTGGCACGGATCAGTGCCACGCTGTGCCATGCCTGACGAGGATGATTGCCGATGCCCGGTCCCGCCGATCTCAGTGCCGTCGAACTGCTCGACGCCTATCGTTCGAAAGCGCTCTCGCCGGTCGAGGTCACGGAGGCGGTGATCGCCCGGATCGAGCTCTGCGAGCCAAAGATCAAGGCGCTCTACGCCTATCAGCCGGAGGCCGCCCGGGCCGCGGCGAAAGCCTCCGAGGCGCGCTGGATGAAGGGCGAGGCGCTGCCGCTCGACGGCGTGCCCGGCACGATCAAGGAGAACATCGCGACGAAGGGCACGCCGATGCCGGTCGGCACCGCGGCGCGCGATCTCGTGCCGATGGCGGAGGATGCGCCCGTGGCAGCGCGGCTGCGCGAAGCCGGCTTCGTCCTGCTCGCAAAGACGACGATGCCCGATTACGGCATGCTTTCCTCGGGCGTGTCGAGCTTCCACGAGCTGGCGCGCAATCCCTGGGACCTGACGAAGAATCCGGGCGGTTCCTCGGCGGGTGCCGGCGCGGCAGGGGCCGCCGGCTACGGGCCTTTGCATGTCGGCACCGATATCGGCGGCTCGGTTCGTCTGCCGGCGGGCTGGTGCGGGCTGGTCGGCCTGAAGCCGAGCTTCGGCCGGGTGCCGATCGATCCGACCTATTATGGCCGTGTCGCGGGGCCGATGACCCGCACGGTGGCGGATGCAGCGCTGATGATGCGCGAACTCTCGAAGCCCGACGCCCGCGACGGCATGAGCCTGCCGCCGCAGCAGATCGACTGGCTGTCGCTCGACATCGACCTGACCGGCGTGCGGATCGGCTTGCAGCTCGATCCCGGCATCGGCATTCCCGTCGAGCCCGAGACCAAGGCTGCGATCGAGGCGGCGGCCAGGGCCTTCTCGGCGGCAGGCGCGATCGTCGAGGAGGCGCCGGCCTTCATGACGCGGCAGATGCTCGACGGGCTCGACGATTTCTGGCGCCAGCGCGCCTGGGCCGAGATCGGTGCGCTGTCGACGGAAAAGCAGGGCAAGGTGCTGTCCTATATCTTCGCATGGGCGAATGTCGGCGAGTCGCTGTCGGGCCTGCGGGTTTATCACGGCATGAGCCAGATGCTGGCGATCAAGGACGCGGCTCTGAAACAGAGCGCGCCCTTCGATTTCGTGCTGTCGCCGGTCGCGCCGGTGCCGAGCTTCCCGGCCGACTACGCCTCGCCGCTGGACGATCCGCGCCAGCCCTTCGAGCATATCGTCTTCACGCTGCCCGCCAACATGTCGGACCAGCCCTCGATCTCGGTCCATGCCGGGCTGACGGCGGGCGGTTTGCCGATCGGCCTGCAGATCACCGGCCGGCGCTTCGACGATCTCGGCGTGCTGCGGATGGCGCGGGCGTGGGAGGTGCTGCGCGGCGGCGAGGTGCCGTGGCCGCTGCCGCCGCGATAGGACGCGAACTCATAACGAGCGGCAGCTAACGACCCGTTGCGGACATTCTCCACAGATGCAGCGCCCTGCTGCTGGTGCGGCTCGCTCAGTAGAGCCCGATCCGTGCATCCCGAGGTTCTCCGTGAGCCAAGGGTCCTCGATATGCATCGTTATCGGGCGTTTTCCTCCTCTTGCGGCTATTGCGTGCAGGGTTTAGGTTTCATAGACGCCCAACGGATTAATCTAATAATGCTCGCAAAAAGAATATTTGCCGTATCCATTGTATTATTGCTCCATATGATAGGCCTCGCGTATTTAATGGCGATGCCATTTTTGCTATTTTTCTTTATAGAAAAATGGATCTATACCGTAGCAATTGGGGTAGCCATACTGATAGCGGGCCATCTTGTTAGCAACACATACAAAGAAGATATGGCGTGGGCGGCGCGCAAACTCAAATGGCCGATCGCTATCTTTTGGGTCGTATTCGCAATGATGATGATCTTCGGTGTTATAGCGGGGATCATGGACATCGACTTGAGCCCGTCGAAATAACGTTCATCGCGAACAGCCTTAAAGGCAGCAGGAGCGGCCTTGATGGATCGAAAGCTGATCGTCCGCTTTCTCGACGCGGCGACAAGATCCGCTCTCGACCCATTTCAGACACGCGTTAATCCAAGCTGCCGATCACCAAACTCCCGCTTCCTTCGACAACGACGTGAACTCCTCAATCGCAGCATCTTCGCTGAGAAATGAGCGTTCCCTGATGCGCTCCCCTCTATCAAAATAGAAGACGCTCCAGCGACCTCCCTCGTTGATAAGGCAGCAGCAATCTTCCCAAGCATAATTGTCAGAGGGAACGTCGATCTTCATCTTGAGCGGCGACTTGCGTGTCGGGATGATGGCTTTGAGTTCGTGCAACTTCATTCGAGCCCCCAAGTCAGCGCTCCGCTCACATTTATCGTGTCCGCTACCGACCCATAGACGACATGCTCCGCTGCTGTCTAAAGCGCGATTTGCCCAGTTCTCCCCCGACTGAGAGCGACTGTCCAAGTTTCCTCTTCCGCAAGGACTTCTGGACGGAGATGCCAAAGTTTGTTGCGCGCGGACTTGGTCTGGGAATGCGCCACGACAAAGCAGCCCAAGCTGATGGTCGGATCGCCCGCAAGCTCAATCAGCCAGAGCGGCTTGCCCGTCTCGCCTTCGCGCTCGATCACGAGGTCCTGGGGAATACCGTGGAGTTGCGCCCGCCAACTCGTGCCACTGTCGCCAACTCCGAAACTGACATAAGCGCCCTCGTCATGCTGCCCGATGAGAAGGCTGATCGGCAGCGAATTCAGGCCTGTTCTGCAGCTGCGAGCCCATGTGATCTGCGAATTCACCTTCATCAAAGTAAGAGCCGCAACTGGGTGATCAGCTGTGATAGCGCCCTCCCATCGCGAGTAGCGCCGGTCGGTGTGGCCGACCCACGAGCCATCGATCTCGATCCGCATTTTGATCAACGAAGCCATTTCATCACGATGCGGTAGAGTGGTGGCGGTCTCCAAATCTCCATCGCAGAAATCTGCGGCTCAACAATCCCCCTTGCTGCGGGTGGTGGGGTCGAGCTTGCGCTAACGACCCCTAGCCGCCGCCCGCTTATGCCTTCACACCCTGGCCCCGTCGCCGCGTCGCGGTTCAGAACAGCGCCGTCGGGGCGAGTTGCGCCACGAACATCAGGGCCAAAGCGGCCAGGCCGAGCGCTCCGCCGGTCCAGGCGAGCAGGCCGATGCCGGTGATGATCGCGGCCGAGGAGATCACGATCGCGATCTGCAGCAGGCCGGAGACGATGTCGTATTTGTCGTCGCGGGCGCTGGAGATGTCGCGCTGGGCTTCCGCCGCCTTGGCGCGGGCCATCAGCTCCTTGCGGCCCTCATTGGTCTCCGGCTCGGAATCGTAGCGGGCGATCGTCGCCTTCCAGCCATCGATGCGCTTCTGCAGCCGCTCGCGGCTGGTGGGGTCGGTGGCTCCGGCGAGATCGACCTCCATGGCCTCGGCCGCGGTGCGCAAGGTGGTGCCGCGAATCGTCTTGGCCTGGAAGAAGGCCCAGAGATTCGAGGCCTCGACATTCTTCGCCAGTGCATCCTGCTCGGCGTTCTTGCCGCCGATCTCGGAGAAGGCGAGCATCAGCGCGAGGATCGCGATGAGCAGCGCGACGCGCTTGTTGCCGCTCTGCGGGGCTTCGGTTTCGGTCGTCATGAATCACGCGGCTCCGTGCGATGGGAGCCGGGCTGTACGCTATTCCTCTGCGGCATCATACGGCTTTCTGCCGCGATCCGGAGGCCAGTGGGTTCAGCGCCCGGCGCGCGGATGAGCGGCGTCGTAAGCCGCCATCAGCCGTGTCGAATCGATCCGGGTGTAGATTTGCGTCGTCGAGAGCGAGGCGTGGCCGAGCAGCTCCTGGATGGCGCGCAACTCGCCGCCGCGTCCGAGCAGATGGGTGGCGAAGGAGTGGCGCAGCGAATGCGGGGTCGCCGAGGATGGCAGGCCGAGCGTACCGCGCAGGCCTTCGACCGCAAGCTGGATGATGCGCGGCGACAAGGGGCCGCCCTTGGCGCCGAGGAAGAGCGGGCCGTCCGGCGGCAGCCGCCAGGGGCAGAGGGCGATGTATTCGGCGATTGCGGTGACGACGACCGGCAGCACCGGGACCATGCGGGTCTTGCTGCCCTTGCCGAGGACGGTGAGCGTGTCGCCGGCGCTGATGGGGGCCTGCGCGCGCGTCAGCGAAAGCGCCTCGGAGATGCGCAGGCCGCAGCCATAGAGCAGCGCCAGCACGGCGGCGTCGCGGGCGAGGATCCATTGTTCGCGATCCTCGCCGGCACGGGTGTCGGCCTGCGTCACGGCTTTTGCCGCGCTGGCTTCGAGCGGGCGCGGCAGGGATTTGCCGATGCGCGGGCCGCGCGTCGCCGCAAAGGCGGCGGCCTTGAGCTTGCCGCTGCGTTCGCCGAAGCGGGCGAGCGAGCGCAAAGCGGCGAGCTGGCGCATCAGCGTGCGGTTGCCGACGCCGTCGCGGCGGCGCCGGCCGAGAAAGGCGCGCAGGTCCGCCGGTTTCAGCGCGGCGATGTCGGCAAGTGCGGGTTCTCCGCCGAGATGCTCGGTGATGAAGACGGCGAACTGCCTGATGTCACGGCCATAGGCTTCGAGCGTCTTGGGCGATAGCCGGCGCTCATGGGCGAGATGGCCAAGCCAGTCGCGGATCAGGCTGTCGAAATCGGTCACGTCGCGCCATCCCCGTCATGGTCGGGCTCGTCCCGGCCATCCACGTCTTCCTCCGTCGAGCGCTACGCCAAAGACGTGGATGCTCGCCACACGGGCGAGCATGACGGGTGCGCCTTAACGCCGAGCGAATCGGCGCCTGCTGAGGCAATCGGCCGCTACGTCTTCGGGCAGGCGAAGGGCATGAAGGTGCTGGCCATGCCCTGGTTCATGCCCATGATGACCATGACATTGGCGAGATTCAGTTCTTCGGTGCTGCGCGGGCAAACCTCGCCCTTGATGCTGCAGCCCGATGCCAGGAAGGCCTCGTGGCTGTCGAGGAAGGGCTGGCCGAGCCCCTTGCGCCCGAAACGGGCCAGCGCCTCGGCATAAGACTTGGTGTAGCGCTCGCATTTGATCGCGGGCCAGTTCTCAGGCGGGGCGGGCGCCTGTGCGAGGCTTGGCCCGGCCGTGGTGCCGACGAGGCTGGCCGCAAGGCCGAGGCTGGCCAGGTGAAGGAACATGCGCGTCATGGCTCTGTTTGCCGGGCGGATTGGTCGTGCGGCGGACATCATACCATCGGGCCCGGGGCAAGGCAGGCAGTGGTCGCTCTCTTCGACGTCTTTCGGGAAACCTTCATCCGGCCGCCGCTCACAGGGTTCCGGCCGGCTGCGCCTCGACTTTCGTCCAGGAAAAGCTTCGCCCGAAAGCCGTGAGCGGTTCCTCGACGAGGCGCGTGAGACCACGGCCCAGCAGGATCGTCGCGACCGTCGCCAGAATCGTCGCAGCCCATTGCAGCGGTGTCGAGATCCCGGGCTCCGCGCCCGTCATCAGATGATGGATGACGCCGGCGACCGGTATGTGAATGAGATAGATCGAATAGGAGTTGTCGCCCATGAAGCGCAGCCAGCGCGCCTCGAGCCAGGGCACTGCGCTCGGCGATACCGCCGCGCGCAGGATGAAGGCCGCTGCGGCAATGCCGAACACGCTGTGCGACAACGTGGCCTGCCAGTCGGTGTTCGTTGCGAAGACGGCATAGCCGAGGACGGCGACGAGACAGACGAGCGGCGTCGCCTCCAGAGTGCGGTCATAGCGCTTGGTACCGGCGATCTTGAACCAAAGAGCGCTCGCGATGATGCCGGCTGCCAGCGTATCCGCTCGTGCGAGAAGCAGGGGCAAAAACTCGAGAGGGTCTGCTCCCGACGCATTCATCTGGATCCGGTAGAACAGCGCGGCAGCAAAGACCATACTTGCGACGGGAACCACGAAACGTCGGGGAGTGAACACCAGCGCCGCGGGTGCGAAGAGATAGAACTGCTCCTCGACGGCCAGTGTCCATGTCGGAGAGAGCCAGTGCAGCCCGGTGCTCTGCCGCAGCGCGAAGAAGAAGTTCTGCGTGAAGGAGAGGTAGCTCCATGCCGGAACTCCGCCGGCATCCCCGGCCCATTCCGGCAACAGGGCGGCGAGCGCCAGGACGAAGAGCACGACGATCAGATAGGAGGGAACGGTGCGCAGCAGCCGGCGGATATAGAACGTCTTGAAGAAATTCGGTGCCTCCCGGCGCGTCAGGATCAAGCGGCCGATCAGGAAGCCCGACAGGACGAAGAAGGCATCGACCGCGATCGCGCCAAAGGAGAAGGCTTGGATGCCGTCTGGAATCTCCGCGAGATAATGCGATACGAGAACGGCGCTGGCGGCGAGCCCCCTGATTCCGTCGAGGGTCAACTGTCGTTCCGCTGCCATGACTGCTCTCCGCGCGCAAAAGTCATGCTAGGCGACGCGGTTTGATGTTTGGTTAAGTGCGGTTCGTTGCCGCTCTTGTCGCGAGAAGTGGATCGTGGCGGCTCGCTGGCGAGGGAAGATCACGAGTGACGAGCGAAGTGCGGAACAGCGCTGGCCAGAGCCACACGGTCGATGTGCTGATCCCGCTCGGGCTCGACCAGGCCTATAGCTATGCGGTGCCGCCCGGGCTCGTGCTCAAGCCGGGCGATATCGTGCAGGTGCCGCTCGGCCCGCGCGAGACGGTCGGTGTCGTCTGGGAGACCGGTTCCGGGCGCGGCGGCAATCTGAAGAAAGTCACCGGCAAGCTCGACATGCCGCCGCTCGATGCGGCGCTGATGAAGCTGGTCGACTGGGTCGCCTGGTACACGCTGGCGCCGAAGGGTTCCGTCCTGGCCTTGGCGTTGCGGCGCCCGCCGGACGATACGCCGGAGCGGCCCAAGCTTGGCATCCGGCTCGTCGGCGCGCCGCCTGCACGGATGACACCGGCGCGGGCGCGGGCCATCGCGGCGGCCGAGGGCGGATTGCTGACCGCCAAGAGCGCGCTCGCCGAGGCGGCCTCGGTCAGCGCGGCGGTGATCGATTCGCTCGTCGATGCCGGCACCTTCGCCGTCGAGCCGCTGCCGCGCGAAGCGGTAGCGGCCTTGCCCGATCCGGATCACGCACAGCCGGCACTGTCGGATGATCAGGCGGCTGCCGCGGCAGCGCTCGTCGCTTCGGTGAGGGCCGCGGCCTATGGCGTGACGCTGCTCGAGGGCGTCACCGGTTCCGGCAAGACCGAGGTCTATTTCGAGGCGGTGGCGGAGGCGATCCGGCTCGGGCGCCAGAGCCTGATCCTGATGCCGGAGATCGCGCTCACCGCGCAATTCATCGACCGTTTCGAGACGCGTTTCGGCGTGCGGCCGGGGCTGTGGCACTCGGCGGTGACGGGTCGCAAGCGCGAGCGCCTGCAGGCCGCTATCGCCAGCGGCGAGGCCAAGGTGGTGGCCGGCGCGCGCTCGGCGCTTTTCCTGCCTTACAAGGACCTCGGCCTGATCGTCGTCGATGAGGAGCATGAGGCCGCCTACAAGCAGGAGGATGGCGTCGCCTATCATGCCCGCGACATGGCGGTGGTGCGCGGGCGCATCGAGAACGCAGCCGTCATCCTGACCTCGGCGACCCCTTCGCTGGAGACCCGCGTCAACGCCGAGCGCGGACGCTACGTGCATCTCAAGCTGCCGGAGCGTTTCGGCGGGCGCAGTCTGCCGACGCTCGGCCTCGTCGACCTCAGGCAGGACAAGCCGCCGCGCGGACGCTGGGTCTCGGAGACGCTGGCGAAGGCGATCGCGGCCAATCTGGAGGCCGGCGAACAATCGCTGCTGTTTTTGAACAGACGCGGCTATGCGCCGCTGACGCTGTGCCGGGACTGCGGGCATCGCTTCCAGTGCCCCAACTGCTCGGCCTGGCTGGTCGATCACCGCTTTCGCCGCGCGCTGGTCTGCCACCATTGCGGCCATGCCGAACGCCGGCCGAACGAATGCCCGCAATGCCATGCCGCCGACAGCCTGACCGCTTGCGGCCCAGGCGTCGAGCGGCTGGCGGAGGAGGTCGCGACACTGTTCCCGCAAGCGCGCGGCATCGTGCTGTCGAGCGATTTTCCAGGGGGCACCGAGCGGCTGAAGCAGGAGCTCATGGCGGTCGCCTCGGGCGAATTCGACATCGTCATCGGCACGCAACTCGTCGCCAAGGGCCACAATTTTCCGGGCATGACGCTGGTCGGCGTGATCGATGCCGATCTCGGCCTGACCTCGGGCGATCCGCGCGCCGCCGAGCGCACCTTCCAGGTGCTGCGTCAGGTCACCGGCCGGGCCGGGCGCGGCGAACGGCCCGGCCGCGCGCTGCTGCAGACGCATGATCCGTCGCATCCCGTGCTGAAGGCTTTGGTCTCCGGCGACCCGGAGCGGTTTTATGCCGCAGAGGCGGCCTCACGAGAGGCTGCCGGGCTGCCGCCCTTCGGCCGGCTCGCCGGGTTGATCATCTCCGCCAGCAGCCAGGCCGAGGCCGAAGGTCATGCCCGAGCGCTGGCGCGCTGTGCGGAAGCGCCCGACGGCGTTACGGTTCTGGGCCCGGCGGAAGCGCCTTTGGCCGTGCTGCGCGGGCGCCATCGCATGCGGCTGATCGTGAAAACCGACCGGGAGGTGAACCTGCAGGATTACCTGCGCGCCTGGCTCAAGCGCGGTGGCAAGCCCAAGGGCTCGGTCAGGGTCGCGGTCGATGTCGACCCGCAGAGTTTTCTTTGAGCCGCCAGCTTCCTTTGAAAGACTGAAAGGACAGGCAAAACCGCGCCTTCGATCGGCATCAACGGATTGCGCACCCTAAAACCACATGCTAGTGCACCGCCACATTTAGGTCGCGAAGCCGTCTTGCCGGGTTCTCGTCCGTGATACATCGCAGCGCAGGGACATCGCACTCCACCTTCGTCAGAGGGTCGCCGGGTGCAGTCCTTTGAAACGAGAGATTTGACGCGTGGCTGAAGGCGGATCGCAAGGATCACTGGTTTCGGGCGTGGCCGGTCGCTACGCCACGGCCCTTTTTGAACTGGCCGAAGAGGCCAACGCCATCGACGCCGTCTCCACCGATCTCGACAGCTTTTCCGCGATGCTCGCCGAGAGCGAGGATCTGCGCCGTCTGGTCGGCAGCCCGGCCTTCTCCGCCGAGGAGCAGACCGCTGCGATCAAGGCGGTTCTGGCCTCCGCCAAGATTTCCGGCATCGCCGCCAACTTCATCGGCCTCGTCGCCACCAAGCGCCGCCTGTTCGCGCTGCCGGGCATGATCGCCGGCTACAAGGCGCTCGTCGCCGATGCCAAGGGCATCGTTAGCGCCGAGGTCACGCTCGCCGAGGCGCCCGCGCCGAAGCGTGTCGAGGAAATCCGCGCGGCGCTCGCCGCTGTCGCGGGCAAGGCCGTCGATGTCGCGATCAAGGTCGATCCGTCTCTGATCGGCGGGCTCGTCGTCAAGATGGGCTCCCGCATGGTCGACGCGTCGCTGAAAACCAAGCTCAATTCAATTCGTCTTGCCATGAAAGAGGTCGGCTGATGGAAATCCGCCCCGCTGAAATCTCCGCGATCCTGAAGGCCCAGATTTCGAACTTTGGGTCCGAAGCCTCCGTCACCGAGGTCGGCCAGGTTCTCTCCGTCGGCGACGGCATCGCCCGCGTCTACGGCCTCGACAAGGTCCAGGCCGGCGAGATGGTCGAGTTCGAGAGCGGCGTGCGCGGCATGGCGCTCAACCTCGAGAGCGACAATGTCGGCGTCGTGATCTTCGGTTCCGACCGCGAGATCAAGGAAGGCCAGACGGTCAAGCGCACCGGCGCCATCGTCGACGTGCCGGTCGGCAAGGAACTGCTCGGCCGCGTCGTCGACGCGCTCGGCAACCCGATCGACGGCAAGGGTCCGATCAAGGCCAAGCAGCGCTCGCGCGTCGACGTCAAGGCGCCCGGCATCATCCCGCGCAAGTCGGTGCATGAGCCGATGGCGACCGGCCTCAAGGCGATCGACGCCCTGATCCCGATCGGCCGCGGCCAGCGCGAGCTGATCATCGGCGACCGCCAGACCGGCAAGACCGCCGTGGCGCTCGACACGATCCTGAACCAGAAGGCCAATAACGACGGCACCGACGAGAACCAGAAGCTGTATTGCGTCTATGTCGCGATCGGCCAGAAGCGTTCGACCGTCGCCCAGTTCGTGAAGGTGCTCGAAGAGCGCGGCGCGCTGGAATACTCGATCGTCGTCGCCGCGACCGCGTCCGACGCCGCCCCGATGCAGTTCCTGGCGCCCTTCGCCGGTTGCGCCATGGGCGAGTATTTCCGCGACAACGGCATGCACGCCGTCATCATCTATGACGACCTGTCGAAGCAGGCCGTCGCCTATCGCCAGATGTCGCTGCTGCTGCGCCGCCCGCCGGGCCGCGAAGCCTATCCCGGCGACGTGTTCTATCTCCACTCCCGCCTGCTCGAGCGTGCCGCCAAGATGGGCGACGAGGCCGGCAACGGTTCGCTGACGGCGCTGCCGGTCATCGAGACCCAGGCCAACGACGTCTCGGCCTATATCCCGACCAACGTGATTTCGATCACCGACGGCCAGATCTTCCTGGAGACCGACCTGTTCTACCAGGGCATCCGCCCGGCGGTGAACGTCGGCCTTTCGGTGTCGCGCGTCGGCTCGGCCGCGCAGACCAAAGCGACCAAGAAGGTTGCCGGCAAGATCAAGGGCGAGCTCGCCCAGTATCGCGAGATGGCGGCCTTCGCCCAGTTCGGCTCCGACCTCGACGCGGTGACGCAGCGCCTGCTCAACCGCGGCGCCCGCCTGACCGAGCTTCTGAAGCAGGCGCAGTTCTCGCCGCTGAAGATGGAAGAGCAGACGGTCGTGATCTATGCCGGCGTCAACGGCTATCTCGACCCGCTGCCGGTCAACAAGGTCCGCGCCTTCGAGGACGGCCTTTTGGCTCTCGTGCGCGGCAAGCATGCCGATCTGCTCAACGAGATCGGCAAGACCAAGGATCTTTCGGACGCGAACGCCGCGAAGCTGAAGGAACTGGTCACGGATTACGCGAAGTCGTTCTCTTAAGGTTTCCCGTCATGGTCGGCCTTGTGCCGACCATCCACGCCTTGCCTCGATCGGGCAGCGCGCAGGTGGGATCAGGTGGGTGAAGACGTGGATGCCCGGGGCAAGCCCGAGCATGACGGGGTGAGAAAAAGCCTATGCCTTCATTGAAGGACCTCAGGAACCGCATCGCCTCCGTTAAGGCGACGCAGAAGATCACCAAGGCCATGCAGATGGTCGCGGCTGCCAAGCTGCGCCGGGCGCAGGCGGCGGCCGAGGCGGCGCGTCCCTATGCCGAGCGCATGGAGACGGTGCTGGCCAATCTGGCGTCAGGCGTTACCGGTTCGAGCGCGCCGCGCCTGATCGGCGGCACGGGCTCCGACAAGGTGCATCTGCTGGTGGTCTGCACAGCCGAGCGCGGCCTCTGCGGCGCTTTCAACTCGTCGATCGCCCGTCTGGCGCGCGACAAGGCGAATGCGCTCAAGGCCGAAGGCAAGACGGTCAAGATCATCTGCGTCGGCAAGAAGGGTTACGACATCCTGCGCCGGCAGTTCGAGAAGGACATCATCGAACTGATCGATCTGCGCGCCTTCAAGCAGGTCGGCTACGTCAATGCCGAGGGCATCGCCCAGAACATCCTGGCGCGCTTCGCCGCTGGCGAGTTCGACGTCGCGACGCTGTTCTTCTCCCGCTTCAAGTCGGTGATCTCGCAGATCCCGACGGCCCAGCGTATCATCCCGGCCGAGATTCCGGCGGAAGCCCCCAAGACCGATGCGGTCTATGATTACGAGCCCGACGAGAGCGAAATCCTCGAGACGCTGCTGCCGCGCAACCTGACGGTCCAGGTGCTGCGCGCCATCCTCGAGAACGCCGCTTCCGAGCAGGGCGCGCGCATGTCGGCGATGGATTCCGCCACGCGCAATGCCGGCGAAATGATCAAGAAGCAGACCCAGCTCTACAACCGCTCGCGCCAGGCGATGATCACCAAGGAACTGATCGAGATCATCTCCGGCGCGGAAGCGCTCTAATCGTCTAGCAATTAGGCCGGCATGCCGGCCACCCGACACGCTGTACCCGAGGTTCGAAACCATGGCCAAAGCCGCTACCAAGAAGACCGTCGCCGCCGAGAAGCCCGCCAATACCGGCACCGGCCGCATCGTGCAGGTCATCGGCGCCGTCGTCGATGTGCAGTTCGACGGTGAGCTGCCCGAAATCCTGAACGCGCTCGAGACCGACAATCTCGGCAACCGGCTGGTGCTCGAAGTCGCCCAGCATCTCGGCGAGAACACCGTCCGCACCATCGCGATGGACTCCTCCGAAGGTCTGGTGCGTGGCCAGTCGGTCACCGATACCGGCTCCCCGATCATGGTTCCGGTCGGCGACGAGTGCTTGGGGCGCATCATGAACGTCATCGGCGAGCCGGTCGACGAGGCCGGCCCGATCCTGACCAGCGCTCGTCGCGGCATCCACCAGCCGGCGCCGTCTTATGCCGATCAGGCCACCGACGCGCAGATCCTGGTCACCGGCATCAAGGTCGTCGACCTGCTGGCGCCTTACGCCAAGGGCGGCAAGATCGGCCTGTTCGGCGGCGCCGGCGTCGGCAAGACCGTGCTGATCATGGAGCTGATCAACAACGTCGCGAAAGCTCACGGTGGTTACTCCGTGTTCGCCGGTGTCGGCGAGCGCACCCGCGAGGGCAACGATCTCTATCACGAGATGATCGAGTCCGGCGTGAACAAGAAGGGCGGCGGCGAGGGTTCCAAGTGCGCCCTGGTCTACGGCCAGATGAACGAGCCCCCGGGTGCCCGCATGCGCGTCGCCCTGTCGGGCCTGACCGTCGCGGAAGACTTCCGCGACAAGGGCCAGGACGTGCTGTTCTTCGTCGACAACATCTTCCGCTTCACGCAGGCAGGCTCCGAAGTGTCGGCGCTGCTCGGCCGCATCCCGTCGGCGGTGGGCTACCAGCCGACGCTGGCGACCGACATGGGCAACCTGCAGGAGCGCATCACCACCACCAACAAGGGCTCGATCACCTCGGTGCAGGCGATCTACGTGCCGGCAGACGACCTGACCGACCCGGCGCCCGCTGCCTCCTTCGCTCACCTTGACGCCACGACCGTGCTGTCGCGCTCGATCGCGGAAAAGGGCATCTATCCGGCGGTCGACCCGCTCGACTCGACCTCGCGCATGCTCTCTGCCGCGATCGTCGGCGAGGAGCATTACAATATCGCCCGCCAGGTCCAGCAGATCCTCCAGCGCTACAAGGCGCTGCAGGACATCATCGCGATCCTGGGCATGGACGAGCTCTCGGAAGAGGACAAGATCTCGGTCGCCCGTGCCCGCAAGATCGAGCGCTTCCTGTCGCAGCCCTTCTTCGTCGCCGAAATCTTCACGGGCTCGCCGGGCAAGCTGGTCGCGCTCGAAGACACGATCAAGGGCTTCAAGGGCCTGGTCGAGGGCAAGTACGACCACCTGCCGGAGGCGGCCTTCTACATGGTCGGCTCGATCGACGAAGCCATCGAGAAGGCCCAGCGCCTGGCGGCCGAAGCGGCCTGAGACGCGTCATTCTCGGGCTTGCCCCGAGAATCCTGACGAGAGCACACTGGTTTTCGAGATGGTCGGGTCAAGCCCGACCATGACGAGCCCGGGAGAGAGTACCGATGGCCACCTTCAAGTTCGAACTCGTCTCGCCCGAGCGCATCCTGTTCTCCGGCGAGGTCGTCAGCGTCATCATCCCCTCGACCGAGGGCGAGATGACCGTGCTGGCGGGGCATGCGCCGCTGGTCGCGACGCTGAAGGCGGGTATCGTCTTCGTCCAGACGACCCAGAGCAACGGCAAGGAATTCTTCGTCAATGGCGGCCTCGTCGAGGTCAACCAGGCTTCGACGACGATCCTGGCCGAGCAGGGCCGTTTCCTCGAGGATGTGAACGGCGCCGTGCTCGATCAGGAAATCCTGACGGCCGAAACCAAGCTGACCGGTTCGCATGACGAGGACGAGAAGAAGCGCCTGCATGACGCGCTGGTTCAGCTGCGCGAGTTCAAGCACGTCTTCGAGCAGCGCAAGGCGGCTTGAGCCGCCACGCTCCTTCCAACTTTAAAGGCCGCGCAAGCGGCCTTTTTCATGCGTAGCTGATGAATTCCAGCAGCGAGCCGTCAGGGTCGCGGAAATAGACGCTTGTTCCCAAGCCGCCACGGCCGAAGCGCGGGACCGGACCAAGTTCGATCGCGACCTTCCGCGCCTCCAGATGTGCGATGGCGCCTGCAATCGGTCCCTCCCAGGTGAAGCAGAGGTCGCTGCCGCCGGGCGGCACGGGCCGGCGCGCGACTGGGACGGGTTTCAGACCCGGCCCATGGCAGTTCAATTGCGCGGAGCCGATGCGATAGACGTATCCTGCACCATTCGGCAGGACCTCGGCGCCGATCACGTCGCGGTAGAAGGCGTTCGAGCGTTCCCAGTCCGAGACGTGAATGACGCAATGATCGAAGCTGACGAGGCTCATGCAGTCTCCAGGGGCGGTCAGGTTGTCGGGATAACGGGCTGAGCGAAGCGTAAGAAGGCCTGTACGACGCGCTCATAGACCGGGCGCTTGAACGGCACGATGCGCAAGGGCATCTCGGCCAGGGGCAGCCAGGCCCATTCGGAGAATTCGGCCGGCGCGTCGCCGTTCGGGCGGGTGATGTCGAATTCGGTTTCGCTGCCGGTGAAGCGGAGGGCGACCCAGCGCTGGCGCTGGCCACGGAAGGCGGTCAGCCTGTGCGGTGGGCCGGCGTAGGCCGGAAAGTCGTAAGCCCACCATTCGTCGGTGGCGGCCAGGAACGTTGCGCTCGTCACGCCGGTTTCCTCGGCGAGCTCGCGATAGGCGGCCGCGACGATATCCTCATGCGCATCGATTCCGCCCTGCGGCATCTGCCAGTCGAATCCGGGCAGGACGATTTCCGGCCCGGCACTGTGCGAGCGGCCGGCGAAGACGCGGCCGTCCCCGTTGAACAGGGCGATGCCGACGTTGGGGCGGTAGGGGAGAGTTGTTTGCGTCATTCACATGGCTCGTCATGGTCGGGCTTGACCCGACCATCTCGGAATCCAGTGTCTTCCCGTTGCGTCATGCTCGGGTCAAGCCCGAGCATGACGCCAAGTCTCTCACTCCCCCATTGCGATCAGGCTGGCATTGCCGCCGGCTGCTGCCGTGTTGATTGTCACCGTCTGCTCCGTGGCGAAGCGCATCAGGTAGTTCGGGCCGCCAGCCTTGGGGCCGGTGCCGGAGAGGCCGTGGCCGCCGAAGGGCTGCACGCCGACGACGGCTCCGATGATGTTGCGGTTGACATAAATATTGCCGGTCGAGAGCCCGCGCGTGACCTGCTCTACCGTCGTTTCGATGCGCGAATGCACGCCCAGCGTCAGGCCGTAGCCGGTTGCCTCGATGTCGTGGATGACCTTGTCCAACTGGCCGGACTTCCAGCGCACGACATGCAGGATCGGGCCGAAATGCTCCTGGGAAAGCTCGGCTACGCTGCCGAGCGAGACCAGATGCGGCGCGACGAAGGTGCCGCCGAGCGCCAGCGTCTCGCCGGCCCAGGCGAGGCGGCCGAGCTTGCGCATCGCCTCGACATGGCCGTCGAGCCGATGCTTGGCGGCAGCGTCGATGACCGGGCCGATATGGGTGTCGATCGCGCGCGGGTCGCCGAGCTTCAGCTCGCGGGCGGCGCCGGTGATCATCTCCAGCATCTTGTCGGCGACATCTTCCTGCACGACGAGCAGGCGCAAGGCCGAGCAGCGCTGCCCGGCCGAGCGGAAGGCCGACATCACGACATCGTCGGCGACCTGCTCAGCGAGCGCGGTCGCATCGACGATCATGGCGTTGAGCCCGCCCGTCTCGGCGATGAGCGGGACGATCGGGCCGTCCTTGGCGGCGAGCGCGCGGTTGATCGCACGCGCCGTCGCGGTCGAGCCAGTGAAGGCGACGCCGGCGACGTCCTTGTGGGCGACCAGCGCCGCGCCGAGCGTGCCGTCGCCGGGGACGAGATGAAGCGCCGAGACGGGCACGCCGGCCTCATGCAGCAGCCGGATCGTCTCGGCCGCGATCAGGGGCGTCTGGGGGGCAGGTTTGGCGACGATGCTGTTGCCGGCGACGAGCGCGGCTGCGATCTGGCCGGCGAAGATCGCGAGCGGGAAGTTCCAGGGCGCGATGCACAGGAACGGCCCGCGCCCGCGCAGGATCAGGCGATTGTCCTCGCCGGTCGGACCGGGCAGGGCGGTCGGCGTCGCGAATTTCGACTCGGCCTCGGCGGCGTAGTAGCGGCAGAAATCGACGGCCTCGCGGACCTCGGAGAGGGCATCGTCGAGCGTCTTGCCGGCCTCGGCCTGGAGCAAGGCGAGCAGCAGGCCGCGCCTCTGTTCCATCAGATCGGCGGCCTTACGCAGCGCGGCTGCGCGGGTGCGGGCGGGCGTCGCGTTCCAGGCGGGAAATCCGGCCTTCGCCGCCTGCATGGCGCGCTCGGCCAGTGTAGCATCGGCCTCGTGGACGCGGCCGATCACCGTGTCGTCGATCGGCGAGCGAACGTCGCGTGCGGTTCCGCCAGTCGCCTTGCCGTCGATGATCGGGCCGGCTTCGGGGAAGGGCTTGTCTGAGGCAGCGGCAATCTCCGCCAGAAGCGCATCGAGGCTCTCCGCATGGCCGAGTTCGACGCCGGCGGAGTTCTTCCGCGTCGGGCCGAAGAGATCGGCTGGGAGCGGAATCCGGCGATGCCGCGCGGCGCCGGCATTGCCGATGAGGTCGGCGGGCGGCACCAGAAGCTGCGCCACGGGCACGTCGGGGTCGCCGGAGACGCTGACGAAGGACGAGTTGGCGCCGTTCTCGAGCAGGCGGCGTACGAGATAGGCGAGCAGATCCTGATGCCCACCAACCGGCGCATAGGTGCGGCAAGCGAAGCCCTCGTTGCTGGCCAGCAGCTTCTCGTAGAGCGCTTCGCCCATGCCGTGGAGGCGCTGGAATTCGAAGCCTTCTGAACTCCCCGCCATCTCCGCCACCGTTGCAACCGTCTGGGCGTTGTGGGTAGCGAACTGGGGAATGATCCGGGGGCGCAAGGCCAGGAGCTGGGCGGCGCAGGCCTCGTAGTTCAGGTCGGTCATCGCCTTGCGGGTGAAGACCGGATAGTCCGCCAGCCCGCGCTCCTGGGCGCGCTTCAGCTCGGTATCCCAATAGGCGCCCTTGACGAGGCGCACCATCATGCGCCGGCCGTGGCTCTCGGCGAGCGCGCCGATATGGGCGATCACGGCCGAAGCGCGCTTCTGATAGGCCTGGATCGCCAGCCCGAAGCCGTCCCAACCGCTGAGCGATTGATCGGCGACGACGGCATCGATGATGTCGAGCGAGAGTTCGAGCCGGTCGGCCTCCTCGGCATCGATGGTGAAGTTGAGGTCATAGCCCTTGGCCTGCTGCGCCAGCTTGATCACCTTCGGCGTCAGTTCGGCCAGAACGCGCTCATGATTGGTCGCGTCATAGCGCGGATGCAGCGCCGAGAGCTTGACCGAGATGCCGGGCCGGTTCGGCAGCGGCTCGTTGCCGGCCGAGCGGCCGATGGCATCGATCGCGGCGGCATAGGAGGCGAAGTAGCGGTCGGCATCGGCTTGCGTGCGGGCGCCTTCGCCGAGCATGTCGAAAGAGTAGCGGTAGAGCTTGCCGCTCTTGGAGCCGGCGCGCTTCAGCGCCTCCTCGATGGTCTGGCCCAGCACGAAATGGTTGCCCATGACGCGCATTGCCTGGCGCGTCGCGGTGCGCACCGTGGGCACGCCGAGCCGCTTGGCCAGCCCGCCGATGATGCTGCTCGGGGTCTCGCCGGGCTGGATGACGCGCGCGGTGATGCCGAGCGCCCAGGCCGAGGCCGAGACCAGGAAGGCATCGGACTTCGATTCATGATGGGCGAAATCGCCCTGGCCGAGCTTGTCCTCGATCAGCCGGTCGGCGGTGGCGGCGTCGGGTACGCGTAGCAGCGCTTCGGCCAGCACCATCAGGGCCAACCCCTCGCGCGTCGAGAGCGAGTATTCCCGCAGCAATTCCTCGATGCCGCCGAACCCGACCTTGCGGGTGCGGATGGCGTCGATCAGTTCGGTCGCGCGCGCATCGATCCGCGCCTTCGCTGCCGGCTCCCGGCGGGCGCCGGCCAGCAGCCGTTCCGCGATCGCGCTGTCATCCTCGGCAAAGGGCGCTCGGAAGGCAGGCAGCGGCGAGGCGGGGGCGGCCATGACAGAGCTCCGAAAGGCGGTCGCGGGATGATCTGAAGCATCGTGCTTTCAATGCCGTGGATCAATTGGTCTATTGCGTGCGATAGCTTTATATCTTGCGGGAAGACGGCATTGTTTTAGCGATTGATCCCGTGCTCGACAGAACCGACCGCCGCATCCTCTCCTTGTTGCAATCCGACGGCCGGATCGCCGGTGTCGAGCTTGCCGACAAGGTCGGGCTGTCGCCGACGGCTGTGAGCGAACGACTCAAGCGCCTGACGCGCGAGGGCTACATCACGGGCTACCGGGCGACGCTCGATCCGCTTAAGCTCGGCCTCAACCTGCTCGTCTTCGTCGAGGTCTATCTCGACAAGACGACGCCCGATGCGTTCGAGCGTTTCGCCGCGGCGGTGAAGCGTGCGCCGGAGGTGCTGGAGTGCCATATGGTGGCCGGCGGCTTCGACTATCTGGTCAAGACCCGCGTCGCCGACATGAACGCCTATCGCCGCTTCCTCGGCGAGGTATTGCTGGCCCTTCCGGCCGTGCGCGAGACGCGGACCTATGCCGTGATGGAGGAGGTCAAGACAGACGGAGCACTGCCGCTGTAGGGCGTTGCTGCCGATCTTTTGTGCGTTCGCCGCTTTCAGGTGCCGCTTTCGACTTGACCTGTCGTGACGTTGCTCCAGTCTTGAAAGATGACGCTGCCCGGCATGGTGCTTGCTGGGGTGCCGTGCGTTTTTCGATATGTCAGTCCCGCCCGCCTGTCCGTCCGGAGCCAATGATGCCCAGCGTGTCCTCCCTCGTCGCGTTCCTGTCCCGGCGCGCTGTCCTGAGTACGGTGGCCGCAACGGCTCTGGCCGCCGGCCTGTGCGGCGCGCAGCCGGCGCAGGCGCAGACACCAGTCCGCTTCACGCTCGATTGGCGCTTCGAGGGGCCGGCCGCGCTGTTCCTGATGGCGTTCGAAAAGGGCTATTTCAAAGCCGAAGGCCTCGACGTCACCATCGACACCGGCAACGGTTCGCGTGAGGCGATCCCGCGCGTCGCCTCGGGCACCTATGATGTCGGCTTCGGCGATGTGAACTCGCTGATCCGCTTCCGCGACGAGAATCCTAGCATCGACCTCAAGGCCGTGATGATGGTCTATGACAGGCCGCCCTTCGCGATCGTCGGGCGCAAGAGCCGTGGCGTGACCGCGGATGTGAAGTCGCTCGAAGGCCGGAAGTTCGGCGCGCCGGCCGCGGATGCCGCCTTCGCGCAATGGCCGATCTTCAAGGCCGTCAACAAGCTCGACGACAGCAAGATCCGGCTGGAGAATGTCGGCTTCCCGGTGCGCGAGCCGATGCTGGCCTCGGGCGAGGTCGATGCGGTGTTCGGCTTCGCGCCGTCGTCCTACATCAACTTGAAATCGCGCGGCGTGCCGGTTGACGACATCGTCCTGATGCTGATGTCGGATTATGGCGTCGAGCTCTACGGCAATGTCGTGATGGTCTCGCCGAAATTCGCCGCCGAGAAGCCGGAGGCCGTGCGCGGCCTGCTGCGCGCCATCACCAAAAGCGTCAAGGATACCGTCGCCAATCCCGACCTCGGCGCCCAGCTCGTGATCAAGCGCAACGACGTCGCCAAGGTCGAGGTCGAGCTGGAGCGGCTCAAGATGACGCTCGAGCAGAACGTCATGACGCCTTGGGTGAAGGCCAACGGCTTCGGTGGCATCGACAAGGCGCGCTGGGACCGCGCGCTGGACCAGATCGGCCTGACCTTCAGCTTCAAGGACAAGGCCAAGGCTGGCGACGCTTTTACGGACGTGTTCCTGCCGGCCTCTGCCGAGCGGGTTTTCTGAGCCATTCAGCTCCGATTGCAGGACGTCATCCTGGACAAGCCGCGTAGCGGCGCAGATCCGGGATCCATCGAAGAGTGCTGCGCTCTACGATGGATCCCGGGACTTCGCTGCGCGAAGCCCGGGATGACGGCGTTTTGTTTGTGGAAAGGTTGCCTTGACCGCCTTCGTCGAACTTCATGATGTCACTCATGTCTATGGCGGCGGCGATGGCCCTCCGGCGGTAGAAGGGCTGTCACTGAAGGTCAAGGACGGTGAGTTCGTCGCGATCGTCGGTCCGTCGGGCTGCGGCAAGTCGACCCTGATGAAGCTCGCGACCGGGCTGCAGCGGGCGAAGTCGGGCACCGTGATCGTCGACGGGCGCGAGGTCGTCGAGCCGATCAAGATCACCGGCATGGCCTTCCAGAACCCGGTGATGCTGCCCTGGCGCACGACGCTGCAGAACCTGCTGCTGCCGCTGGAGATCGTGCAGCCCCATCGCTCGCGGCTGCGCGCCCACAAGGCCGAATATGTCGCGCGGGCCGAGATGCTGCTGGAGACGGTTGGCCTCAAGGGCATGGGCTCGAAATTTCCCTGGCAATTGTCCGGCGGCATGCAGCAGCGCGCCTCGCTGTGCCGCTCGCTGATCCATGAGCCGAAGCTCCTGATGCTGGACGAGCCGTTCGGGGCGCTCGATGCCTTCACGCGCGAGGAACTCTGGTGCGTGATCCGCGACCTGCATGCCCAACGCGGCGTCACGGTGATCCTGGTGACGCACGACCTGCGCGAGGCGGTGTTCCTGGCCGACCGGGTGTTCTGCATGTCGGCTCGGCCCGGCCGGATCATCGCCGAGCGGGAGATCGGCTTTGCCCGCCCGCGCGATCTCGACATCACCTACACGCCGGAATTCGCAGCCATCGTCCACGAATTGCGCGGGCATATCCGCGAGGCGAGGACGGTAGCATGAGGCAGCCCTTCCCCAACCTCGCCGTCATCCCGGACGCAGCGAAGCGGAGATCCGGGATCCATTCCGGAGCATGTGCAGGGGAGATTCCGGAATGGGTCCCGGGTCTCCCGTTGGTCGCCCGGGACGACGGCGCGGGTGTGAGTAAACGCGGAGGGGAGCGCCGATGACCCGCTCGACCTGGCTCCGGCTCGCGCCCTATCTGTTCACGCTCGGCTTCTTCGCGCTCTGGGAGATCGCCTGCCGGGCGCTGTCGATCTCCAGCTTCGTGCTGCCACCGCCTTCGGCGGTCTGGGGGGCGCTGGTGCAGTACCAGAAGCCGCTCTACACAAACGCCTTCCACACGCTCTGGATGACCTCGCTGGGCTTTGCGCTGTCGATCGTGTTCGGTCTGGCGCTGGGGCTTCTCGTCGGTTCGTCGAAGCTGATCTATGCTGGGCTGAACCCGCTGCTCGTCGGTTTCAACTCGATCCCGAAGGTCGCGGTGGTGCCGATTTTGGTCATCTGGTTCGGCGTAGGCTGGCTGCCGCCGGTGCTGACCGCCTTCGTGATCTCGTTCTTCCCGATCGTGGTCAATGTCGCGACGGGGCTGGCGACGATCGAGCCCGAGACCGAGGATGTGCTGAAGGCACTTGGCGCGAGCCGACTCGATATCATGACCAAGGTCGGCATTCCGCGGTCGCTGCCCTATCTGTTCGGCGCGCTGAAGGTCTCGATCACGCTGGCCTATGTCGGCTCGGTGATCGGCGAACAGAACGCCTCCAATCTCGGGCTGGGCAATCTGATCACCCGCGCCTCGGCCGATTTCAACGTGCCGCTGATCTTTGCGGCACTACTCGTGCTGGCGGTGCTCGGGGTGTTTCTGGTGGCGATCGTCGATGTCGTCGAGAGCCGGATGACGGGCTGGGCCAAACGCTCGCAACTCAGCAACGCCTAATCCGGCGATAGCCGGCTCAGACCATGCCGGTGCTCTTGAGCTGCTGATAGGCTTTCAGGATTTCCTGCAGCGTGCCCTCGCGCGAACGGTCGCCGCCATTCGCATCGGGGTGGAAGCGCTTCACCAGTTCCTTGTAGCGGGCCTTGATCGCGACGGGATCGGCATTCTCGTCGAGGCCGAGCGCCTCGAGCGCCTTGCGCGCGACGATGCCGACGCGCGGCTCCGGCTGCGCCGCCTGCTGGGCGCGCCTGCTGCCGAAAATGTTGAAGGCGTCCTGGACGTCGGGCTGTTCGCCGCCGCCCGCCACGCGGCCGCGCTGGGCCATGCGCGCGGCCTTGGAGTTGACGCCGAGCTTCCAGGTCGGCCGGTGGCCGATCGCGGCATCCTTGGCGTATTCGGCCAGCGCCTCGTCGTTCATACCGGCGAAATAATTGTAGGTCGCGTTGTAGGCCTTCACATGCTCCATGCAGAACAGGAAGAATTTGCCCTCGCGGCCCCGTCCCTGAGGCGCGCGGAATTCCCCGGGCCGCTTGCAGCCGGGATGGTCACATGAGGGCGCGCCGGAATCCTTGACCTCTTCTGCTACGGAAGGGCCGATCCTGATGCGGTCGAACAGGCGCGAGTTGAAGTTCATGGTCGAATGGTTATGAGACGCGGGATCGGAACCGGCAAGTGCGATGCAACATGCACGCATCTGCGCGGCGGGCAGGAGGCCGGGCGAAGCACGGCCTGACGAACGGATCATTTAGAACGGTGTCGCGATCATGACCGGAATGGCTGAACGGATCACCAACAAGCTGGAACTGGCACTTTCGCCTGAGCGCCTGAACGTGATCGACGAATCGCACCAGCATCAGGGTCATGGCGGCTGGCGGGAGGGTGGAGAAACCCATTTCAGGGTGGATATCGTGTCGGAGGCCTTCACCGGCAAGAGCAGGCTCGACCGTCACCGCCTCGTCAATGCGGCGCTGGCGGAGGAACTGGCCGACCGGGTTCACGCACTGGCGATCGTCACGCGGGCGCCGGGGGAGAGTTAGCCCCACAGCAGATGGCAAGCTGCCTTGGATGAAACAGCGTCATTCCGCCTTCGGCCGATCCGGCGTGAAGGCATAGACTGCCGCCGAGGCGAGCAGCAGTCCGGCGAAGATCCAATGCAGTTGGGCAAAGGTCGCTGCCGCGTCGAGCCCGGCGACGCGCTGGCCCGCGATGAACCAGCCCGAGCCCGACTGCGCCAGCGCGGCGCCCGCGATGAAGAGGAAGTTCACGGCGGTCATGCCACGCCCAAGCAGGTGCGCAGGGAAGAAGGCTCGCGCATGCGCCATCAGGATGGCGTAGGTGAAGCCGACCGCGCCGATCACGGCAAACAGCAAGATCGGCACGGCAGCGGAGGAAGCCCCGAAGCCGGCGAGCAGGGCGAAGGTCGCGGCAGTGCCGAGCGTGCCCCACAGCACCAGCGGCTTGACCCGTCCGAGCCATTTCTCCAGCCCGCCATAGATGAAGGCGCCTGCCACCATGGTCAGCGCCATGGCGGTCGCGGCATTGCCGGCTGCAACGGCGTCGAAGCCATGCACATCGGCCATGAACGGTGCGACCCAAAGTCCGCGCGCGGTCGCCAGGATGGCGTAGCCGGTGAGCGTGATCGGTGCGAGCAGCCAAAGCGGGCGCAGCTTCAGGATGCTGGCGAGGCCGGCGATCAGCCCCTCGGCCTTGCCCGATGCGCTTTCGGCCCGTGGCGGATCGCGGATCAGCAAACCGGCCAGAACCGTCGCGACGAGAAAACAGCTCGCCATCGCCAGCATCGAGGGGCGCCAGCCATAACGCGCGGCGGCGATGGCGAGCGGCGCGGCCCCGACCAGATTGCCGAGCGAGCCGAGGCCAATGAAGACCGAGGTCAGGAAGGCGAAGCGCGCGGGCGCCGCCGTCCGGGCGAAGAGGAACAGGCTCGCCATGAAGATCGGCGCGCAGCCGATCCCGATCAGCGCCATCGCCAGCGTGCCGGTCAAGGCTCCCGTCGCGTTGGCGAACAGGAAGGCCCCGGCGCTGCCGATCGTCATCGTCGCGGTCACGGTGCGGCGCGGGCCGAGCCGGTCCAGCGCCCAGCCGATCGGGAACTGCGACACGGCGAAGGTCGTGAACCAGGCCGCTCCGAGCAGCCCGAACTCGCGCGGGCCGATCGAAAGATCGCTCATCACCGGGTTGGCGATGACGCTCAGGAACGAACGGTAGAAGATCGAGAGGAAATAGGCGGGCAGCAGCGCAAGGAAAACGGTCAAAGGCAGATCAGTCGATTGGCTGGCGGGCGGATCACTTGATCCGCTCGAGCACCGAGACGTAGTTGGCCACGGCCGAGCCGCCCATGTTGAAGATGCCGCCGAGGCGGGCGTCCTCGAGCTGCATGCCCTCTGGCGCCTCGCCGACGAGCTGCATGGCACTCAGCACATGCATCGAGACGCCCGTGGCGCCGATCGGGTGTCCCTTGGCCTTGAGGCCGCCGGAGACGTTGACCGGAAGCTTGCCGTCCTTCTGGGTCCAGCCTTCCATGATGGCGCGGGCGCCGTCGCCTTCCTTCGTCAGCCCCATCGCCTCGTATTCGAGCAGCTCGGCGATGGTGAAGCAGTCATGCGTCTCGACGAAGGACAGATCCTCCAGCGTGACGCCAGCTTGGGCGAGGGCTTTCTGCCAGGCAAGCGCACCGCCTTCGAACTTCAGAATGTCGCGCTTCGAGACCGGCAGGAAATCCTGGACATGGGCCATGCCGCGGAAGCCCACGGCGCGGCGCATGGTCAGCGCTGTCTCCGCGTCGGCGAGAACGATCGCGGCGGCGCCGTCCGAGACGAGCGAGCAGTCGGTGCGCTTCAGCGGGCCGGCGACATAGGGGTTCTTCTCGCTCTCTTCGCGGCAGAAGGTGTAGCCGAGGTCCTTGCGCATCTGGGCGTAAGGGTTGTCCACGCCGTTCTTGTGGTTCTTGGCCGCGATCATCGCGAGCGCGTCCGACTGGTCGCCATGGCGCTGGAAATAGGCGGCGGCGATCCCGCCGAAAACGCCGGCGAAGCCACCCTGCGTCGCGCCTTCCTCCGGGAGATAGGAGGCCTTGAGCAGGTTCTTGCCGATCTCTGGCCCGGGCGTGGTCGTCATCTGCTCGACGCCGACGACGAGGACGATCTTGGCGGCGCCCGCCTTGATGGCGCGCACGCCCTGATGCACGGCGGCCGAGCCGGTGGCGCAGGCATTCTCGACGCGGGTCGCCGGCTTGAAGCGCAGCGCCGGGTCGGCCTGGAGCACGAGCGAGGCGGTGAAGTCCTGGGCGGAGAAGCCGGCGTTGAAATGGCCGAGCACGATTTCGTCGACCTGGTCGGCGGTGATGCCGGCATCGATCAGAGCGTCGGTCGTCACGCGGACGATGAGGCTCTCGATGGTTTCCGCATCCTGCTTGCCGAACGGCGTATGGGCCCAACCGACGATTGCAGCGCTCATGGCGTTTTCTCCGATGCCGATTTCGAGATTATCCGGCTTTAGCCTCTAATTGCGCTTGCGGGCTCCGCCTCGCAAGCAGGCAGTCATGCATTCCGGTCGTGCATGGAAAGAGGGACCATGATGCGGACCGCGGCGCTCACAGCGCCGTCGTCAGCAACAGCCCCACGCCGCCGACGATCAGCGCCATGCCAGCCATCTCCCGCCGGCTCGTCCCTTCCGCGAAGATGCGGCGCGAGGCGATTTGCGCCAGCGGCACCTCTATCAGCGCCAGAGTGCGGACATTGGCCGCGCTCGTCAGCGAGAAGCCGACGAACCAGCATTGCGACGCGGCGGCCCCAAGAAATCCGGCCGAGAGCGACTTGCGCCAGTTGCGCAGGCTCAAAACCAGCGCCGCCCGGTTGGCGAGGAGCATGTAGAGCGTCAGGACCAGCGTCTGCAGGAACAGGCCCAGCGCCAGGATGGTGGTCGCGCGGAGGAAAAAGCCACCTTCCGGCAAGGCCTGGATTCCGCCGCGATAGCCGATCGCCGAGAACGCGAAGAACGCGCCCGCGCCGACACCAAGCATGGCCGGGCCCAGGCCCGCCCGGCTGAGCTTCTCGCCGGGCTTCCAGGACACCATGACGACGCCGATGGTGGCGAGCACGATCGCTGCGAATTTGGCCAGCGTCAGCGCATCGCCCAGCAGCAGCGCGCCGAAGATCGCGACCTGGACGGGCTCGGTCTTGGTGTAGGCGGTGGCGACGGCGAAGGAACGATCGCGCATCGCCGCCAGCATCAGCGCCGTCGCCGCGATCTGGGTGAGCGCGCCCCAGAGCGTATAGGCGAATGTCCTGGCGTCGATCTCGGGGGGCAGGCGGCCGGCGACGAGGCAGACGATGACGAGAAACAGCAGGGCGAAGGGCAGCCCGAAGAGGAAGCGCACCTGCGTCGCGCCGACGACGCCGATGATCTGGGTTAGCGAGCGCTGGGTCAGGTTGCGCGCCGTCTGAAGCAGCGAGGCGGCGATGGTCGCGGGAATCCAGAGGAGGGCGAGGCTCACGCGGCGGTTCCGGTCGATAAAAGGGCGGTATCGGCTTGTGAACTGGCTTGTGAACCCTTGCCCGCGACTAGGCAAATCGCTCCGCTGAGGGTAGGTATGCGTTCATGGGCGGGCCACGCTTTTCCGGCCGTCTCGAAAATGCCGCACGCGTCGCGTTGAACCCCTGCGCCTTCAACCCTCGTCAAGACAGGTTCAAGACCGCCCGATGCAAGACCGCCAGATGACCGCTTCCCGCCTTACCGCCGCCTTCGTCTTCGGGCTGGCCCTGATCGGCCCGGCCTCCGCCGGCACCAGCCTCGTGATCGACGCCGCCAGCGGCGCCGTGCTCTCCAGCGAGAATGCGAGCCAGCCCTGGCATCCGGCCTCAACGACCAAGATGATGACGGCCTATCTCGCGCTGAAGGCGGTGCGGGAAGGCCGGATCGGTTTGGAGACCGCGATCCCCGCCTCGAAGCGGGCCGCCGCTCAGCCCCGGGTCAAGGTCTATATCAAGGCCGGGCAGGAGATCACGCTCGACAACGCGCTGCGCATCATGATGGTGAAGTCTGCCAACGACATCGCCTATGTCATCGCCGAGGGCGTCGGCGGCAATGTCGAGAGCTTCGTCGGAATGATGAACGCCGAGGCCGCACGGCTCGGCATGCGCGACAGCCATTTCACCAACCCCAATGGCTGGCACGATCCGGAGCAGCAGGTCAGCGCGCGCGACCTCGCCATCCTCGCGATGGCGCTGATGCGGGATTTTCCGGATTATTCGGATTACTGGAACACGGCTGCCGTCCAGCTCGGCAGGCAGGTTCTGAACAACACCAACGGGCTCGTCGGCCGCTATTCCGGCATCGGCGGCATGAAGACCGGCTTCGTCTGCGCCTCCGGCTTCAATGTCGTCGCCACCGCGACGCGCGGTGGGCGCACCCTGATCGCGGTCGTGCTCGGCGCGCTGTCGGGCACGGAGCGCACGATCAAGGCGGCGCAACTGCTTGATGACGGCTTCGGCAAATGGGGCGGTATGGGCTACACGGTTGCGTCACTGCCCTCGCAGGGCGGGCGCGCCTCCAGCATCTGCGGCGATGTCCAGCGCAAGGGCGGCGGCGTGGCTCTCGCCGATGATGCCGACAGCTCGGGCCCGATCGCTGCCCAGGCGCCGAACATCGGCGGCAATGCCGAGGATGGCGGGCGCTTCGCCACCGCGTCCGCTGCGAGCTATTCCGGCACCTCCGTGCTGACACGCTTGCCTTCGGGCCGGGTCTCGCTTGGGCCCCGCGCTGAGACGATGCCGGTTCCGGTCGCCTTCGGTCGCTCGCCGGGCTCTGCGTCGGCGCCGCTGGCGGCCAATGCCGTGGGCGGGACCGACAGCCGCGTCGCACGCGGCACCACGCCCGTCATCGCACCGTCCGCGCCCGTTGCGGCAGGGTTGTTCGGCAGCCAGACCGGCGGGCTCTTCGCCGATCGTGGGCGCACCCTGTCCGGCAATGGCGGTATTCCGGGCTCGACCTCGGCCTTCGCTCCGACCGAACCCGAGACGGCGCAGCCTGCCGGCCAAGGCGGACCCTTGCGTCTCCAGGGTGCGATCCAGCCCGGCGCCGCTACCTCGGCGAGCCTACGCCCCGGCGCGGCCGCGGGCATCAAGCCTGCTGCGCGTCCGCCGGCCAAGCCGCTCCTGGTGAAGCCCTCGCCCAAGGCCGAGGCGGCGACGACCGCGGCCAAGCCGGCTCCGAACAAACCCGCACAGGCGGTGGCCAAGCCATCACCCGCCAAGCCGCAGGTCAAGGCCAAGACCAAGCCCAACGACGACGCCTGAGCGTCGTTCGTTGACCCTCGTTCCCGGCGAGGCCGCCCAGCGGCGGGGCATGCTGCTGGCGCTGGCCGCGGCCGGCGCCTACGGCACCAATATCGTCAGCGCCCAGATCGCCGGCCAGGCTGGGCTCAACGGTCCGCTGCTCGTGTTCTACCGCGTCTTCATCATGCTCGCGCTGGTCGGCGCGGCTGTGGCGATCTGGCGGACATCGCTGGCGGTGCCACGGGCCGAGCGGCGCGCGCTGCTGCTGTTCGGCATCACCAGCGCGCTGGTCGGCTCGGCCTATCTGTCCTCGGTCGCCTTCCTGCCCGTCACGGTCGCGGCCGTGGTGTTCTTCACCTATCCCGTCCTGATCGTCCTGGCCGAGCCCTTGGTCACACGCTCGCGCTTTCGGCCCGAGCGGCTGGCGGCTGCCTGTGTCGCCTTCATCGGTGTCGCGATGGTGGTGGGGCCGGACATGCATGGGCTCGATCCGCGCGGGCTGATGCTGGCCGTCGTCGCCAGCCTTTGCGCCGCGACGCAGTTCTTCGCCGGCGCGGCACTGCCCAGCACGCCGCTGGCCGCACGGCTATTCTGGTCGCATCTGCTGATCCTGCCGGTCACGGCTGCGATCCTCAGCCTGACCGGCGGCTTCCTGCCCCCCGGCGCCTTCGCCCTTGCCCCCGTCGCCGCGGCGGTCACCATCGGCGGCTATCTGCTGGGCTTTCTGCTGCAGGTGATCGCGCTGACCCGGATCTCGCCCGGCGCGGCTGGCCTTGCCTTCTGCGCCGAGCCGGTCTGCGCGGTGCTGATCGCGGCGGTGGTGTTGGGCGAACGGCTCGGGCCGCTGCAATATGCGGGATGCGCCCTTGTCGTCGCGGCGCTGGTGATTAATGTAACACTAGAACATGTGCGGCGCTCCCCGGCGTCGGCTTGACGCAGAGCGTGACGACCATGACCAGCCAGCAGACTCGGCCGGAGCCGCTTCCCCTGACGCTGCTGACGGGCTTCCTCGGCGCCGGCAAGACGACGCTGCTGAACCGGCTGCTGAAGGATCCGGCGCTGGCGCAGACCGTGGTCATCGTCAACGAGTTCGGCGAGGTCGGCCTCGACCATGTCCTGATGCAGGGTCTCGAGGACGGCATGATCCTGCTGGAATCGGGCTGCCTGTGCTGCACGATCCGCGACGATCTCATCGTGACGCTGGAAGATCTGCTGCGGCGGCGCGACAATGGCCGGATCAGCCCGTTCTCCCGCGTCGTGATCGAGACCACCGGCCTCGCCGACCCGGCGCCAATCCTCAACGTGCTGATCAACCACCCCTATCTGGCGATGCGCTTCCGGCTCGACGGCGTGGTGACGCTGGTCGATGCGGTCAACGCCATGGCGACGCTCGACGCGCATGAGGAGGCGCGCAAGCAGGTCGTGGCGGCCGATCGCCTCGTGCTGACCAAGGCCGATCTGGTGTCGAGCTTCGCCGAGATCGCCCCGCTGCGGCAGCGGCTGGCCTGGCTCAATCCGGGCGTTGCCCTGCTGGGTCCCGAAGCGGCGGCGCGCTCGCTGTTTGGCGCCGGGCTCTACGATCTGGCGCAGCGCCCGGCCGAGATCGGGCAATGGCTGGCACGCGAGACCCTGCCGGGCGGTGGTCACGAACATCACGGCCATGATCACCATCATCACGGCCATGATCATGGACATGGTGACCATTATGATCACGGCCACGCCCATCACGATGTGAATCGCCATGATGCCAGCATCCGCGCCTTCGCCCTGACGGCGGATGCGCCGATCCAGCAGGCGACGGTGGACCTATTCTGGACGCTGCTGCGCTCGGTCCATGGGCCCAAGCTGTTGCGCATGAAGGGGCTGGTGCAGGTGGCGGAACATCCCGACCGGCCGCTGCTGCTGCATGCCGTGCAGCAGATCCTGCATCCGCCGGTCATCCTCGACGCCTGGCCCGATGCCGACCGGCGCTCGCGCCTCGTGCTGATCGTCAAGGATATCGACGAGGCCGTCGTGCAGCGGCTCTGGGCGGCTTTCCTGGGGCAGGTCCAGGGTGGCGCGGCCCGGGAGACCGCCACGGCCTGAGACGGCCGCGCTGGCCCCGTTCTTGAAGCCAACCCTGCGACCGATCGAGGTTTGCGTTGTGGCTCGCCAATTTGGCACAGCCTCGCGCCAGATCGGTCCAGCGCAGCGTTGGGCAGGGTCGGATGAACCAGATCATGGCTTTGAAGGGCGCGCCGTCCGGTAGCGCCAGCGGTGCCGGTATCGAGGCAGGCTACGCCCCGGCGCAGCAGCCAGCCGGTGCGATCACGATCGAGATCCGCACGCTCGCCGGCTGCGCCGACATCGTTGATGCCTGGAGCCACCTCGTCGCTCGCGCGCTGGAGCCGAACCCGTTCTTCGAGCCCGGTTTTGCGCTCGCGGCCGCGCAGCACCTCGTCGCCTTCCGTGATGTGGTTGCGATCCTCGCCTGGCAGGGTGGGGCGACGGAGGCAAGACGGCGGCTCGTTGGCCTCATTCCGTGCTTTCCCCGACAGGGTCTGTTCGTGCCCGACGCACTGATCGGCTTCTCGGACCGGCGCATCTTCAATGGCGCGCCGCTGCTCGACCGGCAGCAGGCGCAGGCGGTCATCGCAGCCGTGCTCGATCCCGGCCTCCAGCGGCTGATCGAGGGCCGGGGGCTGGTGCTGCGGCGTGTCGATCTGGCCGGGCCGCTGGTCTCGACCCTGCGCCAGGAGACGCAGCGACAGGGCCTCACAGTGAGCGTGCGCCCTGCGTTGTCGGCGATGGAAGCGATCGCGCCGGCGGACTCCATCGAGGCCGCGCGCGAGGCGCTGGCGCTGAAAGGCGAGCTGACACTGGTCGAGACCCGGACGCAGTCGGGATTGCGCGATGCCGTCGAGATCATCCTGGCGATGGAGGCGTCCGGCCCGCGCGCGCAGGCCGGCGCTGCGACGCTGCAGGACACGCGCGAGGTCGGCTTCCTCCGGGCGATGACGCGTGGCTTGAGCCGGGTGCGACAATGCCGGGTCGCGCTGCTGATGCTCGACGGGCAGCCCATCGCGGGCGCGATCGTGATCGGCCGGGGCGCTCGCGGCTGGCTTTATCTCGGTGCCCAGGAGCAGGCCCATGCGGCGCTTGGGCCGCAACGCGTCCTGCTCGCGATGATGCGGCAGGCGGCGCCGTCGCGGACGATCCTGCAGCCTGGCGGCCTGGCGGCCAGCGGAACGGATGCCGTCTCGCTCGGCGACCTGCACCTGTCGCATGGCCTTGCGCAGAAGCCCCGCGATCTCGCCGGCCGCGCCCGGGCGGCGCTGCGCCGCTCCCTGTTCAGGCTTCCGCGCGCAGGAGCCGCCTGATGATCTTGCCCGTGGTCGTCAGCGGCAGTTCCTCGCGGAAGGCGATCTCACGCGGATATTCATGGGCAGAGAGCCGCCGCCGCACGAAGCCCTGAAGCTCGGCGGCAAGTTCCGGCGTCCCGGCATGACCGGGTTTCAGCACGACGAAGGCCTTGACGATCTCGGTGCGTAAGCCGTCCGGCTTGCCGACCACGGCGGCGAGCGATACGGCCTCGTGCCGCAGCAGGCAATCCTCGATCTCGCCCGGGCCAATGCGATAGCCCGAGGAGGTGATGACGTCGTCGTCGCGGCCGACGAAGCGGACATAGCCGTCCTCGTCCTGCACCGCCTGGTCGCCGGTCTTCATCCAGTCGCCAATGAACTTGTCTTCCGTCGCCTGCGGGTTGTTCCAATATCCGAGGAACATCACCGGGTCGGGCCGGCGCACGGCGATCTCGCCCTCCTCGCCGACATCGCAGACCGTGCCGTCCGGCCTGATGACCGCGACCTCGTGGCCCGGCACCGCCTTGCCGATGAAGCCCGGGCGGCTGATGCCGATCCGCGCGCAGGAGGCGAGCACGAGATTGCACTCGGTCTGGCCATAGGCCTCGTTGATGGTGAGGCCGAGCGCCTCGTGGCCCCAGGCCAGCGTCTCGGCTCCCAGCGCCTCGCCCGCAGCCGCAACCGTGCGCAGATCGAAGGCGAAGCGCTCGCGCGGGCGCTCGACGCTGCGCAGCATCCGCAGCGCGGTCGGCGGCACGAAAGCGTTGCGGATCCCAAGGTCCGCCATCAGGCGGAAGGCCTCCTCCGGCTCGAAACGCGTCACCGGGCGCGCTACCACCGCGACGCCGAAATGCAGGGCCGGCAGCAGCATGTTGAGCAGGCCGCCGGCCCAGGCCCAGTCGGCCGGCGTCCAGGCGAGATCGCCCGGCTGCGGCATGAACTCATGCGGCATCTGCACGCCCGGCAGATGGCCGGGCAGGACGCGGTGGCCATGCAGCGCGCCCTTGGGGTTGCCTGTCGTGCCCGAGGTGTAGATCATCAGCGCCGGGTCGTCGGGGCTGGTGTCGACGGCGGTGAAATCGGGGCTCGCCTCTGCGAGAAGAGCATCCCAGCCCAGCGCGTCGCGATCGGCGCCATCCGTCGCGATCGTCAGGGCGAGATCCGGCAAAGGCTCGGCGATCTGCCGTGTCTTGGCGAGGCCAGCTGCATCCGTCACCAGCACATTGGCGCCTGAATCGTTCAACCGATAGGCCAGCGCATCGACGCCGAACAGTGCCGCCAACGGTACCGCGATGGCGCCGAGCTTGTAGGCGGCGAGATGGGCGGTGAGCACGTGGCGACCCTGCGGGAGCAGGATCGCGATGCGGTCGCCGCGCGCGACGCCCCTCGCCCGCAACGCATTCGCCAGCCGGTTCGAGGCGTCGCGGAGATGGCCGAAGCTGACCGGCGAGACCTGCCAGTCGCTGGAGACCTCGATGATCGCGGTGCGGTCCGGATCGAGCGCAGCCCAGCGGTCGCAGACATCGGTTGCGATGTTGTAGCGCTGCGGAATTTGCCAGCGGAAGCCGGCGCGCAGCGCCTCGTAGTCGCGGAATTCGAGAGGGATCAAGCGGGGTATCCACGAAAGGGAGCGGCAAAATAGGCAGGCGCGGCCGGCCTGTCACCGTGACGCAGGGCAAGCGCGATCACAGCTGGTATCGGCTAGGGACGGCCCTTCGCCGCGAGCCCTGCGACATCGGCGATGATGCCGTCGAGCTCAAAGTTCTTCGGGGTGTAGACGGCCGCCACGCCCATGTTGCGCAGCGCGTTCTCGTCGTCGGGCGGGATGATGCCGCCGACCACGACCGGCACGTCCATCCCTGCAACCCGCAGCCGCGCCGTGACGTCGCGGACCAGCGGCAGATGCGAGCCCGACAGGATCGACAGCCCGATGATGTCGGCTTGCGTCTCCTGCGCCTGCGCCACGATCTCCTCGGGCGTCTGACGGATGCCGCCATAGCTCACCGCCATGCCGGCATCGCGGGCGCGCACCGCGATCTGCTCGGCGCCGTTCGAATGACCGTCGAGGCCGGGCTTGCCGACGAGGAAGCGCGGCACGCGGCCGAGCTTTTCGGTGGCACGGGCGACGGCGGCCTTGACCGTGGCGAGGTCGGAATTGTCGCCGAGCTTGCTGGTGTCGACGCCGGTCGGGGCGCGGTATTCGCCGAAGATTTCGCGGAGCGTCTGCGCCCATTCGCCGGTGGTGACCCCGGCCTTGGCGCAGGCGATCGAGGCCGGCATGACGTTGCGGGCTTCCTTCGCTGCGGAGGCGAGTTCGGCGAGGGCCGCTTCCGACGCCTTGGCGTCGCGGGCCGAGCGCCAGGCCTTGAGCCGGCCGATCGCCTCCAACTCGACGGAATCCGGCACGGTGACGACATTGCCTTCGCCGGCCGAGAGCGGGGAGGGCTCGCTATTGGTGAATTTGTTGACGCCGATGACGATCTGCTCGCCGCGCTCGATCGCCTCGATCCGGCGGGCGCCGTTCTCGACCAGCGCCTGCTTCATATAGCCGGTCTCGATCGCGGCCAGGGCCCCGCCCATGTCGTCGATCCGGGCCAGCTCCTCCAGCGCGGCCGCCTTGAGGTCGGCGACCTTGGCGTCGATCACGGTCGAGCCGTCGAAGATGTCGCCGAATTCGAGCAAATCGGTCTCATAGGCCAGCACCTGCTGCATACGCAGCGACCATTGCTGGTCGAAGGGGCGCGGCAGGCCGAGCGCCTCGTTCCAGGCCGGAAGCTGCACCGCCCGGGCGCGGGCCTTCTTCGAGAGCGTCACCGCCAGCATCTCGATCAGGATGCGGTAGACGTTGTTCTCGGGCTGCGGCTCGGTCAGCCCCAGCGAATTGACCTGCACGCCATAGCGGAAACGCCTCATCGCGTCGTCGGCAACGCCATAGCGGCCAAGCGTGATCTCGTCCCAGAGCTCGACGAAAGCCCGCATCTTGCAGAGCTCGGTGACGAAGCGCATGCCGGCATTGACGAAGAAGGAGATGCGCCCGACGACGTCGGGAAATTCCTCCGCCGAAACCTCCGGCCGCGCCCGGATGGAATCGAGCAGGGCGATGGCGGTCGCCAGCGCGAAGGACAATTCCTGTACCGGCGAGGCTCCCGCCTCCTGCAGATGGTAGGAACAGACATTCGTCGGGTTCCATTTCGGCAGTTCGCGGGCCGTGAACACGACGATATCGGTGGTCAGCGCCATTGAGGGGCGCGGCGGGAAGACATAGGTGCCGCGCGACAGGTATTCCTTGACGAGGTCGTTCTGGGTGGTGCCCTGCAACAGGTGGCGGGGCGCACCCTGCTCGTCTGCGACCGCGATGTAGAGCGAGAGCAGCCAGGCCGCCGTCGCGTTGATCGTCATCGAGGTGTTCATCTGCGACAGCGGAATGTCGGCGAACAGCGCCCGCATGTCGCCGAGATGGCTGACGGGCACGCCGACCTTGCCGACCTCGCCGCGCGCCAGGACATGGTCGGGGTCGTAGCCGGTCTGCGTCGGCAGGTCGAAGGCGACCGAGAGGCCGGTCTGCCCCTTGGCGAGGTTGTTGCGATAGAGCCGGTTAGATTCCGAGGCGTCGGAATGGCCCGCATAGGTGCGGAAGATCCAAGGCTTGTCGCGAGGAATTGGCTTGTCGCGGGGCGCAGATATGCTGCCGGCGGGGTCGATCGCGTTCATGCCGTTCCACCCTCTTTTCAGAGCAATCTCAATGTTGCACTGCGGCGAGAATAACGCCAGAGGGGCGGGCCTGTCGTTTGAGACCTTCGGATGAGCGCAAGGCCTTCCGATAGCGATCGAGCCGGCCTCAGCCGCGCCAGGGCACGCCGAAGGTCAGCGTCATCGGCAGTTCCGTGGTGGCTCCGGGCGGGAGAAGGATCACACCGGCGCGCTTGTCGAGCGGCTCGTCGGGGTCCGGCGGCGAAGGCAGGCCGTGCCAGGGCTCGATGCAGATGTAGGGGCCGTTCGGCTTGGTCCAGACGCCAAGATGGGGCATGTCGGGAAAGTCGACCGCGACGCCGGGCAAGCCATCCGCGCCATACCAGGCGTGGTGGCCGGCACCTTCAGCGATGATCAGCGCATCCTCGACGAAGAGCGCATGGTCGAGCGTCAGAACGCCATCTTCAAAGACGGAAGCGTGGCTTTGCGGCGCGCGCTGGCCATCGGCTCCGAGGCGCAGATGCCGGGGGCTCACGCCATTGCCCAGGCGGATGCGGTGCGGCAGGCCACTGGCGCCCGGCAGCGGCCACAGGAAGGCCGGGTGATAGCCGAAACAGAAGGGCATCTCCGCGTCGCCGGTGTTGGCGATGCGGGCGGTCAGGGTCAGCGCCGACCCAATGAGCCGGTAGGTCATGTCGAGCGCGAAGGCGAAGGGATAGGCCTGCCGGGTCTCGTCATTGTCGCTCAGCCGCAGCGTGCAGGAGGTGTCGTCCTGTGCAATGAGCGTGAACAGGCTGGTCCGGGCGACGCCGTGGCTCTTGATCGGATAGCGCTTGCCTGAGATCAGAACCTTACCGTCCGGATGCTTGCCGATCACGGGAAAGAGCAGCGGCGAGCGCCCGGCCCAGATCGCCGGATCGCCGTTCCAGAGCCAGTCCCGGCCTTTTGAATCGGTGACGGATTGCAGTTCCGCGCCGAGCGTCGCGATCGCGATGTGCAGCGCGTCATTGGCCAGTGTGATCATTGATCCCATCAGTTCAGCTTGACGATTTCGACCCGGCGGTTCCTGGTCCGACCCTCTTCCGCCTCGTTGGGCGCTGCCGGTGCTATCATGCCGGCTCCGGCGGCGCGCAGTCTCCTTGCATCGACCTTGTGGGTCGTCACGAGCGCCTTGACGACCGCATCCGCGCGCTTGCGCGACAGCTCGACATTGTAGTCGAAGCTGCCCTGGTTGTCGGTGTGCCCGACGATCAGCACGGAGAGTTTGGGGTTGGCCTTGAGCAGCGCCGCGATCTCGACAAGCGCCGGATCGGACGCAGGCTTGAGCTCGGCCTTGTCGGTGTCGAAGAGGATGCCGTAAAGCGCGATGCGGCCTGTGGCATTGATGCTGCGGGCCATCTCCTCGGCCTTGACGGTGACCATCTTGCGGTCGCGCGGGCGCGGTTCGACGACATGGACGACGGCAACAGTGCGGTTGTTGAAAGCCTTGCAGTAGAGGTCGTTCTTAACCTGATAGGTCTGGACTGTGACATAGGCCTCGCCATCGGGGTGGGGCATTTTGGCTGCGAAGAAGCGCTGATCGCCAATGGAGGAGGCCAGGGCGCAGGCCCCGTTCGAAAACGCCTCGTCCTTCAGTTCGCTCTCGCGCAGGAAATACATCAGCAGGCTGGAATCGCCGCCGCCTCCGGCCGAGGACCGCTCGGGATCGCCGCCGCAGGCCTCGCCCTTGCAGGCAAACAGCACAACGCCGCCAGCCGCCTCGACCTCGTCCTGGTAGTTGCGCAGCACCTCCAGCGGCGAACGCTCGGCGGGCAGCAGATAGGCCAGACGGCTGCGGGCGCCCTCCAGCTCCTTTTCCTGCTTCGGCAGATGGACGACATTGTTGGAGGCATCGCGGCGCTTGTCGGGATCGACCGGCTCGAGCCGCGACAGCGGTAGCTTGAAGTCGGTGAAGGCGGCGCGGTCATAGCTGACGATGAAAGAGCCGTCATAGCGCTTCAGCAGCGCATTATCCCGGGCCCCGGCGATATCGCGGGTCGGGATCGTGGCGTCGGCCAGCGCGCCGGTCATGGCTGCAAGCGAGAGGAGGCCGGCGACGATCAGGCGATTCATGGCAGGCTTCCGATGACGTTGCGACAGGACACTCCGATGCTTCGGGCGCCAAGGCAAGGTCGTCGTGACCGTGAGTCGGGCGCGACGCCGCGCTCAGTTCCCCGTGCCCGGCAGGCGCGGCAGCGGCAGGAATTCGACGCCTTCCTCATGCAGCATCCGCGCATCATCCAGCGACGCCTCGCCATAGATCGGCCGGCTGTCGCTTTCGCCGTGATGGATCTTCAGCGCCTCGTCAGCGAAGCGCGGGCCGACATGCTCGGCATTGGCCGTGACATGGGCGTGAAGCGCGGTGACCATTTCGCGGAAGGCGATTTCCTTCTCGCCCATCAGGGCGACGGGCGCGGGCGCGGCTGCTGTCGGGGCCGGCTCGGCGGAGACGGCCTGCGCCTCGATCTGTCTGGCGCCGCGATCGGTGCGCGCGACATTGGGCGCCATGATCGCGCGCTCGACCTTGATGCTGTTGCAGGCCGGGCAGGAGACGAAGCCGCGCTTCGCCTGCTCCTCGAAGCTGGCCGATGTCGGGAACCAGCTTTCGAAGCCGTGGCCGTTGTCGCAGATGAGGGCGTAGCGGATCATGTCATGCCAATCGGCGCGGCGCCGTTCCAGAGGGAATGGCTGCCGGTCGCCGAATATGGGAGGGCGTTCAAGCGGCGAGCAGCTTGTCGAGTTCGCCGCGGGCATCGAGCGCGTGGATGTCGTCGGAGCCACCGACATGCTTGTCGCCGATGAAGATCTGCGGCACCGAGGTTCGGCCTCCGGCGCGCGCGGTCATCGCCTGCCGGAGCTCGGGCTTGCCGTCGACGTCGATCTCGTCGAAGGCGACGCCCTTCCTGGTCAGCAGCGACTTAGCCGCCTTGCAGTAGGGGCACCAGGAGGTGGTGTAGATGGTGACGGCGGGCATCGCGGCATCCGGAATGTTGCTGTTCCCGCAATGTAGTGTCTCGTCATGCATTCGTCACGACCCGTCGGTCACGACGCGCGCAAAGGTGAGAATGTCGACCTCGCTGGCGCCGGCTCGCAGCAAGGCACGGGCGGCGGCATTGGCGGTCGAGCCGGTGGTCAGGACATCGTCGACCAGCAGGATGCGACGGCCCTCGACCTGCGATTTCGCGTCGGGATGCACCTTGAAGGCGCCCTGAAGATTATCGGCGCGCTGGGCCCGCGTCAGCCCGACCTGCTGACGCGTGCGCTTGACCCGCGACAGCGCCATCGGCGCCAGCGGGACGCCCGATTGCCGCGCGACGACCTGCGCCAGCGCGGCGGCCTGGTTGAAGCGCCGGCTCCAGAGCCGCGTGCGATGCAACGGCACGGGGACGATCAGGCCGGCGTCGCAGGTGAGGTCCCGCCCTGCCTGAGCCATCATGCGGCCCAGCGTCAAAGCGAGATCGGTGCGGTCGCCATATTTCAGGCGGTGGACCAGTTCCCGCGCCGTGCCGTCGAAGCGGCAGACGGCCCGCGCCCGGGCGAAGACCGGCGGATCGGCGATCGCGGCGGGCGAGACCAGCCCCTCGCCGAGATCCACAGCGAAAGGCGTTCCGAGCCGCTCGCAATAGGGCCGCTCGATGAAGCCGATGCCGCTCCAGCAGGACGGGCAAAGCGCCTGCGCCTCGCCGGTCGCGGCCTGGCAGGCGATGCAGGAGGGCGGGTAGACGATGCCGATGGCGGTTCGCATGGAACGGCGCAGCAGCGCCGCGCCCTGCCGGACGGCTGCGCGGGGCCAGGAGGCGGAGATGGTTTTCTGCGTGCCGGCGCCATCGGAGAGATCGTTTCTCTCCGGATCGCCTGACAGCCAGAGGAGGCCATCCTGTTTTGGCGGGATGGGTTGCGCCACCCTGTCATATCGCACTGCAACACCTATCTGGAAGATGCCGGGCGGCTGCGCTTATGCTGACGCCCGCAGCCGCTTCTCCGCCGCTTCGCCATCACCTGGTCTTGCGGTTCCCCCGAAGGACAATCCCGATGAGTTCATCCTCAGAGTCCGTACCGGCGCTGTTCACGCCGTTCCAGATCGGCGACATCGCCGTCAGCAACCGCGTCGTCATGGCGCCGCTGACGCGCAACCGCGCCACCCATGGCAATGATGCGCCCAACACGCTCAATGTCGAGTATTATCGCCAGCGTGCCGGCGCCGGCCTGATCATCTCCGAGGCCACGCAGATCTCGCAGCAGGGCCAAGGCTATGTCTGGACGCCGGGCATGTACACGGCCGAGCAGGTCAAGGGCTGGAAGGCGGTCACCGACGCTGTGCATCAGGCCGGCGGCAAGATCGTCGCGCAGCTCTGGCATGTCGGCCGCATCAGCCATGTCTCGCTGCAACCAGACGGGCAGGCGCCGGTCGCGCCCTCCGCGATCCCGGCCAAGGGCAAGACCTATATCGAGAGCGGCTTCGCCGAGGTCTCGCCGCCGCGCGCGCTGCGGCTCGAGGAACTGCCCGGCATCGTCGCCGACTATGTCCGCGCGGCCGAGAACGCCAAGGCGGCCGGCTTCGACGGCATCGAGATCCACGGCGCCAATGGCTATCTGCTCGACCAGTTCCTGCGCGACGGCACCAACACGCGCGACGACGCCTATGGCGGCTCGATCGAGAACCGCGTCCGGCTGACGCTGGAGGTGGTAGACGCCGTGACGAAGGTGTTCGGCAAGGGCCGGGTCGGCATCAGGCTTTCCCCGGTGACGCCGGCCAACGACGCCAGCGACAGCGATCCGCAGCCGCTGTTCAACCATCTCGTCGCCAAGCTGGACGAGGCCGGCATCGCCTTCATCCATGTGATCGAAGGCGCGACGGGCGGCAAACGCGACTTCCTGCCCTTCGACTACGACGCCCTGCGCAAGGTCTTTAAGGGCGCCTATATCGCCAATAACGGCTTCGACCGGGCACTGGCGATCGAGGCGGTCGAGAGCGGCCGTGTCGATGCCGTTGCCTTCGGCAAGCTGTTCATCGCCAATCCCGACCTGGTCGAGCGCCTGCGGGTCGATGCGCCACTCAATGCGCCCGAGCCGTCGCTGTTCTATGGCGGCGACGAGAAGGGCTATACCGACTACCCGTTCCTGACCGACAAGGCCGCCTGAGGCTGGCAGCACCGAAAGGGCGCGCCCGGAGCGCGCCCTTTGGAATTTCGCGGGCTCGCTGCAAAAACAGTTGCGGGCCGGCCGAAGCCCGATTAAACAGCAGCCCTCGGCCAGCGCTGTCACGGTGCTGACCGGGTATCCTGCCGTTTGGAGCGCCTGGCGCGAAACGGTCTATGCTCCATTCGTCTATCGGTTAGGACGCTGGCCTCTCACGCCGGAAAGAGCGGTTCGATTCCGCTATGGAGCGCCACGCTTCGCTAAGTGCCGAAGCGGGCTGAATCTTCAGCAACATCAATCTACCTGCTCAGAACATCGCGGCATCAACGCCTCCGGCGGGTCATTCCCAGAGTTCCGTTCTGTTGTCTTGCATCGCCTTCGTTTGAAAATCGCAATGCATTCTCGGGCCGCTGCTCAGGTCGCGTGTGCCCGTTTCCCGATGGCGGACGTCTTGCGCTGCTCAGCGGCGATGAGCATCTCCGCGAAGGCGGTGACCTTCGGTGGCCGGAACCGCGCCGCGGGATAGACGGTGTGAATGCCGCCGGACGGCAGTTGCCATTCTCGAAGGACGTGGACGAGGCGCCCGGATGCCACGTCGTCCGCGACCAGAAAATCCGGCAGGACCGACAGCCCGCCACCGGGGCCTCAGCTCAAGGAAAACGGTCCGCAGGCGCTGACCGACATCGTCATGCCCGAGGCGTTCGACGGCAAGACACTGAGCGTCGATGGCGAGACCGTGGAGATTGTGCCGGCCGAAGGGCTTCCCAACCGGCGCTATCTCTTCGTGCCATCGCTGAACGCGGTGTTCGGCGGGGTGATGATCTTCGCGGGCGTCCATGTCTGGACCGCCGACACGCCGACCAAGGAGCAGCGTACCGCCTGGGTCGCGACGCTCGACGCCATCGCGGCGCGCAAGCCGTCGATTGTCGTGGCCGGCCATATGGCGCCGAACGTCCCGACGGATCTCTCGGGAGTGGCATACACCAAGGCCTATCTCGCGGCCTTCGAGGAAGAGCTGGTCAAGGCCAAGGACTCGGCCGCGCTCAAGGCCGCGCTGCTGGCGCGCTTCCCCAATCTGGGCATGGGCGTCGCGCTCGACATCGGTTCCAAGGTTGCGACCGGCGAGATGAAGTGGGGCTAGCCGCCATGCCCGTAGCCGGATGGCGGCCGACTTGAGCGAAGCTGTGAAAATCGCCCCGGGGTTGTCGCGTCCGGCTATTCCGGCCGCTTGAGATGGTGCAGGCGCAGCGGCTGGCGTAGCAGATAACCGCCCTTCACATATTCGGCGAGGATGTAGAAGCGCTTCATGACCTTCTCGCGCTCTTCCAGCGCCCTGTCCTTGCGCGAGGGATCGACCGCCACGACGCGGTCGATGAAGTCCGACACGGTTGGGAAGGTCTCGACCCGGTCGTATTCGCCGCTGGCGACCAAGAGCAGGGGGCCGTCGCGTAGGGCACCGGCGATCGCCTCCTGCGCCGCCAGGCGGATCTGCGTCTCGTCCTCGATCGGACGCATCGACTCGAAGAAGGTGCCTGTCGGCAGCGGCTCGACGACGATGACGTCGCCGCCCGGTTCGACGACGCGCGCCGCCTCGGCGAGTGCGCCTGCCATGGCGGACGGTGAGACATGGTGCAGGCTGTTGACGAAGATCGCCGCGTGCATGGCCGCATCGACGAAAGGCAGGTTTTCGGCCACGGCCTGGCGCAGGATGGCGGTCGGCGCCGTCTTGCGCGCTTCCATCAGCGCGGCCGGATCCGGGTCGATCCCTGCGACCTTGGCGCCCAGTTCGGCCAAGGCGTTGAGCAGGGCGCCGCGCCCGCAGCCGATCTCAAGAATCCGGCGCTCCTCAAGCGGAGCGAGGATTGTCCTGATGACCCTCAGCGTATCATTGACCGGGCGTGCTGACATGACGGCCCAAGCCTAACGCATGCCCGCCCCGGGGTGGCAAGCCAATGACCGGGGCCGTTCACAACTGCTTTTGCCTGGTCGCTCGCTGCTGTCGGACGGGGCCCTGCCTCAACCCACCAGGGTGGCGAGTTTGGTCAGGTCGATATTCGCACCGCAGACCAGCACACCGAGCCGCTCTCCGGCTGCGGGCTTGTAGGCGCCGCAGAGCAGGGCGCCGAGCGCAGCCGCTCCGCCGGGCTCCACGGCCAGTCTGAAATCGCGCCAGAGCGTGACCTGCGCCTGGGTGATCGCGGTGTCGGGGACGAGCACGACATGGTCGACGGTGTCCTTGCAGACCTCGTAGACGAGCGGGCCAACATTGCGGGCGCCGAGCGAGTCGGCCGCGACGGAGGCGACCTTGACTTCGGTGGGCCCCTTCGCCTCCAGGGCCGCCTGCAAGGCGCGGGAGCCCTCCGGCTCGACGCCGACGACCTTGACCTTGTTGCCGGCGAACCAGGCGGCGATGCCGGAGATCAGTCCGCCGCCGCCGACCGCGACCAGGACGGTGTCGAGATCGGGCTCCTGCGCCTGCCATTCGCGGCCGAGCGTGCCCTGGCCGGCGATGGTTTCCTTCGCCGCGAAGGGGTGGATCTTGAGCGCGCCGGTCTCGCCGACGAAGCGGTCGCAGGCGGCCTGCGCGTCGTCATACTGGGCGCCGCCGATCACGACCTCGGCTCCGAAGCGACGGATCGCCTCGATCTTGGCGGCAGGCGAAATCTCGGGGACGAAGATCGTCGCCTTGACGCCACGCGAGCGCGCGGCGAAGGCGACAGCCGCGCCGTGATTGCCGCCGGATGCCGCTGCGACGCCGGCTTGGGGCACGTCGAGCGAGAGCAGGTTGTTGAAGGCGCCACGCGTCTTGAAGGAGCCGGCATGCTGCAGGCATTCGAGCTTCAGCGAGAGATCGGCATTCGAACCGAAGGCGCCTGTCCCCAGCCGCATGACGGGCGTGATGCGGGCGTGGCCGGCGATGCGCTGAGCCGCGGCCTCGATCATGGCATGGGGGACGGGACGGTCGGTCATGGCGGTGTCCTGTGAAGGCGGGCGGTCGGGCCAATAGGTCCAGATCGCGATGGGAAGCCCGTGGCTATCGCGTCCCGGCGGATCGGGGAAGGGCCTTCCACGCCCGGCGGCGATGTGCCGGGCGACGACGAGGGCGGCCAGTGCATCGAGCACGTCATCGGCAGCCGCGCCTTTCGGTGGACGTTCCCGCATAAGATCCGAAGGGATGCCCTGCGCAAGCAGCAGGGCGTGGCGCTCGGTCATGCCGGCCGGGTTGATCGTGCCCTTGATCTTCTTGGGATGGGTCAGGGGTTCGCCCCGCATGGTGGCGAAAGCGAGTTCCGGGTGGACCTCGACGATCTGTTCGCGCAGGGCGGCGTCCCTCCTGAGCATCAGATCGATCTCGCGAATACGCGGAAACAGATGGAAGCCCTGTTTCGAGACTTTTCGCGGCGGCTGGGAGGTCGCCAGCGCGAGCCGGCAGGCCTCGCGATAGTCGAGCGCCTCGACGGCCGCGCGGGCGGGAATGGAGAAGACCGAGGATTGCCGTTGGCCGAGCAGCGGCCGGACCTGTTGCTCGGGTCCGCGCCCGGAGCCATCGAGGCGATCGGGCAGGCCAATCGGCATATCGACCGCGATCAGGGCCGGCGCCGGCCCATCGGCAAGCAGGTCGGCCAGCCGTGGCACAACCCGCAAGGTCGGCGGGCCGTTCCCGGAGAGGTCGAGGATTGCGGCGATCCAGCCTGCCTTGCAGCCGTCGATTCCCGCAATCCAACTCATCCGCCAGTCCCTCCTTCATTCGCCTTTCGCAGAACTGACGTTGCATGCGCGTTGCGTCTAGTGTGCAGTGCAGCGGAGCCTGGCCACCGTGCGTGACCACTGGCGTCAGGAGAGACCCCCATGCCGACAATCCGACCGCGCCGCAGTGTGCTCTACATGCCGGGCTCGAACGCCCGCGCGCTGGAGAAGGCGCGCGAGATCGCAGCCGATGCGCTGATCCTCGATCTTGAGGACGCAGTCGCGCCCGAGGCGAAGGCCTCGGCACGCGATCAGGTCTGCGCGGCGGTCAAGGCCGGTGGCTATGGCCGGCGCGAAATCGTCATCCGCACCAACGGGGTCGGCACGCCCTGGTTCAAGGACGATCTGGCGGCGGCCGTCGAGGCGAAGCCGGATGCGATCCTGATCCCCAAGGTCTCGGCACCCGAGACGCTGCACCAGATCGGCGCGCAGTTGAACGGGCTCTGGGCCGAGCCGACGCTTCGGGTCTGGGCGATGATCGAGACGCCGCTCGCCATCCTCGACATCGAGAAGATCGCGCGCGCCGCGCAGGACCCCCGGGCGCGGCTGGCCTGCTTCGTGATGGGCACCAACGACCTCGCCAAGGAGACCCGCGCCCGCTTCGTGCCCGGCCGCGCGCCGATGCTGCCCTGGCTGACCAGCGCCATCCTGGCGGCGCGGGCCTATGGCATCGACATCCTCGACGGCGTCTACAACGACCTGAAGGACGAGGGCGGCTTCCGAGCCGAATGCGAGCAGGGCCGCGATCTCGGCTTCGACGGCAAGACGCTGATCCATCCGGGCCAGGTCGCGCTCGCCAATGCGGTGTTCGCGCCCGACGAGGCGGAGCTCGCCCAGGCACGGGCGATCATCGCCGCGTTCGAGGAGCCGCAGAACCAGGGCAAGGGCGCGATCCAGCTCGGCGGGCGCATGGTCGAGCTGATGCATGCGGAGATGGCGAAGCGGGTCGTGGCGCTCAGCGAGGCGATCGGGGGGTAATCACGTCTTGGTCGGGCTTGACCCGACCATCTCGGGCAGATGTGGCTGTGCGCGTCGGCCGAGGGATGAAGTTCGAGCCTGAGCCCTTTGGCATCGCGCTATATGGGCGTCGAGCGGGGAGCCTTTGCGCCGGTCTACGGTATTGGCGCACTGCCCGCCGCTTGCGACGCACGGGCAAGATCGAGATAGTCCCGTCCGCTCAGGATCACCGAGCCCGGCGCGTTCTGGAACTGCTGATACCGATGCGCGAGGTTCTCGTCCTTGGCGTAGGAATAGATTGAATCCAGGCTGGAATGGGCTTCGATGATCGCTATCGCTTCATCGAGAGGCGTAGCTGCCTCGTATATATGGCCGTCGCAATCGAATCCGATCTCGACGTTGTCGATCAAAATGGCAGGGTAGCGAGAGCCCGTTACGTCGAACAGGCTGACTTTGACCCGATCGATATCACCGATCGCCGAAATATAGCGGGAGATCGAAGATTTCCCCGTCAGCCCATCGAGTGCCATGACAAAATCATCGGAGATCAGCACGGAATCCCCTGCGAGGCCGCCGGCGGCTTCAAGCTGGAACCAGCTGCAACGGGGCCGGCCGTCGAAACGGAATGCAATTTCGAGATAGTGCCCGTAACCCCAGTAGTGTGGAGCTGGATATGCATCATCGATGTTCCACCACGAAGGCGGGCCGAGCACCTCCGCCACCTCATCCAGATTCATATCCGGCGCGAGTGGTCCGAGCCTGCCAGTGTTGAGGAAATCGGCGAATGAGAGCGTGATCATACGCGTTCTCGTCAAGCCCGGCACAAGCGCAGATAGTCGCGACCACTCAGTAGCTCCGGCTCATCGTGCTTCGGCTCCCGGGCGAGCCAGTTGAGGCGATGCTGGCTTCGATGGAACGAGTAGATCGAGTCGAGCTCCGACCCGGCTTCCACGAACCCCACCTGCTCGGCTTCCGTCATTTCCCGACGGAACAATTCATCGTCACAATTGAAGATGATCTCGATATCGTCGACGTAAACGCGCGGGCCGGGATATCCAGCCTTGTCGACAAGCCTGACGCGGACATGGTCGATATCGGCGATGGCGGAGATATAGGCCGAGACGGGAGACGTGCCGGTCAAGCCATCCAGGACCATGACCATCTTGTCGCAGACTTGCGCAGCCTGCCCTGCAAGGCTGCGGCCGTATTCGAGCTGAAACCAGTCACAATGGGGCCGTTCCTCGAAATCGAAGGAGACTTCGAGGTGCCGGCGATATCGCCAATAGCCTGGCACCGGTCCGGCCGGGAGCATGCCTCCCTTGAGCCATTGCGCAGGAGGGCCGAATGCAAGCGCCACATCGTTCAACGCCATGCCGGGCACCATCGGCCCGAGCCGGCCCGTGTTCAGGAATTCGGCAAAAGAGGCGATGATCAAGCGTCCGCCCCCCTGCGCGGCCTCAGGCCTTGGCGGCCTTGGCGCGGTCCATCGCCTCGACGATCAGCTGCTTGGCCTTGGTGGCGTCGCCCCAGCCTTTCAGCTTGACCCATTTGCCGGGCTCGAGATCCTTGTAGTGCTCGAAGAAGTGCTGGATCTGGTCGAGGGTGATCTTGGGCAGGTCGGTGTAGTTGTGGACGTTCTCGTAGCGCTTGGTCAGCTTGGGGACGGGCACCGCGATGATCTTCTCGTCGCCGCCGCCCTCGTCCTCCATCAGCATCACGCCGATCGGCCGGACCGCGATGTAGGAGCCCGGAATCAGCGGCCGGGTGTTGGCGACCAGCACGTCGCAAGGGTCGCCGTCCTCGGAGAGCGTGTGCGGAATGAAGCCGTAGTTTCCGGGATAGCGCATCGGCGTATAGAGGAAGCGATCGACGAAGAGCGTGCCGGCCTCCTTGTCCATCTCGTACTTGATCGGCTCGCCGCCAATCGCGACCTCGATCACGACATTGACTTCGTCGGGGGGATTCTTGCCGATGGAGATGGCGTCGAGGCGCATGTCTTGTAAACCTGTCAGGATTGGAAACGGGCGTCTTATGCGGGTTTGCGTGGCAAACTCCAAGCCCGACATTAGCACCAGGGTAAACCCCGCCGATTTGCGCTGGCCCCGCCACGCTGGTATCGGGCGCGGCATGACATCTCATTCGAGCCGCGCCAGCCTTGCGCCGCGCGGGGGCCGCCCGTGCTGAACCGCCTGCGCCCCGACGAGGACCGCTATGCGCGGCGCATGGCCCGCATCGCGCGCTGGGACCGGCCAATCGAAGGCCGGGGCCAGCGTCTGCGCGCTTGGGCGAACATGCTGCTGGTCGACCACGGCATCTTCCGGCTGGCCTATCTCAACGCGCACAGGGTCACGCCGCGGCTGTGGCGGGCGGCGCAGCCGGCGCCGGGGCAGATCGCCTGGTTCGCCAGCCAGGGCGTCAAGACCATCGTCAATCTGCGCGGCGGGCGCGAGCACGGCTCCTGGCCGCTGCAGCGCGAGGCCTGCGAGCGGCACGGCATCGCGCTGGTCGATTTCGTGCTGCGCTCGCGCGGCGCGCCGGAGCGCGAGACCATCCTGGGCGCTGGGGCCTTTTTCGCGACGCTGAAAGAGCCGGCGCTGGTCCACTGCAAGTCGGGGGCTGATCGGGCCGGCTTCTTCTCGGCGCTCTATCTGCTGATCCATGAGGGGCGCCCGCTCGACGAGGCCATGGGGCAATTATCGCTGCGCTATGGCCATTTCCGCTTCGCCAAGACAGGCATCCTCGACGCCTTCTTCGACGCCTATCGCGTCGAGGGCGAGGCCAAGGGCATCGCCTTTCTCGACTGGGCGCGGGACCTCTACGATCCCCAACGGCTCGAAAGCAGCTTCAGGCCGGGGTTCTTCTCGTCGCTGCTGGCCGACCGGCTGATCCGCCGGGAGTAGGCGAGCGTTTCAGCTCAAGCGGAGCGAGCAGGGACTGCGTCAGTGCCCAGCCGCGTCCAGGCGAACTGGATCAGCGCCAGCATACGGGCGAGTGAAACGAGGCCGATGACGCAGAGCAGCGGCAGCGACAGCGTCTCGAACCAAAGCATGGCGAGCACTGCCGCCAGCAGGGCGACCGCATTGGTCGCGACCTGGCGGCGCGGATGGCGCGACAGCGAGGTGATCTCGTGCAGGGGCGTGACCAGCGCGATGCCGCCATAGAACAGCGCCATGATCGCGACGATCTCGCCGATGCCGGCCCATTGCGTGGCGTCGAGCAGCGCATCGGCTGTCATGGCAACAACCGCGATCGCGGCAAACAGCGCGGCGGCTCCTGCCAGGAGCCAGAGCGTGAGGACGCGAACCCAGCCCTGCCGGCCGGCGCCCGATTGCGTGCGCAGGCTGTTCAGCACGAGCGGCACCGAGACCGCGGCGAACATCTGGGTCGGCACCTCGAGCAGGCGCATCGAGAGCGCGACATGGGCGGCCAGCAGCGGATTGCTGCCATAGGGCAGGGCCATCAGCGGGACGACCGTAAAGCCATAGGACAGGAGTGCGGAGGGCAAGAGCAGGCGCGGAGCAGCGCGCCAGCGATGGGTCGAGGTGACCAATTCGTGAAGCGACCACAAGGCCGGCGCCACCAGAGCCGTTAGCGCGGACCGCCGGCGCCAGAGCATGTAGCCGGCGGTCACGGCATGGCCGATCGCGTCGGCTGCGAAAAGCGACAGCGAGGTTGCGCCCAGCGTCCAGATCAACAGCAGCATCATCGCCGGCTGGACCAGCGCCTGCAGCACGTTGCTGTTGCCGATGGCCCGGAAATCGCCCTCTGCCATGGCTTCGGCCGAGACCAGCCGCAGGATCGCGCGGCCGGCGAGCGAGACCAGGAACAGGGCTCCGATAGCCGGCGCAACCTGCCCGGCAGCGACGGCTGCGACGACCCCAAGCGCTGCCAGGCCGAGGAAGCCGGTGCCGGTTGCCAATGCGAGGCGGAAGGCGCGTCCGAGCCGCTCATGGCTGCTGTTCTGGAAGAAGATCGCCTCAAGCCGCAGCAGCGCCGCGATCGAGACGAAGCTGACGAAGGCGGAGAACACCGCGAAATCGGCGAAGGCCTGGGCCGGGCAGAGCGCGGCCGCGACCAGAAGTCCCCAGACCGAGAGGAAGCGCGCCTGGACGAAGCGCAGCGCCAGCAGCAGCCCGGCGGCGAGGCCGACGCGGGCAGCAGGTGCGCTGTCGGCGGTGATAGGCTCCGCCGGCGCGGCCGGTCCGTAGGCGGCTCCGGCCGGGAAGGCGGCCCGTTCCATCATCACATGCGCGGTCATGTCCACGTCCATGGTCTGGATGTCGGACAGATCGTCGGCGCCGAGTTCCCGAAGGTCGCGGCGACGGGATCCTTCCGGTGGCTGATCGGCAGATCCGATCACGTGCAGACGTCTCTACGCGGAGCAGGCTGCTCCTTTATGGTTAATAAATGGTTAGCGCAGGGCATGGCGGGGTTCACTGGGACGCTCTCCGCTGCTCTTCGGCCCAATCCATGGCCCGAAGATGGCGGCGGAGCTTGCCGTCCCATAGCATGTCGCAATAGCGGTGGCTTTGGGCCGCCGCGATGCCGCCGTGCTCAGCCGAAACGCGTCTTCAGCGTCTCGAATTTCTCGAGCTGGTCGGGAAGCAGGGCCCGCTGGGCGTCGCGCCGGACGAAGACCTTGAACATCACTTCGCCGGCCCCGTTGAAGAACTGCACGGAGCAGACCCGCCGGCTGGGAAGCTGGCGATCGACCACATAAATCGCGGCACAGTTCGACGCCCTTATATGCCCGCCGATCGGGCTGTCGCCATGGATGTTGTAATAGCCATGGCCGAAGGAGCCGACCGGAAGCGAGCCCTCGCATTCCAGCACCAGGTCGGGCGTATGGACGAGGAACAGCACGGTTCCCCAGGTCGCGAGCTCCTGCCAGAGCGCCTCGAACCTCTCCGCGGCGATCAGGGTGCGCCCCTCCGCCGGGGTCAATTCGAGAACGGCGCGGGTGGAGACGCCGGCCTCCTTTGCCACCGACTCGACCATGGCTTCGGCCTTCTCGGCCAGCATCTGCCTGGCCTTCTCGATCCCGCCCAGTGCGGCGGGAGCCTTGTCGATCGTCTGCGCATCCGACATCTGAAACGCCCTTATTCGGCTGCCTGGAGGGGGCGCTGCGGGTTCGTCTCGCTCAGCACGGTCTCGAAGCCCTCGAACTCGGGATGGCCGAGAAACAGCGGCTTCTCGCGCTTCTCGCCGGCATTGCGATGCGAATCCCGGAACTGCTCCGACTTCGTCCAGGCGGTGAAGTCGGCCTTGGAGGCCCAGGTGGTGTGGGAGGAATACAGCGTGTGATCCTCCTTTTCCGGGCCCTTGAGCAGGTGGAAGGCGAGGAAGCCCGGCATCTCGTCGAGGCGGGTCTTGCGCGTGGACCAGACGGTCTCGAACGCGGCCTCCTCACCCTTGACGACCTTGAAGCGGTTCATGGCGATGAACATCGGGATCTTCCTGTTCTGGGTTCTGCGGGGTGGTCATGAAGCGGTTCGGCGCCGGACGCCGTCTCGCATCGCCCCTTGCCCTTGACCGCTTCTAGTAAAGCTGAATATCAACGTCAACAACGCTGACGTTATTCTCAGTTTTGAATAATTAAAAACTGAAAACTACTTGGCGAAACGGTAACACCGCAGCTGGCGATGCTGTCTCTCGGCCTTACGGGCGGGCAGCGGCCGGCGTTCAGGAGATCGGCTCATGTTCCGCCGCACAGAGCTTCTGGTAGACCGGCAGCGCCAACCGGACAGGCGCGAAGTCTCGGCCGCGATCGGCCTGACGCTGCTCGCGGCCGTCAGCCTTTTGCTCCCGATGGGGTTCGCCAGTCCCGCGCTCGGCCAGGCGCAGGAGCGCATCGTCGCGGTCGGCGGGGTCATCACCGAGGTCCTCTATGCGCTCGGTCTCCAGGACAGGATCGCCGGCGTCGATTCGACCAGCCAGTTCCCGGCCGATGCCCTGCGCGACAAGGCCAATGTCGGCTATGTCCGGGCGCTCTCGGCCGAGGGCGTGCTGTCGCTGAAGCCCTCGCTGATCCTCGCCATCGAAGGCGCCGGCCCGCCGGACGCGGTCTCGCTGCTGACCGAATCCGGCGTGAAGCTGGTTCGGATCACGGACGGGATGTCGGCCGAGGGCGTCGCCAGCAAGATCGAGGCGATCGGCTCCGCCGTGGGCGCGGCCGAGCCGGCGCGCCGGCTGGCGGCCCAGACCACGGAGCGCTTCGACGAACTCGCCACGCTGCGCGGCCGGATTCCGGCCAAGCGCCGGGTGCTCTTCGTGCTGTCGCTGCAGAACGGCCGCGTCATGGTCGGCGGGCGCAACAGCTCAGCCGACGCGATCATCGGCCATGCCGGCGGCGTCAACGTCGCCAGCGAGATCGAAGGCTACAAGCCGATGACGGACGAGGCGATCCTGGCGGCCGCGCCCGAAATCATTCTGATGATGCGCAACAGCGGCACCCGCAATGTCACGCCCGACGAACTCTTCGCGATGCCGTCCTTCTCGCAAACGCCCGCCGCGGACGGCAAGCGCCTGATCCAGATGGACGGGCTTTACCTGCTCGGTTTCGGACCGCGCACGCCGCTGGCGGCGCGCGACCTGATGGCCGCGATCTATCCTGAATCCGCGATCCCGACATTGAAGACCGCGACCGCGCCGTGACGCTGGCCTCGTCTCCGCCTCGTGCCATTTCTGGCAGCGTCATGGCAGCGCCCTCGCTTGCCGCCTTTGTCGATGGGCGGCGGCGCACCGCGCTCGTCACCGTCGTCGGGCTGACGCTCGCCTGCCTGGCGCTGACGATCGTGGCGATCGGCCAGGGTGCGATCGCGATTCCGCCGGGCCGCGTCGCCGAGATCCTGATGGCGCGGCTCGCGGGCGATGACGCGCTGCTGCAGGGCCGGGACGTCCTCGTCGTGCTCAACATCCGCTTGCCGCGCGTGCTGATCGGCCTGTTGATCGGCGCGGCGCTGGCTGTGTCGGGTGCGCTGATGCAGGGTCTGTTCCGCAATCCGCTCGCCGATCCGGGCCTTGTCGGCGTCTCGGCCGGGGCCGGGCTTGCCGCTGCCGCCACGATCGTGCTCGGCGATCGCTTTCTGACCGGCATGGCGATGAAATTGCCTTTCGCGGTTTTGCCTTTTGGGGCCTTCTGCGGCGGGCTGCTCTCGACCCTGGCGCTTTATCTCATCGCGACGCGAGATGGGCGGACATCGGTCGCGACTATGCTGCTCGCCGGGGTGGCGCTCGGCGCCCTGGCAGGCGCCCTGACCGGCCTGCTGGCTTATCTGTCGGATGACCGCCAATTGCGTGATCTGACCTTCTGGTCGCTCGGCAGCCTCGGCGGCGCAAGCTGGACCAAGCTCTCGGCCGTCGCGCCGATCGTGCTGCCGCTGCTGCTGGCGATGCCGCTACTGGCGCGCGGGCTCAACGGGCTGATGCTGGGGGAGGCGGAGGCCTATCATCTCGGCATCCCCGTGCAGCGCGTGAAGGCGATGGCGATCATCCTGGTCGCGCTGGCGGTCGGCGCCAGCGTCGCCACGGCCGGCATGATCGGCTTCGTCGGCATCGTGGTGCCTCATCTCGTCCGGCTCGCCACCGGGCCCGACCATCGCCTGCTGCTGCCGCTGTCGGCGCTGGGCGGCGCGATGCTGCTGGTCGGCGCCGATATCGCCGCCCGGCTGATCGTGGCCCCCGCCGAGCTGCCGATAGGGATCGTCACCGCCGCGATCGGCGCGCCGTTCTTCCTGTGGCTGCTGCTGCGCCGCTCGGGGCCGCTCGATGTCTGAGACCGTCGCTTCCCAAGCCATCGTCTCTGGGCAGGGCGTCAGTTTCACGGCCGGCGGCCGGCAACTGGTCAGCGAGGCGTCGCTCGCGCTGGCGCCGGGGACGACCACGATCCTGATCGGTCCCAACGGCGCGGGAAAATCGACCCTGCTCAAGCTTCTCACCGGGGAACTCAAGCCGTCTGCCGGCTCGGTCCTCGTCGATGGCGAGGCTCTGTCGTCGATTCCGGGCTGGCGGCTGGCCTGCCAGCGGGTGGTGATGGCGCAGCATGCGCGGCTGGTCTTCCCGTTCAGTGTTTATGAGGTGGCGCGGCTCGGCGCCGACGGTGTCGGGCGGGCGTTGCCACGCCAGCGCCGCGAGGCCCTGATCGGCGAGTGCCTGGCGGCCGCCGGCGTGCTTGAACTCGCCAGCCGGCGCTACCAGACCCTGTCTGGTGGCGAGCAGCAGCGTGTCCAGTTTGCCCGCGCTCTGTGCCAGATGGAGGCCGGCCGCAGCGTCTGCGAGCGGCAGGTGCTGTTCCTCGACGAGCCGATCGCCAGCCTCGACCTTTGCCACCAGCTCGCATTGCTCGACATGGCGCGGACTATCGCGGCGCGCGGCGTCGCGGTGCTGGTCGTGCTGCATGACCTCAACCTCGCCGTGACCTATGCCGATCATCTCGTGGTGATGGACCAGGGCCGCATCATCGCCCAGGGCGCCCCGGCAAAGACGCTGGACGACGCGCTGCTGCGGCAGGTCTTCAAGGTCGACCTTTCGCTCAGCCGGGCGCCGGCGCCGGGCTTGCCATTCCTGCTGCCGCAGCAGCACCGCCTGAGCCCCGCCTGAGCTGAATTGGCCGGTTCACGGCGGATTCATCGTGAATCACGGCTTCACCATGTCGCTCAACCCCCGATTCAGGGGATGCGCGTCACATCTCCCGCCTGTTGTCCGCGCGGGAGATGTGGCCATGACCAAACAGCGAGCTTCGATCGATATTCTGCTGGCGGCGGCGATTGCGCTGCTGCCGTTGCTTCTGGCCGGGCAGGCGGCGATGGCGCGCGAGGTCGTCCTGGTGCCCGATGCGCGCTTCCAGCCCGGCACGATCGTGATCCGCACCGGCGAGCGCCGGCTTTATCTCGTCACCGCTGGCGGCGAGGCGATCCGCTATACGATCGCCGTCGGCAAGGCCGGCAAGCAGTGGCGCGGCGTCAAATATGTCGAGGAAATGCAGGTCGACCCGGCCTGGAGCCCACCGGCCTCGGTGAAGCGCGACAATCCGCGCCTGCCCGACGTCATTCCCGGCGGCTCGCCGCGCAACCCGATGGGTGCGCGCGTGATCGGGCTCGGACCCGGCGGCGAATACGCCATCCACGGCACCAACATGCCCGGCACGATCGGCACGGCGGCGTCCTATGGCTGCTTCCGCATGCACAATCAGGACGTCGCCGATCTCTACGCCCGCGTCCGGATGGGCACGCCGGTGGTGGTCCTGCCCTGATGCGGCGCGCCTAAAGCGGCACGCCCGAGGGCAGAGGCTGTCCGGCGAAGAAGGCGTCGAGGTTGCGTAGCAGGAGTTCCTGCTGTGCGAACTGGGCGCTGTCGGCCATGGCGGCGATGTGAGGTGTCAGCACCACGTTGTCGATCGCCTTGAGGCGGTCGGGCACATTCGGCTCGTTCTCGAAGACGTCGAGGCCTGCGCCGGCGATCGTGCCGGCCTCCAGCGCCTCGCATAGCGCCTCCTCGTCGACGGCGATTCCACGGGATATGTTGACGAGATGGCCTTTCGGGCCGAGCGCCTGGAGCACCGGCGCGTTCACGGCGTGGCGGGTTTCCGCGCTCGCCCTGACGGCGACCATCAGCACATCTGACCATTCGGAGAGGCCGAGCAGGCTGTCCTCATAGTGATAGGGCAGGTCCAGGCGCTGCGAGCGGTTGTGATAGCCGATCTCCATGCCGAAGACCTTGGCCATCGTCGCGATCCGGGCACCGATGGAGCCCAGCCCATAGATGCCGAGCCTGCGGCCGGCGAGGCCCGGCACGATCGGCATGCGCTCGATCGCGGTGCCGGTCCAGCGGCCGGAGCGGATGAAACGGTCGCCCTTGCCGATCTGGCGGATGCTGGCGAGCATCAGGCCGATGGCGAATTCGGCGACGGCGTCCGCATTGGCATCGCCGCCATTGCTGAGCAGGATGCCGTGCGCCTTGGCATGGGCCTGGTCGACACCCTCGATGCCGGTGCCGTAGCAGGCGACGAGGCCGAGCTTCGGCAGGGCCTCCATCAGGGCTGCATCCGTGCGCCAGCCGCCGACCGTCAGCAGCACGCGCGCCTCCGCCGCCCCCGGAGGCAAGGCATCGGGTGTCGGGCGTTCCATGGAGCCCAGCAGTTCGTAGCTCTGGTGCAGCCGGGCGACGAGCGCCGCGGGCATCTTGGGCGCCATCAGAATGGTCGGCTTCATCGGTAGGCTCGCTTTCGTCTTGGATGCTGCATCGCAGCATCTCGCGGCAGCGGGCTCAACCCGCGCGCCTGCAGGGGCGGCATCCTCCCGGTGCATCGCGAAGGCCTTCTGGCACCTCTTGGAAAAAGTGGGCCGGGCGCCGCTGGCCCCTCGCCTGCGGCAAAAAAGCGCGTTAACGTTTGCCGCGCGACAACTGGCACGCCGGAGGCGCCGCCGTCCGGCCGAAGAGGGGCTACCGATGGATCATCTCGCCGACGTCAAGAAATTCGCCAAGAAGCCGCTCAATGAAGCGGCCTTTGCGGGCATGTCGAAATCCTATGCGCTCGTGATGGGCAAGCCGGACACCCGCTATGTCGCCTGCTCGGATGCGGCCGAACTGGAGCGGGTGCGCGAGAATTTCCTGAAGAAGAAACTTGGCCTGAAGACCGCCGATCTCGACGCCACGGTGAAGGCGATCTGCGAGCATATGAAGGCGGACAAGACCAAGTCGCGCCTGACCTTCTACTACCTGCTCGCCGAGCATTACGGAAAGCTCGACCTCTTCGTGAAGAAGTGACGTTGCCGTCGCGGCGTCATCCTCGGGCTTGACCTGAGGATCACTTTGACGGGAGCGTTCTCCTCCCGAGATGCTCGGGTCAAGCCCGAGCATGACGCCAGCGGCGCCGATCAGCGATACAGATCTTCCCGCGTCAGCGGCAGGCCCGAGGCGCCCTTGCGGCGCTTCGAGACCAGCGTCTGGTTGACCAGCGCGCCGCCGCGCTCGAAGGCGAGCGAACAGCCGGCGAGATACAGCAGCCACATCCGCGTGCGCTCGGGGCCGATCTCGGCTTCGGCCTCGGTTTTGCGCGCGTTAAGCCGCTCCCACCACAGTCTCGTCGTGCGTTGGTAGTGCTCGCGCCAGCCCTCGACGTCGTGGATTTCGAAGCCGTTTCGCTCGAGATTGGCGATCGACATGCCCAAATGGTCGAGCTCGCCGCCCGGGAAGATATAGCGCACCAGCGCGCGATATTCGGGCGGCATCTTGTTGAAGGCCTTGTCGGTCTTCTTGGCTCGGCGCGAGATGGTGTGGTGCAGATACAGGCCACGCGGCCGCAGCAGTCGGTTCACCGCCTGGAAATAGGCGGGGTGGTTGGCGATGCCGACATGCTCGAACATGCCGATCGACGAGATCTTGTCGAACTCGCCCTCCATCTGGGTGAAGTCCTTGAGGTGGAGCGTCACCTTGTCCTGCAGCCCAAGCCGCTCGACCTTCTCGCGGGCGAGCGCCAGTTGCTCCTCGGCGAGCGTCACGCCATGGGCCTCGACGCCGTAATGCTGGGCGGCATGGCAGATCAGCGCGCCCCAGCCACAGCCGATGTCGAGCAGGCGGTCGCCCGGTTTCAGCCGAAGCTTGCGGCAGATCATGTCGAGCTTGTCGCGCTGGGCGCGGTCGAGATCGCCATGGTCCTGCGTGAAATAAGCGCAGGTGTAGACCATCTCCTCGTCGAGGAAGAGCCGATAGAAGGCGTTCGAGACGTCGTAGTGATAGGCGATATTGGCCTTGTTGGTCGTGGGCGCGCCGTCGCGGGCGATCTCGTCGCCTTTGAGGTGCTCGACCGCGCTTGGGGCCGCGCCGGGCGCGAAGATGAAGCGGCGCAGCACGTCGAAGACGGCGCGCTTGGAGATGGTACGCGCCAGGCGTCCGATCTTGCCCTCGGGGCGGGCGGCAGCGAGATCGAAGATCGAGCCGTTCAGCAGGGCGATGCGGTCGCTCACATGCAGATTGAGCAAGGTGTCGAGCCTGGGCTTGCGGACCAGAGCCGCGACCGCGCCTGGATCGCGGATCGCGATGGCGAGCCCATCGGCCGGCCAGCTGGCGGGCACCGAGCTGCCATCCCACAGCCGGAAGCCGAGCTTGAGCCCGAGCTTCTCATGCGCCTGCGTCAGGAGGTGCCGCAGCGCGGCGAGGCGTTTCTGGTCGCTGTCCATGGTCCGGCCGTTGGCTGCCTGTCGCACCGTCTTTGGCGGTGCGCGGTGCGATTGGCAACTGCCGGGGATCGAAGGGCGGCCGGCGCGGCAGGCCTGACGAGGTTGCAGCCGTACTCGCCTCGCCGGCCGCATCCTATGTCACCGGCCAGATCTGGCATGTCGATGGCGGGCTGACCTGATCGCGCCGACGCAATTGACAGGCCCGGAGCGAACCGTCCTACTGCCGGCTTCACGGCAAAGCTCGGCATCGGACCCACGATCCAGATGCGATGGCCTGATATATGTATCCCTGCCCGCTGGAAGCGTAGACAGGCGACATGCTGGAGGGCCGGCACCGGTTTCTCTTGCAGGACGATAGCCGGGCATCCGATGAGATTGTTCGGGGTGGCGGTGTCGCGAACAGAGATATATGAGAGCTCATCCCTCGAAACGACGATCGAAGGCAGGCGAACGATGATCTATGAAGAGCGCGACTACCGCATCAAGGCCGGCAAACTCGGCGAATTCGTCAAGGTCTATGGCGAGTATGGCCTGCCCCTCCAGAAGGAGCATCTGGGCACCTTCATCGCCTATTTCACCACCGAGATCGGCGAGCTGAACCATGTCGTCGCGCTGTGGAGCTACAACAGCCTCGACGAGCGCGCCGCCAAGCGCAAGACGATGCTCGCCGACCCGCGCTGGCAGGACTACCTCAAGCGTGTCGATGGGCTGATCGACATCCAGGATACGCGCATCCTGACCCCCGTTTCCTATTCGCCGCTGCAATGAGCGCCGCGCCAGTTTCGGCGCCATCTGGCGCCTTCACTGTCGAGACGCCGGATGGCGCCGTGCTCCAGGCCTTTTCCGAAGGGCAGGGGCCGGCGCTGCTGCTCGTCAGCGGGCTCGGCGGCACCGCCGGCTTCTGGAAGAGCAATGCGGCGACGCTGGCACGCTCCTGCCGCGTCATCCGCTTCGATCAGCGCGGCATCGGCGCCAGCACGCGCGGCATCGCGCCCTGCACCATCGACCAACTCGCGCAGGACTGCCTGAGCGTGCTCGATGCGGCCGGCGTCGAGCGCGCGGTGCTGCTGGGCCATTCGACCGGTGGCTGCATCGGCCAGGCGCTGGGCGCCTTCGCGCCGGAGCGGCTCGACGGGCTGATCCTGAGCGCGAGCTGGCTCAAGCCGAGCCGCTATATGACGGGGCTGTTCGGAGCGCGCCGCTCAATCCTCGACGAGAACCCCCAAGCCTATGCCGCGACCGCCGTGCTGATCTCCTATCCGCCGGTCTGGTTGGAGGCGAACTGGGGGGTCTACGAGGCGGCGCTGGCTGCCGCACCGGCCTCCGTCGCGGCACGGCAGGTGGTCCGCGAGCGCATCGACGCGCTGCTCGCCTTCGACGGATCGGCAAACATCGCTTCGCTTGCGAAGCCGACGCTGGTGCTGGGCGCCCGCGACGACATGATCGTGCCGTCCTTTCTCCAGGAGGATCTGGCCGCGGCGCTGCCCGGCTGCCGCAAGATTCTGCTCGACAATGGCGGGCATTTCTTCCCGGTCTCGCGGCCCGACGCCTTCTCGGCCAAGGTCGCCGAATGGATCGGAGAGCTGGCGTGAAGACCCGCCGCGTCGTCCTGATCGGCTTCGGCGCGATCGCGACCGACATCGCCGCCGCGCTGCTGGCGGCGCGGGAGCCGGGTTATGCTCTGGGCGTGCTACTGCGGCCGGGCTCGCCGTCGCGGGTGCGTGTGCCGGAAAGCTGTGCGGTGCTCGCCAGCCTCGATGAGGTCGCTGCCTTCGCGCCCGATCTCGTGATCGAGGCGGCCGGTCATGCGGCGGTGCGCGACAGCGTGCCGGGCTGCCTTGCGCTGGGTCTGCCGGTGCTGATTTCGTCGATCGGTGCGCTGCATGACGAGGCCTTCCTCGCCGATCTCGTCGCGACCGCGCGCAAGGGCGGCGGGCGACTGCTGCTGGCCTCGGGTGCGCTTGGCGGGCTCGACTATGTCCGCGCGGTCCGCCACGCGACGCAACTCGAGCTGCGCTATGAATCGCGCAAGCCACCCGCCGCCTGGAGCGCGGAGTTGCAGCGGCTGGGCCATGATCCGGCGACGCTGTCGCACCCTGTAACGCTGTTCTCGGGCACGGCGCGCGAGGCGGCGGCGCTCTATCCGCAGAACCTCAACGTCGCAGCAGCGCTGGCGCTGGCGGGGCCGGGCTTCGAGGCAACCGGCGTCGATGTCGTCTGCGATCCTGCCGCGACCGGCAACATGCATGTCGTCACGGCGGAGAGCGAGTTCGGCACGATGGCGCTGACCATCGCTAACCGGCCCTCGCCGGCCAATCCGAAATCTTCCTGGATCGTCGGGCAGGCGCTGCTGGCGGCCGTCGAGCAGCATTTCTCTCCCGTGGTGATGCTGTGAGCGAGCATCGCTCGCCATGTCGCGGGACCATCGGATGGAGGGCAAGACCATGAGGCTCGAAGGTAAGATCGCGATCATCACCGGGGGCGGCTCGGGCATCGGCCATGAAGCCTGCAAGCTGTTCGCCCGTGAAGGCGCGACCGTCATCGTCGCCGATCGCGACCTCGCGGCGGCTGAACGCGTTGTCGCCGAGATCACGGGGCAGGGCGGCAAGGCCGTCGCGCATCAGGTCGATGTCAGCAAGGATGCGGAGGTCGCGGCGATGATCGCCAAGACGGTCGCCGATCACGGCCGGCTCGACATCCTGGTCAACAATGCCGGCTACGGCATCGCCGGCACCGTCGTCTCGACCTCGGAAGCCGACTGGAACGCGCTGATGGCGGTCAACGTCAACGGCGTCTTCCTCGGCTGCAAGCACGCCATCCCGGTGATGGAGAAGCAGGGCGGCGGCGCCATCGTCAACACCGCCTCGGCGGTCGCGAATGTCGGCATCTTTGACCGAGCGGCCTATGTCGCCTCGAAGGGGGCGGTGGCGGCATTGACGCGCGCCATGGCCGTCGACCATGTCGGCGCTGGCATCAGGATCAACGCGGTCGCGCCCGGCACGATCGCGACGCCCTATTTCAAGAAGATCCTCAGTGGGCCGGACGCCGCCGACCTGCGCAGCGGTCTCGAGGGGCGCCAGGCGATGGAGCGCCTCGGCCAGCCCATCGAGATCGCGCAGGCGATGCTCTGGCTCGCCAGCGACGATGCCTCCTTCTGCACCGGCTCCGTCATGGTCGTCGATGGCGGCTGGACGGCGCGTGGAGACCGCAAACCGATGAACCCCCGCGCATCAGAGAACAAGGCCTGACACATGTATGGACTGCAAGGACGCAAGGCGATCGTCACCGGCGCGGCGCACGGCATCGGCAGGTCGATCGCGGCCAGGCTTCTGGCAGAAGGCTGCGATGTCGGCATCTTCGACCTCGACCTTGCGGCCGCAAAGGCGACGGCGCGGGCGTTGGGCAAGGATGGCGGCAAGATCGTGGTCGCGTCCGGCGACGTCTCGTCCAGCGCCGATGTGGCGGCCGGCATCGGGGCGCTGACGGAGGCGCTGGGTCCGATCGACATCCTCGTCAACAATGCCGGCATCTGCAAGGTTGGCAAGCTGCTCGAGACGACCGAGGCCGAGTGGAAGGCGACCTTCGGCATCAATGTCGACGGCATGTTCCACGTCACGCGCCAGGTCGCGCCGAGCATGGTCGAGCGCCGCAGCGGCACGATCGTCAACATCGCGTCCTGGATGGGCAAGTCGGGCGTCGCGGCCTATGGCGCTTATTGCGCCTCGAAATTCGCGGTGGTCTCGCTGACGCAGTCGCTGGCGCTGGAGATCGGCGAGTACGGCATCCGCGTCAACGCGGTCGCGCCTGGCCTGATCGTCGACACCAAGATGCGCGACGAATCCGAGGTCCAGCGCGCCGCCGAGGGCCTGCCGACCGCGCAGGATCGCGCCAAGGCCATTCCGCTGCGTCGCGCCGGCCTGCCATCCGACATCGCCAAGGCGGTCGCCTTCCTGGCATCGGACCAGGCTGACTACATCACCGGCGAGACGCTTAGCGTCACCGGCGGCATCTGGAACGACTGAAGTCCTATTTGGCGCCGGCGCTGACGAAGTTGCGCAGCTCCGGCGTCTGCGGGTTGGCGAAGACCTCCTTGGAGGCGCCGCTCTCCCAGATCTTGCCCTGATGCATGAAGATGGTCGTGCTCGCGACATTGCGGGCGAAGGCCATCTCATGGGTCACCAGCAGCATGGTCATGCCGGCCTGGGCAAGCTTTTCCATCACCAGCAGAACCTCGCCGGTCAGCTCGGGATCGAGCGCCGAGGTGACCTCGTCGAACAGCATCACCTTGGGCCGCATCGCAAGCGAGCGGGCGATCGCGACGCGCTGCTGCTGGCCGCCCGAGAGATTGTCGGGGTAGCTGTCGAACTTCTCCGACAGGCCGACCTGTGCCAGCACCTCGCGGGCGAGGCTTTCGGCCTGGGCGGTCGGCACGTTCTGCGTGATGCGCGGCGAGAGCATGATGTTCTGGCCGACCGTCAGATGCGGGAACAGGTTGTAGCTCTGGAAGACGATGCCGACATCCTTGCGGAGTTCGCGCAGCTTCTTGGGATCCTGGTCGACGACATGGCCGGCGACCTCGATGCGGCCGGCATTGATCGCCTCGAGGCCGTTGATGCAGCGCAGCAGCGTGCTCTTGCCGGAGCCGGAGCGGCCGATCAGCGCGACGACCTGCCCGGGCTCGACGCTGAGGGAGACGCCCTTCAGGACTTCCAAATCGCCGAAGCGCTTGTAGACGTCGTCAATGAGAACGGCTGGCATTCATCACCTTTTCAAGATGGCGGCTGAGCCGGGACAGCGGGAAACAGATCGCGAAATAGATCGCGGCCACCAGCGTGAAGATCTGGAAGGCCTGATAGGTCGCGTTGTTGACCAGCATGCCGGCGCGCATCAGGTCGACGAAGCCGACGACCTGGACGATGGAGGTGTTCTTCACGAGCTGCACGAGGAAGCCGACGGTCGGCGGCAGCGAGATCCGGAGGGCCTGCGGCAGAATGACGTAGCGGTACTGCTGGGGCGTGGTCAGCGCCAGCGAGGCCGAGGCTTCCCATTGCTGGCGCGGCACGGATTCGATCGAGCCTCGCCAGATCTCGGCCAGATAGGCGGAGGCGTAGATCGCGAGCGAGGCCGAGGCCGCGAAGAAAGGCGGCAGCTCGATGCCGGCGGCAGAAAGCCCATAGTAGCTCATGAACAACACCATGAGCACGGGAATCGACTGAACGACGAGGATGTAGCCGGCAGCGATCTGGCGCAGCAGCTTGACGCGCGACAGACGCATGATCGCGAAGACGCCGCCGATGATGCTGCCGATGACGAAGGCGATCGCCGTGAGCGCCAGCGTCCAGCTCGCGGCACGCAGAATGAAATAGGCCTCGGGCCAACCGAAGGTCTGCATCAGGCCGCTTCCCCATGTGCTTCGGTGACGCGGGCGAGGCCGGAGACCTGCGGGAAGATACGGCGGCCGAGCCAGTTCAGCGCGAGCTTCACCGACAGTGCCAGCACGAGGTAGATCACGGTGACGACGATATAGGTCTCGAAGCTGCGGAACGTGTCGGCCTCGATGATCGCGGCCGTGCCCGAGAGTTCCTGCACCGAGACGAAGGAGCAAATGCTCGAGGCGAGCATCATCAGGACGAACTGGCTCGACAGCGCCGGCCAGACGCGGGCAAAGGCGGGCTGCAGGATGACGTATTGGAAGACCTGCCGCCGGCTCAGCGCCAGCGCCAGGCCGGCCTCGACCTGTGATTTATGGATCGAATCGACGCCGGCGCGGATGATCTCGGTGGCATAGGCGGCGAGGTTGAGTGTCATCGCCAGCAGCGAAGCTTCGATGCCGTTCATGCGGATGCCGAGCTGAGGCAGGCCAAAGAAGATCATGAAGAGCTGGACCAGGAAGGGCGTGTTGCGCATCAGCTCGACATAGGCGTCGACGACGTAGCCGGCCCAACTGCCGGCAAGGCTGCGCAGAGCGCTCATCAGCGTCGCCAGGACAAGGCCGAGGCCGATCGCGACGAAGGACAGGACGATCGTGAGTCCCACCCCGTTGAGGATCATCGGCCATCTGGAAATGACGTCTTGGAAGAGCAACGGCTCGCTCCTTGGGCCTTCGAGATCGAGGATCGCCGGCGCGCTGAAGCACGCGCCGGCTCGTCTTTTGTCCGCTGGCCGGAGCCGGAATCAGAAGGTCGGGAGCGGAGGCAGCGGGCTGCCGACCCACTTCTGCGAGATCGCGTCGAGCTCGCCGTTCTGCTTGATGTAGTAGATGAAGTTGTTGAGCCACTGGCGAAGCTCATACGCGTCCTTGCGCATGGTCATCGAGTTCGGCTGGACACCGAAGACGAATTTCAGCTCGGTCTCGGTTTCGCCGCGCGCCTTCATGGCCGCGTTGGCCTGGGCATCGGGCCCGGCGATGGCTTCGACCTGTCCTGAGAACAGCGCCTGCATCACGGTGGCGTCGTCCTCGAAGCGCAGGATGGTGAGGTTGAGTTCCTTCTCGCGGCTGGTGAACTCGCGCTCGACGCTGGAGCCGCGGTTAACGCCGACCTTCTTGCCCTTGAGATCGGCCCAGGTTTTGATCGCGACGTTCTTCTTGGCGTAGATGCCGGTCTGGAAGGCGCTGTAGGGGATCGAGAACATCACCGCCTTGGCGCGCTCGGGCGTCGGGGCCAGCGTGGCGACGAGGAAGTCGACCTTGTTGGCTTCGAGCGCCGGGATGCGGGCCGGCGGGGTGAGCTGCACCATCTCGACCTTGACGCCGAGATATTTGCCGACCAGCGCGATGACGTCGGCATCGTAGCCGATCGCATTTCCCTGGGAATCGACGGAGCCGTAGGGCGGGGCGCCGATCAGCACGCCGATCTTGACCGAGCCGCGCTTGATGATGTCGGTGACGGACTGGGCGGAGGCCTGGCCGGCGGCGAGCATGCCGGCACTGAGCGCCAGCAGAGTGCCGGCGATCTTGAGATGTTTCATCAGGTTCATGGTGCCGTTTCCTCGGTTTGACAGCTGGACATATGGTGTTGTTCCGGCTTCGTCTGGCCGGTTTTGCTGGCGATCAGGTGCCGGAACGGCCCTCTCGCACGACATTGGTGAGAGCGGCGCCGGAGAAGCACCGCTTGATGTTGTCCGCCATGGTCTGCTGCCGGCGCCGAATGGTGCCGCTGGTCCAGCCCGACATGTGCGGTGTCATTAAAACGTTTGAAAGCTCATGGAAAGCCAGTTTGGACGGTAAAATATTGGGCTCAGCTGCGCTTGGATACCGATACCATGTGTCAATGACCGCTCCGCCGATCCGGCCGGCCCGGAGCGCCTCGAACAGGGCGGTTTCGTCGATGGTGGGGCCGCGACCGACATTGACGATGACGGCATCGGGCTTCATCGCGGCGAGCGCCTCAGTGCCGATGATGCCGGTGGTGTCCGATGTCAGCGGCACGGAGACGATCACGGCATCGACCGAGCCGCAGAATTCGGTGAGCTGGTCAAGCGTGAAGGCGCGATCGACCAGATTCGAGGTCGCGACCGGGCTGCGATTGGCGACATGGACCTGCATCTCGAAGGCCTTGGCGCGGCGCGCGATCGCCTTGCCGATATGGCCGAAGCCGAGCAGGCCGATGGTCTGGCCGGCGATCTCGCCATGGACGCGGTCGGGCGAGCCGGCCCAATAGGCCCAGTCGCCGCGGCGCAGCTTCTGGTCGGCGTCGCTCAGCGGGATGGCGCGGGCAAGCAGCGCGCTCATCACATATTCGGCGATCGCCTGTTCGTGGCCGAAGCAGTTGCAGACGTTCGTCTGCGCTGGAAGCGCGGCGAGATCGACCGCGTCGTAGCCGGCGCCGGGCACATGGAAGAGCTTGAGGCCGGCTGGCCGGGGCAGGCCGGCATCGAACTTCACGCCGATGATCGCATCGGCCTGGGCATAGGCCTGCTGGTCCGCGGGCGTGGCGAGCACATCGGGCAGGATCTGCACCTGCGACTCGCTGCCGACGAGCTCGGCGAAGCCCTTGCTGAAGGAGGCGGCGTTATCGCCGTGAAAGATGATGCGCATGGCGGGCGGTTTCTCGTGTCTCGGGACGGGGCGGTCAGGTGTTGAGCAGGGGGTCGACGCTGCAGTCGAGCAGGGACGGGTCGATGCGGGTCTCCATTTCGTCGAACATGCCGTCGACGAAAGTGATCAGCGCGTCCGAGGCCGATACGGCGCGTTCGGCATTGCGCGTCGCAATCGCGTTCAGCACGGCGATATGGTGGTCGATCGTGCCTTCAAGGCTGGGCTTGTCCGCCACATGGGCATGATAGATGAAGCCGATGCGCCGGAAGATCGTGTGCAGCGGCCGCAGCGTGTGTTCGAGGAAGGGTTCGCCGGCGGCGGCCAGCACCATCTGGTCGATGCGGCGGTCGAGCCCGTTGAATTCCGCCAGCGTCAGCCCGTCGCGCTTCTCGCGCAGCAGGCGTTCCATGTGCAGCATCTGGTTGCGGTGCGAGGGACCGGCGCGCTCGGCTGCGAGCCTGATAACGAAGCGCTCGATGTCGCGGCGCAGATGCAGGAGCACGCGCTCGCGGGCGAGGTCGATCGGCGCGATCTGCAGGCCGTGGCGCGGGCGGATGACGATCAGCGTATCGGCGGCGAGGCGGTTGACGGCGTGATGAACCGGCGTGCGGCCAAAGCCGGTAATGTCCTGGAGATCCTGCATGGCGAGGAAGCGGCCGGGTGCGAGTTCGCAGCGGACCAGCAATTCCTCGATGCGCTGATAGGCCAGTTCGAACAGGTTGACGCGGTTGCGGCGCTGCGGAGCGCCTTGATCCGCTTCGACCAGTTTCGGCCGGCTCACGCGTCTGGCCATGTGGTTTGCAGCCCTGCCATGTCGTTTTCTCCGTGGTGGAACTCGTTGAGCGGCTCCATCCGGGGCTGAGCCTAAACATATTGTGATATTTTACAAGCGCCGTTATGGTCGGCCCTGTTCGGTCGGGCGGCGCCGGAAAGGCCCGCCATGATCGGTCGTCAACCACAGCGTTCCATGGCCGGCAGGCTGTTGAAGAACGCGTGCCGCCAGGGAGGCAGGCCATGAAGATCACCGCGATCGAGACGTTGCGGACGGAGGAGTTCGCCAATGTGCTGTGGGTGCGCGTGCACACCGATGCCGGGATCATCGGGCTGGGCGAGACCTTCTATGGGGCCGGCGCGGTCGAGGCGCATCTGCACGACACGCTGGCGATGCGGCTGCTCGGCAAGAACCCGCTGCATATCGAGGCGCTCCACAAGGAGATGACCAATCTGCCGATGGCGCAGGCCTCGACCGGCGTGGAATCCCGCGCGACCTCGGCGGTCGACATCGCGCTGTGGGACGTCTTCGGCAAGGTCTGCGGCCAGCCGGTCCACCAGATGCTCGGCGGCCTGTGCCGCGACAAGCAGCGCATCTACAACACCTGCGCCGGCTACAATTATGTCCGCTCGCACAACATCAAGCCGGTCTCGACCTGGAATCTCGGCGAGACCGAAGGTCCCTATGAGGATCTCGACGGCTTCATGAACCGGGCCGATGCGGTGGCCGAGAGCCTGCTGGAAAGCGGCATCACGGCGATGAAGATCTGGCCGTTCGATCCCGCTGCGATCGAGAACCAGGGCCTGTTCATCACGCCCGAGCAGATGCGCAAGGCCTGCGAGCCCTTCGAGAAGATCCGCAAGGCCGTCGGCGACAAGATCGAGATCATGGTCGAGCTGCATTCGCTCTGGAACCTGCCGACCGCGATCAAGATCGCCCGCGTGCTCGAGCAGTACGAGCCGAGCTGGTACGAGGATCCGATCCGGATGAACTCGCCGCAGGCGCTGGCCGAGTTCGCGCGCTCGACCACGGTGTCGGTCTGCGCCAGCGAGACGCTGGGCT